>JAHLLQ010000006.1:0-300000 GCA_020444065.1 bacterium | reverse complement strand
GCCTGGACGCGTCCGGTGCCGGCGAACAGTCCCTTGAAGAGACCCTGTTCATCGATCGTACCGATCAGGCCCGAATTGAAGAGAAGTGCCCAGGATCGGAAGTAGCAGAACGACGGCGACGCAGGATCGGTCGGATTGTCGGACGGCCACGTGTCATGGACCTCGATCTGCCAATCGCCGTTCGAGTTGCGATCGTTGAAGACCGTCAGTGAATCCGGCGCCGTATTCCAGAACGCCATCGGCTTGTAGGTCCACGAGTCGCCGACCTTGAACTGCGGCGACACACCACCGTAATAGGCGTGCAGGTGATAGAATCCCGCCATGGCGCCGTATTGCAATGGGGTGGTGAGAGATGTCACCACGTCCGTTGCGGAACCGCCCTGGTTGTCGGACCAGTCGAAGAGCGCTGTTCCCATGTCGCCTTCGGCAGTGATCGTAATCGTGTATTCCAGATTGTTCGGGCCGGTGTACCCATCGCGGTTGATGTAACCGAGCAAGATGCCAGTGCCGGTCTTTCCGGGAAGCTCTGTCACATCGGTGTTCGGGGCATTCGGCGATTCGCTATCGTAGATCTTGTACAGGTTATCGGTTCCATCATTCCAATTGGACTGGACGATCTGAGCTTCCTCGCCAGTCGTCAGATTTCTCAGCCAGACCTCAAGGTCTCCGCGGTAGTGATGCGGAACATCGACGAAGACATTCAGGTCAGTCACGAGGCTTGGCCCGCCCGAGACGGTCCCGTCATCGGTGACGTTGATTAGTCCCCAGCCGGATGGATCGTAGCCCTCCGTTCGGTCGAACGGGATGTTGGCATCGAAGTCGAAACGCTGGCCCGCGCTTCCGCCAGTCAGGCCTTCGAGTCCCCAATCCGCCTGGCGCTGCAAACCACCTGGCGATAGGAAGTAGGCCGACGGCGAGATGACCGGCTGGAACTGTTGGAATGAGTTCACCGGCACAGAAGCCGGATCCGGTGTCAGTGACAACGTGTACGTCGAGAGTTCGTCGATCAGCAGGAGATTCTTATTCGTCGAGGCGTGAGCCAGGTGGCACGACGCGCAGTCCACTCCGGTGACATCGATGTCGAGGTGAAGCGGTGCGTCCGCTTGCGTGCCATCATGGCAAGTCAGACACCATGCGTTGTCGACATCTCCTCCCCATGACGTTGACCGGTCGTCCGGATCGCAGAGAAGGTTCGTGTCGTGATCCAATCGATGGGGATCGTGGCAGTTTCTGCAGACGACAGCGCCATCGCCAATCTCCTTGTAAGGATCCATGTGTTGTGAACGCGGATGGACCGCACCGGTGCCGACAAAGGCGACCTTCATATTCTCCATGTAGCGTGTCGTGCCTTCGTTCACGCTCACATTGGCAAACCCACCGTGGCATCCATAGCAGGTTTCTTCTTCGTGCCCGCCACCGTACATCGGCGAATAGAAGCGAACGCGGACGCGATGCCCATCATCGTGGCAGGAATCGCAAAGCCCGCCAAACACCGCACCCGAATTCGGGTAGTCGTCACGGTGACTGGAGACAGTAGCCATGTCGGACTTGTCGGAAGCAATGAGACCGGACAAACGGTAAGCCGGGTTGGGATTGTCACCGTCATGACAATCGACGCACCAGGAGTGACGCGAGCCAGGATACGTTTGCCATTCCTGATCTCCAGAACCATCCGGATCCAGATCCAGATCGACAGTCTCATCGCCATGCAGCGGATTATCGTAGGAATCCTCCAGGTGGCAGATCAGGCAGTTGTTGTTCTGTGGATCGGAAAGATCTCCCGAGCGATCATACGTGAAGGGATGATGCCCACCTTCATTCTCGAAATCTTCACTGATGGACCGCGTCGCGATCCCATCGGCTGTCACATTGAGCTCATTGCGGTGACATGACAGGCAATCGACCATCTGAGGCACGAACCCAGTGACGTGAGAATGGCACTGCATGCAATCGGTCGTCGCGTAGTGCGAATGATCGCCGCCCGCGTTGTCCTGATGATAAGCAGTTGCCGTGTGGCAGCGCTCGCACACGCCATCGTAGTCCGGCGATCCACTCAGGAAGTCATCCGCCGACTGGTAGGTAGCCGGCTGGCCATTCAGCCAGTCGCGGACGAGGCGCTTGTTGCTCGCTCCGTGCGGTTCGTGGCAATTCGAGCACGTAAGTCCGCTGTGATCCTCGTACAGATGGCACGTCTTGCAGAGGGTCGCATCGTTCGCCATTCGGAGCAGATTCCCATCGCCTTCGCCGAGCATCGACGGATCTGCATTCGTGTTACTGTCGCCATGATGGGCGGAGTGGCAGGAGAGACATTGTACCGTATCATCGGACGCATCGGCAGTTGTGCCGTGGTCCTCGAGCTCGAGCGGAGCGATCGACGTTGCATACCAGGACACCGAGGGCATCAGAACCCCGGTCGGGTGGTTTCCAACGTTATTGATCGGATCGTCCGCCCAGGTTCCCATTGAACGATCGGGGTGACAGGACGCGCATAAAACGTCGCTCGAGTTGTCTACGCGAAGGAATGGAGGGAACGTGTTTGCGTGCTGATCGTGACAAGTGTTGCACACAACGATATCGTGAGACAAAGCATCTGCGATCGCCGGCGTATCGACTTCGAGCGGGAGGGCGAAGGCCTCAAAGCGCATGTCCAGAGGAAACGATGTCGTACTGGGATGATCTTCGAACAGCAGCGAAAGCCCCTGACCAACGGCAACGCTGGACTGAACGGTATCGGTTCCGGAATTCCCCCAGTTGTCAGCCCAGGCGAACTGGGCGACTCCAACCGCGCCGCCTGATGTGATCATGGCACTCAGCGTGTAGCTCGTCGCTTCCGCATAGTCTCCGGTGAGTGCGACCGAACCGGTTTCACCGGCCGGAGTCAGAACGTGAACATACTGCAGCAGATTCGAGTCCCAGCGATGGGAGTAACCCGAGATACCAGGGATCGCCTGGCTCTCGGACTGCAGTGCCATGTCGTACGGAACACTGCCTACCGTGTGGCAACTCAGGCAAAGACTGGGACCGCCTGTCGGTGTCGTTATCAATGCCAAAGCATTCAATGGGATCGTATGGCAGGAGTCGCAATCGATGCCCTGTGTTTGATCGTGTGGGGCGTCGGCCCCAAGAGCGAGACCGCAGAGAATGGAAAGTGCAGAAATGAGAAGCGTGATCCGGAAATGGCGAATCATTGTATTACTCCCTGGCGCGAATAGTGAGTTTCATCATCCATCGATCTTGCGCGATCCCCACCCCTGAGGTTTCTCGATGGACTATGGTTGTTCCAGAATGTACCAGTCAGGCACAGCGCTTTCTGTCGGAATCACGCCGGCGGACTGAAAGACCTCGACGGCGAGCGTATTGTGCGAAGCGACGTACAGGAGGCCGTTGGTCTCGTCCAGTTCGGCATCGACGGCTTGCAGGAACCCGTCTCCTGGCAGCAGCCCCATCTCTCCGAAGTCGGTTTGCCAAGCCCCGTCGGAGGAATCGACGAGTTGCACAGAATTCAAGAATGAATCGGATGCGCAAACGAACCCGCTCGTGCTTGCAGCGATTCCTTGAACTCTGACGAATTGCCCCGGCAGCGAACCCATCGAACCGAACTCGCGAAGATACGTCTTGTTGGAATCGAAGACCTGAACGCGTCCGTTCGCCTGATCGGCTACATACAGCCGAGTTCCGTCTTCGCTGATGGAGATGCCGGTCGGTTTGATGAATTCGCTGGGACCTGTCCCAGAGGCTCCGAACGAACCAATGAAGCTTCCGGTGGAATCGTACTCGCTGATCTGAGCGCTCGCCGAATCAACCACGTAGAGATGGCCAGTTGAGCGATCGATCTCCAGGTCGCACGGAAGGCCAAACTCCCCATCGCCCGCTCCGAGCGAGCCGACGTAGTTCTGCCCGGCATCGTACAAGTCGACCGAACCCGTCATAGCGTCCGAGAGCGCAAAACTCCCGTCCGCCCAAATGGCGATTCCGAGCGGAGCCGCGGTCTGAGATGGTGTGAACTGGGTGACTGCAGACCCCGTCGAATCATAGACAAGGACTCGTGTTCCCCAAGGATCTGTGATGTAGAGATTCTGCGAACTATCGAGCGCCAGCCTTGCGGGCGAACTCGTGTCAGTCAGAATCGTTCGCATCGGGTACTCGATTGTTACACCACTCACCGCCTGGGTACCTGCAATCAAGACAAGTAGACTTAATGCAACTGTCCAACCAGACAAGACCTTTGATCGTCTCATTGTTCTCTCACCTCGTATCCCTCCGCCAACGTCCTCTCGCTGGCTGATATCTAGAGGGTTTAGTCCATCACCGAGGATGGCATTTCTAGAGGTTCTGGAGGTTCGTTGGGGGTGAAGTCAATAATGAATTCAACCGTGACTATGTTGGCACAGTGGGATCAGGGCCACATTCGCAGCGTGGTGAAACTCGCCAAATGGCCATCTTGTAATGAAGTCCAAAGAGGGCATGTGCACCCTCCCAACGAAGTCCTATCCGGCATAGCAATCTCAGACGTCCACGCAGCCCAATTCGCCCTGGGAGGCGTTGTGAGTAACCAGCATGGGAGAGAAAGGGCGAACGAGCCACAGCCGTCCTTTTGGCGTCCTTCGTATCTCTGCAATGATTTTGCAGGTCTCATGTGTCCTGAAAGGGATGCCAGAGCACCTCGAGTTCGGGAGGGCGCATCCCTCCCGATCACCTCGGAAGTATCCGAGCTGTATGAAGATCAGTCGGGCGACATTTAAGAATTCCACCAGGATTGCCGGTATTGCTTGCAGTTGACGGGATAAACCTTCTGTCGTCAGAATCCTCTCGATCTAATGGGAGGGGAGTCCCGGATGAATAGAACAGGCTTGTTACTCGTTGCTATCCTTAGCTGCGCGACCATTTCTCTGTTTGCCGAGGACCCCGTTGTCGGGCTTCAGCCCGGCTGGGAGTCGGTGACGCGGATCGAACAATCAGGGACGGACTACTTCTCCACCTCTGGCGAACCGGTCACCGTCACTCTTGCGGTCGAGGCTCCTTCACCGTTGATTCGGCAGGGGAATTTCTTTGTTGGCCATAAGCAGATGATGGTCAACGTGATCCACGACACGCCGGATCTTCTCCCTTCTGATGTTGAGGTCATCACCCATGAGGTGAGGTCGAACAATGGGACCTTCATCTCCTATGCCGCCGAATCCGACGCGCGTATCGGGGAACTCGATGACAGCTTTGCATCTTACTACTCCGCTTCCGGACCGGAGAGCGGCTCAGTGTATTTCTCACACCGCTTTGATGTCGGCGTCTCACACGTTTACGTGCAGTACCGTTTGGCTGACTGGGACGATCCCAACCCGTTCAGTCTTGCATTTCCTTATGAGACAGACAGCGAAATCAGCAACATCGCGACATCCACCGACATTTTGAACCTGACATTCAAGATCACGGCCGTGGCTCCGGATCCGTTCAACGCCAACGCTCCTATTCCCAACGAGGGACTCGAAGTCCGGGTCGTTTACGCTTCCTGTCTCCCCAGCTATGATTGTCCCACTTACTATATCTCCCCCTGGGTTGCGACCGACGAGTTAGGCGAAGCCTACGTGGATATCGGCGGAGGCGGCGAAGTCATCGAGACCGCCAACCCGATCTCAGCCCCGCCACCCTACGCCGCCATTACAGCGCATCGCTCCACGGGCGAAGGGGGGTACGGGCACAACCGAGCTCGAGTTCCGGATATGCGATCTTTCAAGGGCAAGCTCCAGATCCACACGGTTGATCTGAAGGACCGTCCTGTCGGTGGCGCCTTCGTCGAAATCGATGGGGCCGTTGATCAGACGGTGACGACCGATGCTTCTGGCTTCGTGGAAGTTGATGTTAACGGCGGCGGCCCCGCTACTGAAGAGGTCACCCTTAAGTTGCCACCCCGCCTCGCCATGGGAGCCGAAATCACCCAAGTCGTCGATGGCGTCCACCAAAGTCAGGTGCACTCTCAGGCCCCAGCCTATTACCACGCGACGTTCCGCATCCTCGACAGCGCCACCACCTATGACGACGCGGACGAGGGGTTCGAGGACTTCACTCTGCGGATTCTCGAAAACGGAGAAGAGGCCGCAGACCTGACTGGCCTCAAGGCATTGTGTCAGGATGATTTCACAGACGCCGAGCACCTGAAGGGGAACGTGAACGAGTTCTTCTATGGCGTCCTCCCCGAATCTGTTCCTAAGCTCTATTCCCACCAGGCCTACTGGATCGATGACCTCGGGGACGAGATTCCACTTTCCATCGGGATAGGCGGTACGACGATCCAGGAGCAGCGCATCCCGATGCGCGATCGCCCCTTCCACATCCACTACGTGGGTCTCCAGACGTCCGGCGCATCGACCATCGGCAGCAAGACGATGCTGGGATCATGGACCTCCACGGCTTCCCTGGGTTCGATGAACGACTTCTTCCAGAAGTTCTTCCCTGCTCCCGTGGAATTCACTTCCGGTCCCGATCTCGTGGCCAGCGAACCATGGAGCGCTGTCTGGAAGTGGAAGACTCTTTCTTACTTCACCGACCTCGAGCGCCTTCGCGAGACCATGAGCCCCCGGCCGGACCTTGTGGTTGGCGTAACCGCCCCCGGTATCTTCGGTGCCGATGGTCTCTCCGAACCACGCTACGAGCACGTGGTCCTGATCGATGGCGTTACTGCCCGCTCCCACTACCTCCTTCACGAGTACTTCCACACCCTTGGGTTCCTGGATAACTACCACTACGAGGAAGGCGACGGCGATCACGGAGCCAGTGCCAACGGGTACGATCCTGACAAGGGCACGCGGGTCTACAACACCCCTGGAGCCCTCCACCCGGACTTCCAGACGATCATGTATGACCGCGCCTCCTCACCATGGCTTACGGAGGAGACTTACGAACGCATTCTGAACGAAGCCACCGTTGGCACCGGTCGGCGGCTTTCCCAAGCCAGCAGCCCCCAGGAAGTTCTGTATGTCGGAGGGGTTTTTCTCCAACGTCAGCAGTGGTCCACCATGCACTTCGACATGGACAAAGTCTGGCCCTTCTTCGTCGACATCGATGAACCGTGGGTTCCGGACGAGGTTGATCTTGGATCGCGGTCCATCGGCGTGTCCCTTTCCAATGGAAGCACAGCGCGTGTCCCTACGGGTTGGACCGGCTACCCCGATCGCGATGACGACTGGGGGCTGGCCGGTTCTCCCCAGTTCCGATTCCCATGGGACCCCGCCGTCACTTCCGCGAGTTTCGAGATCCGGCTCGCTGACGGGACCTTGGACGATACGATCGATACGATCGCATTTTCCCCGTCCGCTCCGATGGTTGCCCTCAATGCTCCGCTTGCCGGGCAGGCCCTAAGCGGCTCCGTCCCAATTCAGTTCGAGGCAGGGGACCCCGACGGCGGAGAAGCACTCTACGCCTGGGTCAAATTCAGCCCCGATGGGGGAGCCTCGTGGATGCCAGTGGCTCCACCGTTCCCAATCGAGTACGGGGCGAACACGTACACACTCGACTGTTCCCAATTGCCTGCAACCGAAAGCGGGCGCCTCAAGGTGCTGGTTTCTGATGGGACACGCTCTGCCCGTGACGAGATGGGACCAGTCGCTGTGGCAGGCTACAACACCGCACCCGCCGCAAGATTGATCACCGCGTGGGAGTTGCCTCTTCCGGTCGCCCTGGGGCAACGCTCCATGGTCGTGCTCCGTCTGGCCAATGCCGGCGGGGGAGTCCTGAAGGCAACACTCGATCCCACCTCCCTCCCCTCGTGGCTTGTTCCACGTCGTCCCGGCCCGATCCAGGTCGCGGCAGGCCGATCTCGAGATCTCTATTTCGACATCCTGGCCGGCGCGCCGGGGCTTCTCGTCGCTTCGCCGATCTTTCAGGCAAACGACCCGCTCCAGCCCGAACTGGCGTTTGTGCTCGCCGTCGAGGCTACCGCAGATCCGGTCGCTCCCGTTGTCTTGGCCCTCGCTTCCGATCCTGTGGTGTCGCGCGGAGGATTCGTTGCTCCCCAGGGCGTCATGCGGTTCACCGTTCAAGAAGCCACTGGGCGAAATGGGCTTTCGGGCGAAATCCTCGTCTCACGGCTCGAGGATGGAGTCGAAATCGCCCGCGTTGACCTGGCACCCGGCGAGGCTGCGGGAGAGTACCGGGCAGCCTGGAATGTTCCTCCCGAAGCTCTCCGCATTGGCCTCGGGGCTGAGGCCACTCTCCGAGACGCCGACTCCGGAATGCAGAGTTCCGGAGGGAGCGACCCGCTTGCCGCCGATCTGCAGTTCACCCTGCTGGATCGTAACACGGCCCCGCAAATTACCGAACCCGCCGACTTCAACGAGACCCTCTGGGCGACCCAGCCTCTTGAGGTCCCCTTTGCCGCAGTCGATCTCGAAGGAGACCCGGTCCGCTGGACGGTTGAGCACTCCCCTCTCCTCGACGTGACTCTCGACGAGGCATCCGGAATCTTGCGCATTCAGTACATTGGCGGCTACGCCTCCGAACCGCAGTTTGTGTCTCTCGGCGCAACGGATTCCTGGGGAGCAGCCGACTCACTCACTCTCGAATTCCCCGCGGTCTTTTTCCCGCCCTGGCCCTACTCGAGTCTGGTGGGATATGAAGATATCGAGCTCGACCAGAACCCTTTGCCTCTCACCGCCTTGGCCGGCTCTACATCCGAGAAGCCGCAACGGCTGGAGGTCGACTATCGCCCGCAAGGGACGGAGACCTGGACGCGCTATGGCGATTTCTCCTTCAACCGGATCGATCCTACATACGGTCTCTGGGTGTCGGATTTCTCGTGGAATTGGCCCGACGACGGGACCGTCGCATTCGAGCTGCAGCTCACGCTCATCGACAATACAGGGACGCCGGAGACTTCTCCTTCATGCTACTTGTTTGAGGTCCCCCGGTTTGGCGGAGCCGTCATCGGGATCGAAGTCCCGGGCCTCGTGTATGCCGGTAGCGACCAGGAAATTCTGGTGCACGTCCGCAACGACTCGAACCTGCCGTGGACGAAGGATGACGGGTTTGCCTTTCGACCTGTGGATCCCGTCGATCCGCTCACACGCTTTACCGCTGGCGAGTGGGGGGGAATGGACATGGTTGAGCGTGGACGGGATGGAATGATTCGCCTCTCCGCCCGAATGCCGGATACTCCCGGTTCCTACCGAACCGCGTGGCAACTCTGGCGCGAAGGCACTGGTGTCTTCGGGGAATCCGCCGAGACCTGGGTTCAGGTGAATCCTCAGCCGGGAGGGGACGGAGGAGTGGCACTCTTCCTGGATTGCCTTCTCGGGAGATCGGACCCATCGGCCAGCGCCATCAGCCTGGATCGCAACACCGACGGGATGGTCGATGCAAGCGACCTGCGGGCACTCCTCGCGGAACGTGAAATCGTCCCATAGCCCGTGTGACTCCGAATTCTGCACAGCAAATGCGGAGGTCCCCCGACTTCTTCATCTACGGGACTCTGAGAATTGTGTATTGCGAATTCGTGAAGGCATGATCTCCGTTGTGGTTTCCCGATCGGAGAACAACAAAATCTGCCTCATAGGTACGAGCCGCCGACATCAGTTCCTCCAATGACGGGTCTTCAGAGGGGGGGATCAGGCTGCTGAACGGATCCCCAGCACCCACCTCCCGAAGTCTCTCTGCCCACTCTGCCAGATCGCTGTTTTCATACGGAACGACTTTCATGTCGACTATCACGGGCCGTTCTTCCCACAGACGGAAATAGCCCATGTCAGGGGGAATCGCAAACAAAGACCCCGGTTCTGTATTCTCCCGGATCCAGTTTGCGAGATCCTGACGACCTGCCGAAAGCGGTTTGGTCTCCGTCAGCCAATGAGTTGATCTGAAGCGATTTGGAATCGCTCTCGCCGCGGGGATCCACTCGAGGGTAAGGACACCGGCAAATCCCAGCACCAAGACGATCGCCGAAATCGCGAGCAGACGATTCGTGTGCAAGATTCCAGGCTGCTCGCCAGGTTGTTGCCGCGTCAATTGAATGGCGAAATAGACAAGGATGAGGACTGATAATATCGGCCCGATTGGACCAGCGAAGCGGCAGACCCCGGCAGCGACAACCGAAGTGAGAATCACGAGTGGCAGTGGATACCGACGCAGCGCGCTTTCCACGGCAAGGCCTGCACCGGCGACAACGAATGCGAAGAACAGAGAGGTCAGACGAAAGGGCTGGAAATAGGCGATGACGGCAAGTACTTGGAATCGACCGGCAATCCAGAATGCAGCACAGGCAATCACGTAACAACCCAGGAACACCATCGGAAGAAACATCCGATTGGCTGCGGAATCTCGGGTTGTGTATCGCCAGGCGACAAAGAGACCACCCCCGATCAGGAATAGAGCAGATACGAAGTCGAGAACGGGCCAGGTCCACGGTTGATGGTGATGGGGATGCCGGAACTGCAGAATCTGAATGACTTCCTGCGAACTCAGAGGAGAAGCGGCGGGGAACAGGAATGCCATAGCTGCAGGTCCCCATGACGGAATGCTGATCAAGAGCGCGGCAGCCAGGACCAATGAAGGGCTTCTCCAGTCCTTCCGAACCAGGATGGCCCCAATGCACACGAGGATGATCAGAGGGAGATTGATGAAGAGATGCGAGAGCACTCCGAGTCCCCCGGCAATTGCCAGTGGCACGGCGTGCTTTCCATCAGCCCAGAAGTGGATTCCCTGGGCAAGAATCCAAACGCCAAACGCCATGCCAAGGAACGCTGCCTCCCAATGGCCTCCCTGCAGGTAGTGCGAACCGACATGCAATCTCGGTTCAAAGATCGCGAGAGCCATTGCGACACCGCCCGCAATAATGCCGGCACGGAGAACCAGGGCAAACACGAGCCTCCAGATTCCCATCAGAAGCAGAACCCGGGTCACCAGATGAGCGATCAGGAGAGCACCGCTTTCTCCTGTGAACTGAGACAGATTCGCCAGGAGATGGGTCCACAGTGGGTGGATGGCTGGTGTTGAAAGCATCCAATCGCCCGACAGGTATTCCGCGTTCAAGTATCGACGCATGAAGACGAGTGTCGGATAGTGATTTCCCAGTCCAAATTGATGCCCTTGGAGCAGGATCGTCCATGGAGCCAGTGCCAATGCCAGAAAGTCTAGACAGTAGCGTCGCTGTTTTTCCAGGTGTTGTCCGGCCATTCAAGCTGCTCCCAGGGACCCCAAGCCAGATTCGAAAGTGGGTTCTGAGCGAATCACAAGATTTCGATCATCGCATTTTCTGAAATCCCTCCCGCGAATACTCCTGAGGCTCCCTTCGGATCGCAAGCAGCGTCCATCCATTCTTTCTTCACATTGGAACTGCGGAATTCCCCGGCAGATGTCTGCCTTGACGCACACTAATGCTCTGGAGGGCCATCTTCCTGTGCGGACTGGGGCGGAAGAGAGAAGAGGCCACGAGTTCTCGCCAGTTCGAGCAATGCCTGATTGAGATCTCGTCGGCTCGCGTGTTCTTCCAGTCGCGCACGGATGAGCGCTCGTTCGGCGTCCAGAAGATCGATGAACGACATTCGGTCCGATGTGTATGCACTCAGCGTTGTTTCGTAGGCAGATTGGCTCTGCGGCAAAACGACCTGATCGATGAGATCCACCTGGCGTTGCGCGATCATGGCTTGTTCGAACACGGTCTGGGCCAGGGCCTTTGTTCGTGCGCGGACCTGATCCAGGTCGGCTTTCGTCGCGGCGTGGCGCTCTCGCATTTCCGCGAGATAGGCTTCGGCGCGGGCATAGTCGGGTCGATCGCCAGATTTACTCATCAGGCCGTAGGACACGCGTGATTCGTCTTCGGAGGCTTCCGGCTTCATGCCGCGTTCAAACGTGCTATAGCCCTGACTGAACAGTGGACGGTTCATGACTTCACCGAGCCGGATAGCGATCCCAATCCGATTGACCTTCGCCCGCTGCATGCGCACCTCCTGCCGATGGGCCAAGGCCTCTTCCATCAGCGCCTTCACATCATCGGTGACTTCCGGCAGGTCTGTCCCGGCAGGCCCGCCCAGATTCGCGTCTGGAGCGCGATCGAGCGCTGCGTTGATTCGGGCGCGCACGGCTTTCTGTTTCGATCGCAAGTCTTCAAGCATGGTGCGCTGGCGCTCCAGTTCCGTTTGAACTCTCAGCAGATCGGGCTGCGAAGATTCTCCTGCGCCGTAACGACGCTCGACGACGTCGACAAGTCCCTGCACCAACATGAGGTTCTCACGGGTCGAGGCTTCGGCGCGGACAAGGTACTGGTAATCGAAGTAATCCTTGCCTGCCTCGACAACTGCATCGCGAAGGGACTTCTGCCATTCGATCTCGGCGAGGCGAACTTGCTCTCGCACCAGTTCACCCTTTAGACTGATGGTGCTGGGGAACGGGTACTGTTGCTGCGCCATGGCCTTGTTCATCGGCTTTCCGGTCTGGACATCCAAATAGCGCGTGAATGTGCGGTATTCGGAGACAAGCGTCTCCAGAAACTCCGCTTGAGAGTATTGCTTCAGCGTTGCTTTCCAACGATGTCGCGCGGATTTCACGGAGGGGTTGTGAATGGCTAAGGCATAGAGGAATTCGTTCAGTTCCAACTGTGCGCCCAGTGTTTCATCAAGCTGTTCGTCGCTCTTGAGGTCATCGAACGCGCCCTGCAACTCCTCGCTGGAAGTGTCGAAGAAACTGGCAGCGATCTCCAGGAACTTGTCGTCAGGGGCAACCTCTGCTCGAATCTCTGCCATGGCAGGAGACTCCGTCCCCATATCCTCGCCGGGCGACTCTTCTGCCAGCCCAATCGACTTCTCGTAGTACGGCAGCGGTTCGGCTTTAAAGTAATCGTCCAGCGCTTTTCTTGTTCCCGAAGCACACCCGGCCAGGACGACCAGGATCAGGATAGCCGTGGCGAACAATCTGACCTGCGGCCATTTCTCCTTTGCGCGTTTCACTCGGCCACCTCCTCGCTGGATTCCATTCGCGCTTCGGCGGTGGAACCAACAGCCTTCTCCAGGCGTCCGATGGCCTGTCCGTGATCGGCAATTGCGCGGTGATAGGCGAGCAGGAAGTTGTGGTACGCGAGAGTGGTTTCGAGGACCGATGAGTAGGAGGCAGCATCCACACGGAAGTCCAGTTCGGCTTGGCCCATCACGGATTCCGCTTGGGGCAGAAGGGTATCGCGATACAACGTCGCGAGGCGATCGGTCAGTTGCACGGCAAAGAAAGTCTTCGCCACGGCTCGGCGCGCCTCATTCAGTTCATCCATCGCATCCAGGCGCATCGCCTCCTCCATTGCCTCCTTCTCTTTGATCAGGGAGCGCGTGCGGTTTTCCCAGATTGGGAGATTCATGTTCAGAAGTCCGATGAAGGGGTCCTTTCCACTGTCTGCGACGCCGGCCATTCGCGCGGGTTCTGTATTGATCAGATTGAATCCGAGCCCCACGTCTGGGATGCGCGAGAGCTTTGCAAGGTACGTGGTGTACTGAGCCTGCTGAACCTCGAGACCTCGAATAGCAAGAACTTCGCGATAGGCCTCGGCCCGTTCCTGGAGCTCCTCCAGGTCATCCGTCACCTCATAGACTGGGGCGCTCTTGATCGTGCCAATCTCCGTCCCTGGAGGCAGGTTCAGAAGCGATCGCAAACGTTCGGCCTGAGCCGCCCGTTGCTCGCGGAGAAGGATCAGATCATACGCCAACTGTGCCGCCTGGCTTTCCGCACGAAAGGCTTCGCCCAACTGTGTACGCCCGGAATCGAGTTCCGTGTACGCCACAAGTCCCTGCGTGCGAAGAGTCTCCTCGATCTTCTCTGTGATCTGCGTCGCATTGTCGAGGTAGTAGAGCTCGTAGTACGCGTCCTTCACTTCAACGATCAGATCGCGCTGGGTCGCCTCATACTGCAGTCGCGCAATGGCGGCCTGCAGTTCTGCCTTCTCCCCACTGGCCCACAGCTTTCGCCACCAGGGAATCGTCTGGGTCAAGCCCGCGTTCCACTGCTGCGGGCCGACGCGAGTCTCGACACTCTTGAACTGATAGCCGTATTGCAGTCGTGGGTCGGGAAGAGATCGCGCCTGGGGTGCCTTGTAGATCGCCGCCAGCCAGCGCTGTCGAGCCGCTTCAACTCGAGGATTGCGCTCAGCGCAAAGGCGGATTGCCTCTGCCAGCGCTGGCCCATCTTCCAAAATCTCGGCCGTTTCGGACTCCAGTGCCGGCTGGTATTCTGCTCGCAGCGTCGCCGGATCGTCCCACTTGCCAATATCCGTCGGTGCACATGCTGTGAGCAGGACTGCTCCGAGCACAAGAGTGCCCAACAGTGTGTAGCGAGCGCGTCGTGCCTTCCTCATCCTCATGCTGTGCCTCCTTCCGGTTCCGCCCCCTGTCCTTCCAGGCGCTTCACTTCGCGCCCCTTCCACAGGTAGTAGATGACCGGGTAGATGAGCAGTTCCATCGCGAAACTGGTCAACACGCCGCCGATCATCGGAACAGCAATGCGCTTCATTGTGTCCGCTCCGCTGCCAGTTGCCCACATGATTGGCATCAGGCCCAGTAATGTCGACCCCACCGTCATTGCTTTTGGGCGCACACGCGCGGCCGCGCCTTCGTAAACGGCTTCCCGAAGCGCGGCCAGATCGATCAGCTTGCCGGCCTTCTTCGCTTTCTCGAAGGCAACTTCCAGATACAAGAGCATAACCTGGCCCGTCTCTGCATCCAGCCCCGCTAAAGCGATCATACCAACCCAGACAGCGACAGACATGTTGTAGTCGAGCCAATACAGTAACCAGAACGCGCCGACCAGACTGAAGGGAACGGCCAGCATGACGATAGCTGTCTTGATCAAGCTGCGAGTGCTGAGGAAGATGATCAAGATGATGACGATCAACGTCACCGGCACAACAATCATCAGTTTCGCCTTCGCACGCAGCATATACTCGTACTGTCCAGACCATCCGATGGAGTATCCCTGCGGCAGGTCGATTTGCCCGCTGGCCACCGCTTCATCGACGGCCGCTTGCGCGTGCTGGACATAGGTCCCCACGTCGATGTTCTGGATGTCGACATAGACCCACGCGTTGGGACGACTCTGTTCACTCTTGATACCAGGCGCACCGTCTTCGATGGAGAACGTTCCCAGATCGCCGAGGGGCACCTGGTACCCCTGGGGCGTGGGAACGAGAACAGAACGCAGACTATCGACGTTGTCGCGTAACTCTCGGGGATAGCGGAGGTTGATGGGGTAGCGCTCAAGTCCCTCCACCGTCGTGCTGATATTCATTCCTCCGATGGCCGACATGAAGACATCCTGCACGTCGCCAACCGTCAGGCCATAGCGCTGAATCGCTTGGCGATCAGGCAGAAAGTTGACGTAACGCCCGCCCATGACGCGTTCGCTGTAGACGCTCATCGTGTTCGGCACTTTGCGCACGACAGCCTCGACCTGCTCGCCGATGCGCTCCAACGTGCGCAGATCCGGTCCGCCGATCTTGATCCCGACGGGCGTCTTGATCCCTGTCGAGAGCATATCGATGCGCGTCTTGATCGGCATCGTCCAGGCATTGGTTAGGCCGGGGAACTTGATTTCGCGGTTGAGCGCACTGATCAACTCGTCCGGCGTGCGTTTGCGGTGTGCAATCATCTCACCCTGATCGTCTCGGACGTCGACGTCCGGCCATTCTTTCTCCGGCTTCAGGCGAATCGTCGTTTCGATCATCGTCATGGGCGCAGGATCGGTGGCCGTTTCCGCGCGACCGATCTTGCCGTAGGTGGATTCGACCTCGGGAAAGGATTGGATGATCTTGTCGGTTTGCTGCAGGAGCTCACGAGCCTTTGTGACACTGATCCCTGGCAACGTCGTGGGCATATAGAGCAGATTGCCCTCGTAGAGCGGAGGCATGAATTCGCTGCCGAGTTTCTTGTACGGATAGATTGCCGAGGACATGATTCCGATCGCCACGAAAATCACAATCCAGCAAGTCTTCCGGTGCCTCAGCATTCCGACCAGGATCGGGCGATAGACGGCAATCAGGCCGCGGCTGATGGGGTTCTTCTCTTCCGGCTGAAGTGCCTGCGGAATTAGCGCCAGCAGAACAATCACCCCAACCAGAATCGACATCCACGTCCAAAGATCCAGCCCCCACATGAAGGCTTCATGTTCACCGCCGAAGCGCCGTGTGACAAAGAAGATCAGCAGAGCCGACAAGATGGGGGACAGAATAATCGTCATCCTCTTGCGCAGCCTCGACCATGTCTCAGGCAGCAACGCACGACGGATGAAGAAGCCCGCGAGGACGGGCGATACGGTGATCGCCAGCAGGGCCGACGCTCCCATCGCATACGTCTTCGTAAAGGCCAACGGTTTGAATAGCCGGCCTTCTTGAGCTTCGAGCGCGAAGATGGGCAGGAAACTGACCGTGATGATCAGCAGCGCGTAGAAGAGCGTTGGCCCCACCTCCACGCACGCTTCCTTCACAATCTCCCAGTGGGGCCGCTTGCCCCGCTCAGCCTCGTAGTGCTTGTGAACGTTTTCGACAATGATGATCGACGCATCGACCATGGCGCCGATGGCGATCGCGATTCCGCCAAGGCTCATGATGTTCGCGCCGAGGCCCTGGAAGTACATGATGATGAAACTGACCAGTACCGCGAGCGGCAAGGTCAGAATCGGCACAAGGGCACTTCGGAAATGCAGCAGGAAGAGGGCGATGATGAGAGAGACGATCAGCGATTCTTCAAATAATGTATGGCGCAGCGTGTCTATGGAGTGCTCGATGAGTGTTGTGCGGTCATAGCCGACGTGCACTTCCACGTCATCCGGCAGGGACTTCTCCAACTCCGCCAGTTTGTCTTTCACGCGCGCGATGGTATCGAGCGTATCCGCGCCGTAGCGCACGACTACGATCCCGCCGACGGCTTCGCCTTCGCCGTTCCACTCCATAATGCCGCGGCGCATCTCAGGACCAGTCGTCACGCGTGCAACATCACGGAGCAGAATCGGCGTCCCGTCGTCCCGTACCCCCACGGCGATCTCGTTCAACTCGTCGATTGTCTTCTGGCTGCGAGCAATATCGATTGAGATACCGGCCTCTGAAGCCTCGCGTCGCTCCTTCTCGGTCATGTGCCCGAGATAACCCAGCCCGCGCAGCATGTACTCGGTCTCGGCCATCTCGATTGTGCGACCGCCCACCTCGTTGTTGCTTCGCTGAATGGCGCTCCGGATCTTTGTAATCGGTATGCCGTAGCCGCGCATCTTCTCGGGGTCGACGGTCACCTGGTACTGGCGCACAAATCCGCCGACGCTGGCGACTTCGCTCACTCCTTGCACGCCGGTGAGTTCGTACTTGAGGAACCAATCCTGGATTGAACGAAGCTGCGCCAAGTCGCGCTTATTGCTCGTTAGCGTATACTGATATGCCCATCCGACGCCCGTGGCATCCGGGCCCAACTGTGGCGTTACGCCCTCGGGCATCTGGCTCTGCAACTGCGACAGGTACTCCAGCACGCGACTGCGCGCCCAGTACATGTCAGTCCCATCTTCGAAGATCACGTACACGAACGAAGAATTGTAGAACGAGTACCCGCGGACGACCTTCGCATAAGGGACCGAGAGCATCTTCGTCGTGATCGGGTAAGTAATCTGATCCTCGACGATCCGGGGCGCCTGCCCCGGGTATTCCGTATAGATAATCACCTGCACGTCGGACAGATCGGGAATCGCATCCAGGCGGATATTCTTCGTCGAGTAAATCCCTCCCGCCAGAATGGCCGCCATCACCAGAAAGATGACAAACTTGTTGTCGAGCGAGAACTCAATGATTCTCCGAATCATGACTTAGCCCCCGTGCTCCTCATGCCAGATACGTTCGGATTCCGCACCAAAGTCGACCTCGCTCGTCGGAACGAGCTTCATATTGCAGTCCGGGCAACGGCCGGGTTCATCGGAGACGATGTGTTTGTGCGATTCCATCGGGCAGACGTAGAGCACCGTTTCGCCTCGGGCTTCAGCCTGATCTTGCTCCCACTTCAACTCCGCATCGCGGCCGTGGGGAACGCTTTCCGTCGGCACCAACTTCATTCCGCACTCAGGGCATTTGCCTGCTTCTTCGCTCACGACGTGAGCATGGCTTGGCATCGGGCACGTATAGAGATTCGGCGGCGCATCGTCCTTCGCGACGGCGAATCGCTCCAGTTCCGCTTTGGTGACAGGGATCAGCGTCATGCCGCACTCGGGACACTTCCCCGGGCTGTCTTCGTTGATGTGGTAGTGCTGCGGCATCGGGCAAGTGTAGTGGTCGATCGCAGAACCGATATCCTGGTCATGATCAACCGGGACCAGCATCATCCCGCAAAGCGGGCAATCCCCCGACTCGTCGTAGTAAATTCCCGCGTGACTCGGCATCGGGCAGACCCACTTTGTCTCGCCCCCGGCGGCTCCGTCCCCCATGTCCATTTCTTCGTGAGCATCCGGATCATGCTCCATGATCTCGGAAGTGTTCTTCATGCCCGGGCTCAGCATCTTCAGCGTCGCCTCTCGCAGCCGGCTCTCCGAATCGAGCAGGAACTGGCCGCTGACGACCACTTTCTCTCCGGGGGCCAGGCCGCTCAGAACCTGCAACTCATCGGTGGCATTGCGTAATCCCGTTTGCACTTCGCGCGGCTCGAACTTGCCGGCCTCGCGCGAGACAAAGGCAACTTCGCGCTCGCCGGTCTTGATAACGGCCATGGATGGCACGAGGACGGCCTCGCCCAGATCGGCCTTCAGTTCAATCGTCGCGTACATTCCGGGCTTCAACACATAGCCGGGGTTGTGGAACTCCATGCGCACGGGGATTTCGCGCGTGCCTTCCTCGAGGTAAGGGTAAATGTACGTCACGCGGCCGTGGTACGTGCGGCCGGGTAAGTAATCGAGGCGCATCTCCGCCTCCTGGCCCAGCTTCACGTACGGCAGATCCGACTCGTAAACCTTGCCCATGACCCAGACCGTCGACAGGTCCGCGATCGTATAGGCCGGCTGGCCGGCTTTCAGGTGGTCGCCCTCCTGGACGTTCTTCTTCGTCACAATCCCCGTCAGGCGCGCGTTGATAGGCAGCGTCTTCTGAAGCCGCTTCTCTTTGCGCAGGGCATCGATCTGATCCTCTCCGATGTCGAAGAAGAGCAGCCGCTCGCGCGCCGAGCGCGAACGAGAGCGCGCCAGTTCGGCGGTGCGCTCCGAATCGTTCGCCTCGGCCGTTTCCAGATTTCGCAGCGCCACCAGGTACTCCTCCTGGGCGCTGTAGAGCTCCGGCGAATACAAATCGAACAGCTTCTCGCCCTCGTGAACCTGGGTGCCGGTCGAGTCCACATACACCTTCTCGGCCCACCCGTCGATCTTCGTCGTGACGGTGCCGATGCTCTGCTCATCGTAGGCGATGGTGCCAACCGTGCGCACGCTCTTGTCCAAAGGCCCGCGCCGAACGACATCGTAGCGCACGCCCATGTTCTGCTCCGTTACCGGATCGATGCGGATGGTGGGGCCGCCTGCCACGTCGTCTGCATAGACCGGGACCAGGTCCATGCCCATCGGGCTCTTGCCCGGCTCGTTCCGGATGTAGGTGGGATCCATCGGCGCGCGCCAATAGAGAATCTCGCGCTCTCTGCCGCCGCCGTCATCCTCCGGGACAATCTCCCCGCGAGCCGCTAGAATCATCCGCGCCCGGTCCTTATCCATCGGCGTCAGCTTCATATCGCACTTCGGACACATGCCCGGTTCATCCGAGATGACCTCCGGGTGCATCCCGCAAGTATACAACGTCTTCATCTCCTGAGCCCGCACGGGGGAACTCAGGAAGGCAAGAACGACCAGGAATGGAAGAAGCAGGACGGCGCCCCTTGCATGGCACATGAAAGCCCGTTCGTTCATTCTATCGTGTGTCCCCATTTTGTCGAATCTCATCCTCTTGTGCTCTGGTATGCATCGGGGCAGATCACCGATCACGATCCTCAGCGATGTGATGGAGATCCTACCCCGTAACCACCCAAATCAAGCCGGACTAGAACGAACGCAAGAAACGCGCACCAGGCTCATCGCTTGGGATTCCGCTGAATTTGTCGACCCGGCTTCATGCAGCGCGTTTGCCTCCAACCGCACGTTATAGAAGGCAATGCGCATTCCGCGACTTCGCAGAAGGAGCGCCTGAATGCATGTGGTTGAAAGTAGGCGGGTTACGTCGTCGTGCTCCCCATTGTCACGGTTGCCCAGCCCGAAGTGCGTCGCATTTGCAGCAAGCACCCTCGTGCATTTCCATCATATCCCTGGTGATGCGCGGTCGCGGCCCTTCAGGCCGCGGACGCGGGTCCGTCCGGGGACCCAGGCCTGCGGCTTGGGCTGAGGAATTGCCGGCCCGTTGGGCCTGCACGCGGGTGGAAATGGCAATCATCTTGTAAGCCTCACCACAGTTTGAAATCCAGGTGGGAGGTATGGGGCGGCTGGCGCAGTTGGATTGCAGCCAACGAATGCCAACGGATTCATTGCCTCGTTGGGCACGGCGTATTGGTGGAATTGGATTCAAACGAATGGGCGGAACATTCTTGAGCGCCAACGGCGCGTCATCCCTTAGCCCAGCCCATCGGGCTGGGGCTAAGGCGCGTCCGTTTTTTTGAGCCCTGAAAGGGCGACACAGGATCCTGCATCGCGACCCTTCAGGCCGCGGACTTGGGTCCGTCCCGGGAACCCAGGCCTGCGGCCTGGGCTAAGGAATTACCGGCCCTTTGGGCCTGGGGATGGGTGGAGATGGCATTCACGTCGTGAGGCTTACCCCAGCGGAAATCCTGGCGGGTAGCCCCGGCGTGTTGTTGAAATTGATTGCCGCATTGCGCATCGAACGCCTGAGCGACAACGGAATCATTGCCTCGTTGGGCACGGGGTGTTGGTGGAATTGGATTCAAACGAATGGGCGGAACATTCTTGAGCGCCAACGGCGCGTCATCCCTTAGCCCAGCCCATCGGGCTGGGGCTAAGGCGCGTCCGTTTTTTTGAGCCCTGAAAGGGCGACACAGGATCCTGCATCGCGACCCTTCAGGCCGCGGACTTGGGTCCGTCCCGGGAACCCAGGCCTGCGGCCTGGGCTAAGGAATTACCGGCCCTTTGGGCCTGGGGATGGGTGGAAATGGCATTCACGTTGTGAGGCTTACCCCAGCGGAAATCCAGGCGGGTAGCCCCGGCGTGTTGTTGAAATTGATTGCCGCATTTCCTGTCGAACGCCTGAGCGCCAACGGCGCGTCATCCCATAGCCGAGCCCATCGGGCTGGGTTCGAGGCGCGTCCGTTTTTCCGAGCCCTGAAGGGGCGACACATGATGCTTCGTCGCGACCCTTCAGGCCGCGGACTTGGGTCCGTCCCGGGAACCCAGGCCTGCGGCCTGGGCTAAGGAATTACCGGCCCTTTGGGCCTGGGGATGGGTGGAAATGGCATTCACGTTGTGAGGCTTACCCCAGCGGAAATCCAGGCGGGTAGCCCCGGCGTGTTGTTGAAATTGATTGCCGCATTTCCTGTCGAACGCCTGAGCGCCAACGGCGCGTCATCCCATAGCCGAGCCCATCGGGCTGGGTTCGAGGCGCGTCCGTTTTTCCGAGCCCTGAAGGGGCGACACATGATGCTTCGTCGCGACCCTTCAGGCCGCGGACGTGGGTCCGTCCGGGGACCCAGGCCTGACGGCCTGGGCTGAGGAATTACCGGCCCGTTGGGCCTTGGTTTGGGCGAAGAAAACGAACGGGCCAGAATCGAATCGGCATCCATCATGTCGGATCATTGCCCTCCGCCCCCGACATCCCAATATCCAACTAACCTGAATCCATACTCTCTGTGTTTGGCTTCCGGCGGACAGCAGTAGGGATATCGGAAGGCAGAGCGGCACTGACTTCGCATTGTGCTGTAACTTCCCCCACGGAAAACTCTTTGCCCTTCGGGATATCCCGAACCATCCTCCCAAGCAGAGCCATCGGTGGGTGGTGCTCCATTGTAGTTGAAATGTCCTTCATCCTGACACCATTCGCGGATACTGCCACTCATATCATGGAAGCCCCATCGATTTGGGGGCTTTTGCCCGACCGCATGTGAGTAGTCCTCCCCACTGTTCAGGTTGTACCAGGCATATTCATCGATGTCCTCATAGTTGGGATCATCCCCCCAATAGTAGCGTGTCGTTGTCCCCGCCCTGCAGACATATTCCCACTCGGCTTCAGAGGGAAGTCGCACCTGGAATTCTCCCTGCCCTGACGCATAGAGATAGCTGTTTAGCGTCGAAATATACATCTGGGCATCATCCCATGAAATGTAGTTCGCAGGTTGGTCGGAGTAGTGGGGTACATTTGTCGCTTCCTCAGCCCAGGGCTGTGTCCCCATGACAGCTTCCCACTGCCCTTTGGTCAGCTCAAACTTGGCCATGTAGAAAGAGTATCCAATCTCGACCCAGTGCTGAGGCACCTCATAGGCGGTGGCTGCTTCTTCTCCTGGATAACATCCCATCAAGAACAAGCCAGGCGGAACGGGGAGGAATGTGAGAGGCACATTTCCGGGCAGCATCATCGTGATTTCTGTCGGAACGGAGCGGATCTGGACGCGTTCCAGGAATAGAGAGCCGTTCCGGTCCAAGAGCGCATGTTCGGGATCTGCCAGGAAGTCAAATGATGAGAGCAAGCTTGTCTCAACGCCGAAGTCTGGAGGGAAATAGACAGTGTAATCTCGGGGTACTCCCAGAGTCGGAGTGTTCAATGCCTGACCGGTTGGCGCGATCACGGTATAGGCGCACGCTCGGAACAGGGACTCGTTCATTCGCAGTCTAAACGTGGGTGCCAGTTGTGGGTCCACCAAGTCGCTTCCTACCGTGAATATCCCGTAGTACATTCGATGGGGTTCGATTGTTACGTTGTTGGAAGACTCAAGCGACGATCCCCAAAAACCAAACTGAAACTCATCCGCGTCGGATGGAGAAGCTACCAGCCGCTGGCCGGCTTGATCGTATGAGAAGACAGGTGAAGCAAAGGCCTCTGGAATCCCGAAGTACTGCCAGTCATTGGTCCCTTCCGAAAAATCGTATATCTTCTCCTCTCTTGATTGGAGGAAGGCATAATCCGGAACCGGAGAGATCGAGACTTGATCCAGCCGCAACGTTGCCGTCTGGGAATCCCGTGGCGTGAAATTCAACATGTCAAAATGCAAGGAGAAGATAGAACTCGTGGCGGGTGGAGAGAAGTACAAGTCGTATTGCCTTCCATTTGGCCCAGGCGAGTATGCGCCGCCTGCATTCGATTCGATAACAAGGACATCGGACTGCTGGCTATTCTCAGCCGTGGTGCGAATGCGGATCGTCGGCACGATACCCGGATCTTCTTCATCGCAAGTGATTCGACAGGAGGCCCTGAACACAGTCTGTCCTTCAGCCTTCTCGATACTCAACGGGATGTTGGTTGCAATATTCAGCGATGCGCCAGCCTCGGTGACTTCCAGCGATGGCGATCGCCAGATACCGACCAGTTCCGTGCTGGGTATTGCGGTCATGTCCAATGTCCCAGGTGAACCAATCGTAGTGGCGAAGATCGGCGAATCAAAAGGTGGCCAACCGAAAGCTCTCCATCCTTCCCCGTTCCTGGCGAACTCGAATTCGACAGGGATAGGATAGGGATTGGAAGTTGGTGCTTCGGCTGCAGGGAAGACAACGACGCGCAATCCGACAAAATCGGAACGAATGAGAAACCACGCGGATTGATCGCCCGCATATGGGCAGTCTTCGATAATCTCAGTCCATTGGAGAACCTCCAATGAATCGCTGGCACAATCCCAGGGGCCGCTGTCGCAGCTCCCGCCGTGCACCCAGATTGCAGTCTCCCACAAGCCGTAGGGTCTGTAGGGAGGATCCGGCCACCAACACCCGGAGTCTCGATTATCTATCCATTCGGCGACATTGCCACTCGTGTCGTAGAGACCCCAGGCGTTCGGGAGCTTGCCTCCAACAGGCTGCTTCATGCCATTCGCATTCGCATTGTACCAGGCATAATCGTCGATTGCGGTGTAGTCCGGGTCGTCCCCCCAGTAGTACTCGGTTCTCGTCCCGGCAGCGCAGGCATACTTCCACTGATCTGACGTCGGTAGAGCCGCCCCGGCGAAGTCCTCGGGGTATTCAGCGCACAGATAATCGCCGAGAGTCTTCGCGAAGTTCACGGCCTCGTCCTGCGTCATGTTGGTGGCCGGTTTCAGAAAGTCCGGTGACTCCGGATCGCCAGATTCGCCGGTCGGTGTGGAGCCAGTGAGAGCTTGCCATTGGCCGTTTGTGATTTCGAACTGGCCCATGTAAAAGTCACGTGTGATGCCCGTACCTTCATCCGAACCCCGCGGCGCACGGACAAAGATCAAGGGCAGCTCGATTCCTCCGGGTAGCAGGGGCGTCTTGTCCGCAGGCACAGTATCGCCGCAGACCCCCTTCACACAGATCAGACACAATAGAAGCAGAAGACCCAGCCGCTTTCTCATCCCGAATCCCTCCGATCCTGGCGACAACAGTCCATAATGCGATGAGATGTTCAGTCAGGGCAATCTGTTTCTCGATGCAGAGGCCCCTCACCGCCGCCTTGCCAGGCGGATGCCCCCCACAGCGCCAACTTGGACCGCGGGGCAAAAAAAGTCGTTGACGGGCGGGCCATTACTGTACCATCCAGACGGTCAAAGTGTGCCGACTGGTCGGTATGCTAATGCGGGGCGGGCGAAGTGGAATCGAGGCTTCGCAAACAGGAGAAGGACTTCAGAAAGGCGGTTCAGGTCAAATGACGCGTGAACGCAAGACGGGATCGAGATGGTCGATCGCAAAGCGACTTCTGGCAGCAGCAATCGTGGCGACCCTGGGAATGGTCATCCTCGAAGTGGGCTCAGGCCGAGCGATGGCCGAGGAAGGCAAAGATGGGAAGGCGGCGCCGGCGGCTGCACAGGCGGCGCCGAAGCCGCAGGTCGCTTATGTGGTCATTGGGACGGAGCCGTTGACGCTGACCACCGAACTGCCGGCACGGACCTCGGCCTTCCTCGTGGCCGAGGTCCGTCCTCAAGTGAGTGGAATTGTGCAGAAGAGGCTCTTCAATGAAGGATCGCAGGTCAAAGCCGGCGAGGTGCTCTACGAAATCGATCCGGCACCGTTTCAGGCATCCGTCGATATCGCGGAAGCGAATCTGGAAGTCGCCAAGCGGACCGCCGAGCGGGCTCGCGCAGCGCTTGAAGCCAGCGAGGCGAACGTCAAGCAGCAGGAAGCGACGAGTGAACTTGCAGAACTGAACCGAGAGCGCGCCGAGGACCTTGTTGTCGACGGAGCCGTTTCAGCGAGTGATCGCGACGCAGCCGTGACGAACTCCGATGTGGCCAGGGCCGCGCTGGAAGCAGCGCGCGCGCAGATCGAAAGCGATCGCAGCGCACTGGCAGTGGCCGAGGCGTCGATCAAGCAGGCAGAGGCCTCGCTGAAGGCCGCGCGAATCGAGTTGAACTACACGAAGATCAAGGCCCCGATTTTCGGTTGGATCGGGAAGTCCAACGTCACGGTGGGTGCAATGGCCACCGCCTACCAAGGAATTGCTTTCGCGACGATTCAGCAACTCGACCCGGTATACGTCGACGCTCCGCAATCGAACGCCAGCCGGCTGCAACTGCTTCGCAATATGCAGGCAGGTCGCATCAAGAGCAGCGAGGCCGATGCGACCGATGTTGAACTGCTCTTCGAGGACGGGACTCCCTACAACACGGCCGGCACGCTGAAGTTCTCCGATGTCACCGTGGAGCCCAGCACAGGCTCTTTCATTTTCCGCATGACGTTTCCGAATCCCGACAATCTCCTTCTGCCGGGCATGTATGTGCGCGCCGTGGTCGAAGAAGGAATGATGGACAAGGCGATCCTGGTGCCGCAGCAGGGCGTTTCCCGTGACCGTCGTGGCGACCCGTACGTGTTGCTGGTGGGCGAGGATGGCACTGTCGTGCAGCGCCCGATCGTGATTGATCGCGCAGTCGGCAATCGTTGGCTCGTCGATTCGGGACTGTCCGTGGGCGATCGCGTGATCGTCGAAGGTGCGCTTCGCGCTCGCCCAGGTACTCCAGTAAACGCCGTTCCGTTCGAGAGCAGCACTGCACCAGCGACCGAGACGAAGGGGTAGGGGAGAGACGTCATGTTATCGAGATTCTTCCTTGATCGGCCCGTCTTTGCGTGGGTAATCGCCATCGGCATCATGGTGCTGGGCGGCCTCGCGATCTACAAGCTGCCAATCTCTCAGTATCCCCCCATCGCGCCACCATCGATTGCGATCGATGCCTTCTATCCAGGCGGTTCGGCGCAAACGGTCGAGGACAGCGTGACCCAGATCATCGAGCAGAAGATGACTGGTTTCGAGGACATGCTCTACATGTCCGCGACGAGCGATTCCGCCGGTGCCTCGCGTATCGAATTGACCTTCCGCGCAGGAACCGATCCCGATCTGGCCTGGGCGAAGGTGCAGAACAAGCTGCAGTTGGCCATGCCGAGCTTGCCGGAAGCGGTGCAGCGCTCGGGTGTTAAGGTCAGCAAGTCGACGCGCAATTACCTGATGATTATCGGTTTGGTTTCCGAAGATCCGAACATGAAGGGCGAGGATCTTCGCGATTACGCCGCCTCGAACATCGAGAAGGTGCTCGCGCGTGTCCCTGGCGTCGGCGAAGTCGAAACATTCGGTTCGCAATACGCCATGCGCATCTGGCTGAACCCGGAGAAGTTGACCAGCTACGCGTTGACCGTCGGCGACGTCGTGACGGCCTTGAGAGCTTACAATGTCGAGATCTCCGCTGGTCAGTTTGGTGCTTTGCCCGCCGTTGAGGGCCAGCGCCTGAACGCATCGATTGTCGTGCAGAACCTCCTTCAAACGCCGGAGGAATTCGCGTCGATTCCGATTCGCGTGAACCCCGATGGCTCGATCGTCAGAGTCAGTGACATTGGTCGCACGGAACTGGGGACGGAGTTCTACGACGTTCAAGTCTTCGATAATGGAAAGCCTGCGGCGGCCCTAGCGGTCCGTCAGGCCCCCGGCGCAAACGCGGTCGATACGGCCAATTCCGTGAAGGCCAAGATGGCGGAAATGAGCAACTACTTCCCATCGGGCATGAAGGTTACCTATCCGTACGACACGACACCGTTTGTGAAGGTCTCGATCTACGAAGTCATCAAGACGCTCATCGAGGCCATCGTTCTTGTTTTCCTTGTGATGTGGCTATTCATGGGCAACCTGCGCGCGACGTTGATTCCAACGATCGCCGTGCCGGTCGTGTTGCTCGGAACATTCGCATGTCTCGGCCTGTTCGGATTCTCGATTAACATGCTGACGATGTTTGCGATGGTACTAGCCATCGGACTTCTCGTCGACGATGCGATCGTCGTGGTGGAAAACGTCGAACGCATCATGAGCGAAGAGGGCCTCGGGCCGCGTGAAGCGACTGCAAAGTCGATGGATCAGATCACGAGTGCGCTGATCGGCATTGGCCTTGTCCTGTCGGCTGTGTTCGGACCCATGGCATTCTTTGGCGGCTCCACTGGCGTCATCTATCGCCAGTTCTCCGTCACCATCGTTGCGTCGATGCTCTTGTCAGTGATTGTTGCGTTGATCCTGACGCCAGTGCTTTGCGCGACGCTGCTAAAGCCTATTCCCAAAGGCCACGAGCCTGCAGAGAGCGCATGGTTCCTGATCCGACCGTTCCTGATGGGATTCGATCGCGTCTTCTTCTGGATCCGCGATCGCTACGTCGGGCTTGTCGGACACTCGCTGCGCAAGATGTTTCGCTACATCGCTCTCTATCTGATCCTCGTCGCAGGTGTCGGTTACCTGTTCCATCGCCTGCCGACGAGCTACGTGCCGCAGGAAGATCAGGGCATTCTGCTGACGCAGATGATGCTTCCGACCGGCAGCACGCTCGAGCAGACTCAAGAAGTTGCCGACCAGGTCCGCACGTACTTCGAGCAGAACGAAAAAGAAGGAGTTGAATCGGTTCTGACGATTGCCGGCATGGGCTTTTCCGGACGCGCCCAGAACAACGCGATGGTCTTCATCAAGCTGAAGGACTGGGAACTGCGGAAGCGCCCGGACCTCCGTGCGCCGGCAATCGCGGGCCGCGCGATGGCGGGCTTGTCGTCAATCCGCAACGCGATTGTCTTCACATTCCTGCCGCCGTCGATTGTCGAGCTTGGCACCGCTCAAGGACAGGACTTCGAACTCCTGGATCGTGGCGGCATCGGCCACGATGAGCTGATGCAGGCCAGGAATATGTTCCTCGGCATGGCGATGCAGGACCCGCGTCTGGCCAGCGTTCGCCCGAATGGTCTCGAGGACGTTCCTGAATTCCGAGTCGACGTGGATTGGGAGAAAGCCGGTGCCTTGGGCATCCCGATCTCTTCGATTCACCAGACGATCTCCACGGCATTCGGAAGCTCGTACGTCAATGACTTCATCCAGAGCGGACGTGTGAAGCGTGTCTATGCGCAGGCGGACGCGGAATACCGCATGGCGCCAAAGGATCTGGAGAACCTGTACGTGCGCAACAATGAAGGCAAGATGGTGCCGTTCAGTTCGTTCGCAACGACGCGCTGGGCATCCGGCTCGCCGCGCCTCGAACGCTTCAATGGATTCCCATCGCTCAACATCTGGGGCCAGGCCGCGCCAGGACGCAGCTCCGGCGAGGCGATGCAGGCGATGGAAGAAATCGTCGACAAGCTGCCCCAGGGCGTCGGGTACGACTGGACGGGACTCTCTTACCAGGAACGCATCACCACGGCTCAGGGGCCGATCCTGTACGCGTTCTCGCTGCTCGTGATCTTCCTTTGCGTGGCTGCGCTCTACGAGAGTTGGACAATTCCATTCGTGAACCTTCTGATGCTGCCACTCGGCGTGCTTGGTGCCCTGGCTGCAACAACGCTGCGTGGCTTGTCCAACGACGTGTACTTCCAGATCGGGTTCCTCACGACGCTCGGTCTGTCCACCAAGAACGCCATTCTGATCATCCAGTTCATCAAGGAACAGCGGCGCGAAGGCATGCCATTGCGCGAAGCTACACTGGCCGCCGTTCGCATTCGTTTCCGCCCGGTTATCATGACGTCGCTGGCATTTTTCTTCGGTACCTTGCCGCTGGCCATCGCGGTCGGCGCGGGTGCCGGCGCGATGAAAGCCATCGGCACGGCTGTTACCGGCGGCATGGTCTCCGCCACATTCATCGACCTCATCTTCATCCCGTTGTTCTTCGTACTCATCGTGCAACTCTTCGAGCGAAGGAAGAAGAAGAGCGAATCAGAAGAAGATGAACCCTCCGATACTCCGAGTTTGCCCGAAGGTGAGTTGACATGAAAAGCGCACGCATCACTTCCCTCTTCCTGACCGCGCTGGCGACAGTCGCCCTGACGGCATGCAGTCTCGCTCCGAAGTACGAGCGCCCAGATGCGCCCGTTCCGGATCAGTGGCCCGCGGGAGCAGCGTACGACGAATACACCACGCCGACGATCGAAGCCCCGGACATCTCATGGCGAGAGTACTTCGTCGATGACAACATGTGCCAAGTCATTGAGATGGCTCTGGAGAACAACCGGGACCTCCAGATCGCCGCTCTGAATGTCGAACAGATGCGAGGGCTCTACGGAATCAAGCAGCGCGAGTTGCTTCCGACCGTCTCTGCAGCCGGCACGATGTCGAAGCAGCGCCTCTCGGGCGACCTGGTCGGTGTCGGCGCTCCTCGAAATGTCAATCAGTACAGCGTAGACCTCGGCATCCTTTCGTGGGAACTGGACTTCTTCGGCCGCCTGCGCAGCTTGAAAGACGAAGGGCTGCAAGAGTTCCTTGCCAGCGAGCACGCGCGGAAGAGCACCGAGATCCTTCTGACGTCGTCCGTCGCGCAGACCTACCTGGCGATGGCGACCGACCTTGAGAACCTTCAACTCGCACGCGAGACTCTGGAAACCCAGGAGCACGCACTGCGAATCGTGCAGCGGCAGTTCGACGCCGGCGTGGCGACAGAGCTTGACCTTTATCGCGCAAAGACGCCGGTGGACTCCGCCCGCAAGGACCTCGCGAGTTACGCACAAATGATCGCGCAGGACAGGAATGCGCTCGAGTTCCTCGTCGGGGCGCCGGTTCCTGACAGTCTGCTTCCGGACAGTCTCGAAGGCGTGGCCGCGCCGAAGGCATTGGAACCGGGCCTCAATTCGGAAGTCCTGCTTCGCCGTCCGGATGTCTTGCAGGCCGAGGCTTCCCTGAAGGGTTCCTACGCCAACATCGGCGCGGCGCGGGCAGCGTTCTTCCCGCGGATCTCACTCACAACCACGCTCGGCACTGCCAGTAATGATCTCAATCGCCTGTTCGAGCAGGGGACCGAGACCTGGAGCTTCGTCCCGAACATTGTGATGCCGATTTTCGATGCTCGCACCTGGTCTGCGCTTAAGGTCAGCAAATCTCAGCAGAAGATCGCCGTTGTTCAGTACGAACGAGCCATCCAGAACGCGTTCCGCGAAGTGGCCGACGCACTGGCCGTGCGCGGAACCATCGACGAACAAATCGCCGCACAGGAGAACGTCGTCGAGTCGGTAGAGCACACACATCGACTGGCCACATTGCGCTACGAGAAGGGGTTGGACAATTACCTCGGCGTCCTCGATGCACAGCGTTCGCTCTATGCAGCGGAACAGGGACTCTTGGCGCTTCGATACGCCAAGGTCGCAAACCAGGTGAGTCTTTTCTCCGTGCTTGGCGGCGGCGCCGATATCGCCGACACCGCAGTGGTTGCGCAGAAGTAGACTCGGGCAGGAAGGAGATGGAAGAACGATGGGTCGACCAAGTTCAAGAGAGCGTATCCTGAAGGCCGCGGAGACAATTGCCTCTCGCGATGGCGCAGGGCACCTGACGCTGGACGCCGTGGCTCAGGAAGCCGGAGTCAGCAAGGGTGGCTTACTCTATCACTTCAAATCGAAACGGGAACTCATCGCAGAGATTCTTGCCGCGCACATCGATGCCATCGTTGCGGCATGTGATAAGGAACGCGATCGGCTCGCCGGGCAATACCAGACGGAATTGGAACTCCACCTCCGGGCCACTTTGGAATCGGAACACAGCCCGATGAAGAATCGGGAAATGGGAATCGCACTGCTCGCCGCCGTTGCAAACGAGCCCGGGATCCTGCATGAAGTCAATGATCGATTCGAGGAATTCGAAGAGCAACTGTGGGGGAAGAGGAGCGAGTTCAAGGCTGATGCGGCAATCTTATGGTTGGCGGGCCACGGTCTTAAGTTTCTCGACCTGATGGACCATTCGCCTTTCCTGGACGGCCAGCGAGAGCAGGTCGTCCGCCGCCTGATCGAACTCGCCAGCGATCCGTCTCCATTGCGCGAGAAGAAGCAGTAAATCAAGAATTCGTCCTGTCCACCGCAGGACGAACTGCTCAGTGCCAGGTGGCCAGCCCGCGATCCTTAGTGGTCGCGGGCTTGGACTTTAGTGGGAGAAGTCTGCAGGAACTTACGCAGTCGCTGCTTCCGACATCATCTTGCGGCGCTTCTCATCTTTCTTGCGCTCTTCCGCATCGAGGATCGCCTTTCGCACGCGGACACTCTCGGGAGTCACTTCCACAAGCTCATCCTCGGCGATCCACTCAAGTGCCTGGTCGAGCGTCATCTCGCGTGGCACCTTCAGTCCGACATCGATTTCCTTTGTCGAGGAGCGGTGATTCGTGACGTGTTTGCGCTTCGTCGGATTGCAGGGCATATCACCTGGACGCGAGTTTTCGCCCACGATCATCCCGGCATAAACGCGATCCATCGGCTTCACGAACAGCGTGCCGCGCGTCTGGAGATTCTCCAGCGAGTACGTCGTTGCGGCGCCGATATCCATGCTGACCATGCTGCCACGGTTGCGGGATGAGAAGTCGCCGCGCCACGGGCCATAACCAAGGAAGCGGGACGACATGATTCCAAGCCCGCGCGTATCGGTCAGGAAGTCGCTGCGATACCCGATCAACCCGCGCGTCGGAATCGTGAACTCAATTCGCATAATACCCGTGCCCGTGTTTTCCATGTTGGACAACTCGGCCTTACGGTTGGACAACTTCTCAATCACGATGCCCTGGTAGTCTTCCGGAACGTCGATAATCAACTGCTCAATCGGCTCCAGCAAGTTGTGCTCGTCATCGTGTGTCGTAATCACTTCGGGGCGGGAGACGCAGAACTCGAATCCTTCGCGGCGCATTTCTTCGATCAGGATCGCCAGGTGCAACTCACCACGGCCGGAGACCTTCACGGCATCGGCGCGGCCAACGTCCTCCATGCGAAGGGCAACATTGACGTGCAGTTCGCGCTCAAGACGTTCGCGAATCATGCGCATCGTGGCGGCTTTGCCTTCATCGCCAGCGAACGGACCGCTGTTGACGCAGAACAACATGCTCAGCGTAGGCTCCTCGATTTCCAAGGGCGGCAATGCCGGCTCGTGGAAGTCGGGAGACGAAAACGTGTCTCCGATGTTGATCTCTTCGGGACCTGCGATCCATACGATGTCGCCCGCTGAGACTTCTTCGACAGCGAGGCGTTCTAAGCCGCGCGTCACCCACACATGCGCAGAGCGTTCGTTAAACGTGTCGACCACGTCCCACTCGCCTTCCTGGCGGACATAATCCCGCCAGCGAGTTGCGGTGCGGGCGAAGTGCTGGCCGAGGCGATGACGTCCACTCAGGACACGGCCGCAGCCGATCTGGCCGATGAATTCGCTCCAGGCGAGTGTGCTGATCTGCATCCGGAATGGTGCATCCAGGTCGGCCTCCGGAGCGGGGACCTTTTCGATGATCGTCTCGAAGAGTTCCTTCATTCCCTTGGTCGAGCTATCGTCTTCCAACTCACGCACCAGCCATCCATCCAGTCCCGACCCGTAAAGGACCGGAAAGTCGGCCTGCTCGTCCGTTGCGCCGAGTTCGATGAAGAGATCGAACGTCTTGTTCAGCGCTTCGTCCGGCATGGCATTCGGCCGATCGACCTTGTTGACGATCACGATCGGGCGCAGGCCCAGGCGCAGGGCGCGCATCAGAACGTAGCGCGTCTGGGGCATCGGGCCTTCGTTGGCGTCAACCAGCAGAAGGACCGAGTCCACCATCGAGAGCACGCGTTCGACTTCGCCGCTGAAATCCGCGTGACCGGGCGTATCAACGATGTTGATCAAGTGCCCATCCCACTCGACCGTACAGTGCTTCGAGCGAATGGTAATGCCGCGCTCGCGCTCCAGTTCGTTGTTGTCCATCAGGCGCTCTTCCAGGCGGGCGTTCTCGCGGAACACCTGGGCAGCGCGGAAAATGGAGTCGATCAGGGTCGTTTTCCCATGATCGATGTGGGCAATGATGGCCAGATTTCGGATGTTCTCTACAGCGGTCATAACTCTCGATCTTCACAAAAACTCCCCGGCTCTCGGCCAGGGGCGCGCAAGGGTGCACAGACTGCCACTCCACGTCAAAGGGCAATCGTCCCCCGGAGCAGGAATTAGACCGGGGTGATCCGGAGTTTTGTGGTCATCACTGCGATTTTCCCTGGACCCCTCCATGCGCATGCCAGCATTTTGCATGAACAGTAGGTCAAATCATGTGCTGCCGGAGGGGCAGAGACTGGTGTCTCAGATCACTACGAGACGATTTCCAGGATTGGCGCGCCTAGCCCTGATCAAGGGCGCACTTCTTCTTGTCTGCATGCTGATCCCCATGATTGCGGGGGCGGATCGCCTCGTCGTGGACATGAAGGACGGCACCAGCAATACCTTCGACAATGTCATCATCCACAGTGCGGAGTTGGACGCGGACAATCATCTCGTCCTGAACGTCAAACCCAGCCCCGACGCCGCCACCTATCCGGTGGAACTGAGCCGCGTGATCAGTTTGGAGATCGGCGACAATGGCGAGGGGCGCACTTATCACCTCGCGACACCTACTCAAGTCGGTGGCCGGCGAGTCTATGAGAACGTGACCATCCTGGGATACAAGGATGGCGAATTTCAACTGATCCCCGAGAACAGGACACAGGCATTTCCCCTCAAAGGGACGGCCGTGATCACAATGCAGCCGGGGGAGAGCAAAGGCAATCACCCCGCCTTCGATGCCGCTCCGCTCCCCGATACATACAAGAACTATCAGGAAAGCAATCTCGGCTACGATCGCAACAACCTCCCAGGCGCAGAAATGAACCCCTCGGGCGATTGGAACGAGGGGGTGGCGGGGTACGATACTATTTCCGAGGATGGGGATGCCTCGGATACGGGATCGTCCGAGATGCCAGATGAGCTTTCTCGGATCCTGGACAGCATTCTCAATGACGGCGGTTCCGAGGAAATCTCGATCGCCGGCATGATTCTGTCAGGGGGCATTTTCATCCTGTTTCTCGGGACATGGATCTGGTGTCTCATCCATGCGATTACGGATGAGTCGGAAAGCAGGTGGGTTCGCATCCTTGTTCTTATCTGTTGTTGCTGCTGCAGCTTGACAAAAGTCTGGTACGCCTTTTCGCAGTACGAGGGGAAAGGGAAGTCACTTCTTCGTGTACTTGTGGTCGTCGAGTTCCTGCTTGGCTTGATGTACAGGTTTTCCGGGTATTTCTAGGTCGAAGGCTTTCAGTCTCGCTTCTTGCGAGCCTCTTCGGCCGTTGGCACCGACAGAATATCCCGACGCAAGCCTTCCGTACTCAAATCCTCGCCGCGAATGGCGCGGTACACATCGCTGTTGTTCGACAGATAGATGTGCGTCGCGTACTTGTTCGGCTGAGGCTTGTACCAGTCCGGGTGACGCTGCTTGAATTCGGCAATGGCCTCAGGGCCCCTATTGCGAGCCTCCACGTACTCTTCCCGGCGATCGAGGAATGCCTGTGTGTTCTTCTGAAGTTCCTCGTTGATCTTGCCAGGCTCTCGTGGTGTCAGGAAGATCACCGCACTCTGTACATCATCTACGTCGGTCTCGTTGGAGAAGAGATACTTCAGAACAGGGACATCGCGCAGGTAGGGGAAGCCGGACTTTCGCTCGCGGTATTCCCGCAGGTACAGGCCGCTGAGAATCAGCGTTTCGTTCATGCGCAGCACGGCCTGGCTGGAGACCGTGGTCTTGTCGAAGTTCACATCGTCGTTCGTCTCAGACGCCAGCAATCTTCCCAGTACGCTGGTGCGTTCGGCCGAAACTTTCAGCAGCACTTGCTCTTCACCTTCGCTGGTGCGTGACTTCAGGATCGTCGGCGTGACATCCAGGCGAATACCGAACGGATACGGCTTGATATCGCCGCTCTCGATGCCGGTGACCTTGAACACGATTTCGCCGCCGGAGAGGAAGTGGGCTTCCTGACCATTCAGCGTTGTCAGGTGCGGGCGAGCCAGCACGCGCACGGATTCATCGCTCGCATTCGCGATCGTGACATTGTAATCCACCGCCGCCGCAAACAGGCCGCCCCACTGCGTATCTTCAAGGACCGCGCCAAACGCCGACGGACCCTGAAAACCGGTGCCGTCACGCTTGTGGCGCGCGGCAAAGAATTGCGACTGGATGTTGATCAATTGCAGGAAATCGAATCCCGTGCTTTCCGTGATCGTATCGCCCACGACGACGATGATCACATCGATTTCGATCATCCGGTCCGATGCGGCGATGTCCTCTGTCGTCAGATCGATCACGCCTTCCTCGGCTGCCAGGATCGCATCAATCTTCGCGCGTTCGGACGCATCCTTCGCCCATCCCAGCAGTACCAGGTCATCGCCGCGCCGTTCCGTTTGCACGGTTGGATAATCGGCCAGCAAGCGATTCAAGCGCTCCTGGCGCAGATCGATGGCATCCTGGGCCAAGGCGGTGCTCGCCAGCGAAATGAGCAATGTCAGAACAAGGACAAAACGGAAGGTCATTGGTAATCCTTCAGTGGTTGGATTTGGAACGTGCTTCCTCGAGGCGACGTTCGTACTCGCGCGCCTGCTCCTCCTCGCCGGCCCCTCGCGCCAACATCTCGAGGTTTGCCAACGCGGGAATGCTGTCCGGATCGCGGCTCAGCGCTTCTTCGTAGGCTGCACCCGCCAACTCGAGTGAGCCGGCCAGGAAATAGGCCTTCCCCAAATTCACATAGGTCGGCGGGTAGTCCGGATTCAGCCGGATGGATTCTTCGAGCAGCTTGATCGCAAGATCCAGATCGCCGCGATTCATCCGCAGAGTTCCCAGATTATAGTAGGCCTCCGGGAAAGCCGGCTCCAGTTCGATCGCGCGCTCCAGTCCGACGATCGCCATCTCCTCCTCACCCCGCCTCGCCAGAAGAGTCCCGAGATAGTAGTGGCAATTCGCGTGGCGCGGATTCTTCTTCAGCGCCATGCGGAATCCTTCTTCCGCCGCACCGAAGTCATTGGCGTTCAGGGCGGCGACAGCCTGTGCGTAGGTCTCTTCGAAAGGAGCCTGCGGATCGAAGTCGGGCCCGTGCGCGCATCCCGCGAGGAGCACGGCGAAGAGAAGCTGCACGGCGAATCTGGTTCGGGTCGAAGTTCGCATCGGGAGCTAGCCTATCTGTCAGGTTTTGAATCCGGCAAGTGCAAACGGGACTACTCGTCGAGCATGTCGCTGAGCATCATCTCGTCCGACTCTGTCGGTTCGACATACTCGCCATGTTGGAAAGCAATGATATCGCGGGCCAGAGGCGCGGCCACTTCGCCGCCGTGGGCGTCGGCCTCTTCCAAGTGCGTGATGACCACGTATCGGGGTGCGCTGCGGGGGTAGAACGCTGCAAACCACGCATCCAGTCCGCCGCGGCCGTTCTCGGCGGTTCCCGTCTTCCCGCAGACTTCCCAATGCGGCTCGAAGCCGACGCGATAAGCCGTTCCGCCCGGTGCATTGACGACATCGTAGAATGCCGCGATCAGACGTTGGCGCTCCAGTGTGCTCAGCGAAATCCGCCCGTTTGTTCGAGTCGGTAGCATCTCCGCTGCGCGGCCATCGCCGGGATGAATCTCTCGCACGACTCGGGGACGCACGAGTTCGCCGCCGTTTGCCAGCGCCGCATACGCGACCGCAACCTGCAGTGGCGTCGCGATCAACGCGCCCTGTCCGATTGCGATATTTAGTGTCTCCCCATCGTTAGGATGCTTTCCATCTTTCATCAATGCTCCCGCGCGTTCGCCCGGAAGATCGATCCCCGTCACATCACCGAATCCGAAATCCCTCGCCGCGGCAAGAATGCGATCGCCGCCGATCTCGTGAGCAACCTCGTAGAAGTACGCGTTGCACGACCACTGAATCGCGTGGTGCAGATTCGTCGGACCATGTCCCGATCTCGCATCGCACCAGTACGGACGACCCCAGCCGGGCAATTCATAATGTCCGCGGCAGACACGCGTCTCGGTGGGGGAGAGATTGGCCTTCAGGGCGGCCGAGGCTGAAACCAATTTAAACGTCGACGCCGGCGGGTAGCCGCCCTGCACCGAACGGTTCAGATACGAGACAGGCTGGTCGGCGATCTCACTCAGCCAGGGGCGCTCTGGATCGAAGCTCGGCGACGACACCAACGCCAACACTTCGCCGGAACCGACATCCATAACGACAACGGAACCCTTATCAGGCCCGAGTTTCTCGAAGGCAAACTCCTGCAATTGCTGATCGATGGTCAGGACGAGATCATCGCCCGGCCGCGCCGGCTGCTCGACATTTGGATCGGCCAAGAGCCGCCCGCGGGCATCGCGTCGCAATCGCTCGCGCCCCGGCTTGCCCACAAGCCGATCTTCATACTGCGCCTCGAGCCCCATTCGTCCGACGTAGGCGTCCGGCAAGTACAAGGGCCTTGTGTAGATCTCGACCTCAGCCGGTTGAATCTTGCCAAGGAATCCCAGCACCGGCGCCATTGCGGAGCCGTGCGGATACTCGCGCTGGAAATCGGCCGCTACGCGCATGCCCAGGAAATCCTCCGGGCGCTCGAGAATCGGAACGACCTGGCTCTGCGTCAGATGTCGCGCGAGTCGATGGCGCGTCCACGAGGGCCGCGTCTCCATGATTTCGTCCACACGGCCGCTCAGATCTTCATCGAGCAATTCACCCAGATCACGGAGCGACTGAGCGACCTCCGCGCGCGAAAGGCGATATCGAGAGAATGTTATGGAATAGGCTTTGCGGTTGAGTGCAAGTGGTTCGCCGTTGCGATCGAGGATATTCCCGCGTGGAGCCTCCAGTCGGCGAAGAGACTGAAGATTGTCTTCGGCAGCCTCGGCATAGCGATCGCCCTGGACCGTGGTCAGCCACGCCACACGACCGACGAAGACAACGGCGATTGCAATCAGCACGACGGCGCTGGCGCGCTTGCGAAACGCGAATCGTGGCGACTGGCGAAGAGGTTGAGAACGAAACTCCACGGGAGCCTTCAACATGAAAGGATTCTGCGGGGAACAGGTGGCTCCATTTCCCGATACCCGGAACATGGGCAAGTCCGATGCACAGGTTCAATTGGAAACGCCAAAGTGGGAAGAATTGGCGGTCGGTGTGCGTCAAATATACTCTCAGTGCGCAATGATTACTGGGTTGTCGGTGAAGATACGATTTTTTCGCATGTTCGCAAAATCAGGGTGGACTTCTGACAGACTATCTTATTAGGTGTGTATTTGAACATGTGAAGAATCACAAAGTCGCATTTGATCTTTGGTGAACGAGGCGAGTGGAGCTCTTGCCTTTGGAGGCCCTTGGGACTGGGACCGAACAAGCTCTGGGCGGAAGTGAGAACTGATGGACTTCATCTATATGCAGCAATCCGGCAAGCCCGTTGATGGGGCGGCCGGGAGGTTTTGGACGCTTGCAGGTGTCGCAATCCCGGACATCAAGTGGAGATCGCTCCAGATCCGATTGAATGGCCTTCTCAGGTCCTTCAATCGAGACGCCACAACGCACGCGCCCATGCTCGATGCGAATACACTGCTCCATCCTCGCAATGCAGAGAAGGGCTGGACGCTGGGACTCTGCAAAGGATTCCTGCGGATCGTATCGGGGCTCGATGCGCGGTTCTTCCTCGTCGTGGTCGACAAGGCCACGACCGATCGCCCTGCGCACAGCCGCTGGCTCCTGCCGCTCTCCTATCAGTACCTTCTCGCGCCAATCACTCAACTCCTGGCCGAACGAGAGACTACTGGTACCATCGTGATCCCGCCCGGGCGGCCAGAGGAACTGGACATTCTGTGTGACATTCAGACGGAGCTTCTCGGGAATCCCGATGCAGGCCGATGTGGCCTGGTTGGCTATCCCTTGATCCAGCGCCCGCAGGATGCCTGCGGCCTTCAGGTGGCCGACTTCGTCGCGACCGTGGCGCGCCGCTATCATGAGTATGTCTTTCCGAAGCTGTTCGCGAAGCAGATCCTTCACGGCCACGATGCCCAGATTAATGCCCTCTATCAGGGACTTGTGAAGCGTCACACCTACCAGTCCGAGGCTTTGGATCCGCGTGGTTATCCAATTCGCGGCTTTGTCTACTTATGGCGAAGAGAGGCCGCGAAGCACGACCGGTACAGTGAGACCGCGACAACCGGGGCCGACCGATCTGACTAGGTCTCTTTTTGCATCTTGCGATCCATACGTTTTCGATGGAGTTCTTCGAAGAACAGCTCCATGAGCGGCGGGCGCCATGCCTTGGCATCGACATGGGCGATCTTCTGAATAATCCCGATACCAAATCCCTCGGGCGTCGGAACATTGACCCAACGATAGGCCTTGGGCCAGCGCTTCCCGAGCTCAACCATCAGGTACTCCGGTCCCATCCAGTTGCACTTCTCCGGGACCGTGTCGTGCAGCAGAATGAATCCGCCTTCCTTGATCAGCGGATGGATGGCTTCCCAGTCGCGTAAGGCTCCTTTGATCGTGTGGTCCCCATCGATGAAGGCCAGGTCCACGCAATCCGTCTTCCCCGCAAATGCCTCACGAATGGTTGAGGAAGAATCGCCTTTGTGGAACGTCACTCGGTGAGAAAGCCCCCCATGTTCGATGTGCGCCCTGGCGACCTGGAGAGCATCATCGCACCTTCCGATCACCGGCGAGACCCAGCCGGGGCGGTTCATGAAGAGGTCAAAGGAGTGCAGGTGGCCGAAGCCGTTTTCCTCTAATCCCTGTGCCATACAGAGCGAGGAGAGTGCAATGAACGTCCCCGTCTCGACGATAATCGAAGGCCGCAGGGCACGCACAAACCCATACAGAAAGCGTCCGACCTCCGGATAGGACGATGTCGGATAGCTGTCAGGGGAGGACTCGATGGCAGCGATGCCCTTGTTCCAGGGAATATGAGGCGGGACATTTTCCGGACCCGGTTCAATAGGCGGGAGGGGCGTCGTCACGCCCTTTGCATCCTGGCAGGAGCGAACGACCGTGCATGCGAGCGCTTGAAAAGGGTCCTTCGCCAGAATCCCGACAGCCAGCCTGGCAGCCTCGTCCACTTCGCCACACAGGCGCACGGCATCCGCATGCAGAGCGTGGACCAAAAGGTCATCGGATGGGATCGAAACCAGCGCCTCGTAGTCCCGTCGAGCTTCCTCATATCGCCCTAGAGCTCGGTACATCCAGGCCCTGTGTGCCAGAACTTCAGACCGCTTAGCCTGATCCTTCTCAAGTTCCGTGAAGAGCTCCTCTGCACGGTCGAAGCGAGTTTCCTTGATGGCCTTCAGAGCATCCGCGATGATTGGCATGTGTTCTCTCCCTGGGCAGGAGGTCTTGATAATCCTGTCCCGTTGCCAGGCACAACCGCCTTTTTTCTGCTGACATCGCTGAGGGCGAAGGCCAGAATCGAAGGGAATGAAACAGCCCCGCGGGGCACTAAGGAGATCTGTGCATGCCTGCCATTCGTCTCGAAGATCTGTTGCAAGAAATGGTGGATCGTGGCGCGTCCGACCTCTTCCTGAAAGCCGGCGTTCCCCCTCACCTGCGCGTCGACGGGATCATTCGCGCTATGGACTATTCCGAGATGACCATCGAGGACGTTCAGGACCTCGCCTACGGCATGATGACCGAGGAGCAGATTACTGCTTTTGAGAAGATTCCCGAGATGGATCTTGCCATCGGCGTGACCGGCGTTGGGCGTTTCCGCGTTAACCTGTTCCGCCAGCGCGGTTCCGTGGCGATGGTCTTCCGCCACATCACCCGGCCGAACTTCAAGTTCTCCGACCTCCACCTACCCGATACCGTTCGCGTGCTTTCGGAGAAACACCGTGGCCTTGTGCTGGTCACCGGAACCACCGGCTCTGGCAAGTCAACGACCCTGGCCGCAATGATCAACCACATCAACGACGTTCGGAAGTGCCACGTCGTGACGATCGAGGATCCGATCGAATTCCTGCACAGCGACAAGCACGCCATCATCAGCCAGCGCGAAGTCGGTTTCGACACGAAGACATTCGGCGATGCCTTGCGCCACGTCTTGCGCCAGGCACCAGATGTGATCCTGATCGGCGAAATGCGCGACCTGGAAACCGTGAACACCGCCGTGGCGGCCGCGGAAACCGGCCACCTTGTTCTTTCGACGCTACACACGATCGATGCGGTGCAGACGATCGAGCGTATCATCAACTTCTTCCCTGCGTACCTGCACCAGCAGATTCGCATGGAGCTTGCCCTCGGCATGCAGGGCGTCATCAGCCAGCGTCTGCTTCCGCTGAAGCGGGGCCAGGGCCGTGTCCCGGCGGTCGAACTTCTCGTCACGACGCCACTCGTCAAGAAACTCCTCAACGAGGGCAAGACGCTTGAACTCTTACCCGCGATCGAGGAAGGCGCGCACTGGGGGATGCAGAGCTTCAACCAGTCGCTTCATAAGCTCATCGAAGCGAATCTCGTCTCCTACGAGGACGCACTGGCCTACGCGACCAGCCCCGAAGAACTTCGACTGATGGTTGAAGGTATCACGACCGGTACACGCAAGGAAGGCCAAGGCTACCTGGGCTGATCCCCAATCGCACGAGACTTCTTCGAGCCGCTCGCACCTAAGTGTAGTCGAGCGGCTCTTTCTTTATGGGTAGCTGAGCTTCCTGATAGAATCTGGGCAGCGTGAAGAAACTTCGGCGCAGCAAGTCCAGACGCGAGTCGCGCTCCACTTTCCTGATGCCGAGCGTTTCCGTCATCTCCCGATTGACCATCAAACGCAGCAGACGATTCGCGGCACTCGCACATTCCCAGGCATGGACGTAGTCTTCCTCGTCAAGGAATTCTCGGGCCTGGGCGACGGCCTCCCGAGCATCTTCAAGCAGGCGAGGTTGCCGCAGCTCGCGACCCTGGGACGCCATCTCCTGCCCGATGAGTTCGTGTTTCTGCAGACGAAGCTCAGCACCTTGCACACGGTACGAGGCGGCATGCGGCAGACGATCTCGCAGGCCGTCTGCCAGTTCACGCGGCCGGCGATTCGACCGCGTCAGCAGAATCAGAGCCGTCAGGTCGACCTCCGGCAGATAAAGCCGAACAGCCCCCTTTAGATCGCGCGCGACCTCGATCGGCTGTGCCGCAGGGAAATCCATCCGCCATGCCATCATCTCTACGTGCGACTCCAGGCGAATCGTGATCTCCACGCGCGACATGGCATTGGGGTCGACCCAGTATTCATCGCCCTGGGTTGTTCGCCACAGCATGATCAGTATGTCGTCCCCATGATGCAGCATTGCGGCACGCAACCGGGGATGTCCCGTCTCAATCTCTGCGCGGACCAGTTGGCCTTCGGCGAAGAAATCATGCAACGCGCCGACTTCCTGGGCGATGCACGCCAGTTCGCAGAAGCGGTCGCGACCGGTCAGCGGCGGGCGCCCCTGCATGAACTCATAGAAGTCTGCGACAATTCCCCGCACTCGGTTCGCGAGGATCTCATAAGTTCTCAGGCGCAGGAGATCCGGTTCCGGTGGCATGAAATCCCGGCGCGGAAGATTGCCCAGATCGGTCAGATACGGGTGCCAGTCCTTGGATCGGGAGGGCAGTCGCTCGATCCACGGATCAAAGTCATACACGCCTGCCTCACGGGCAGCGTCCGGCACTCCGACTGGAATTGAGTGACAGAACAGCGGCCGCCCGATCGTCTGGCGCGCACATTCTTCAACGATTTGAGTGAGAAGAAACTGGCCTTCCGATTCCACCCGTCGCGGAAATGGACCGCCAAGTGTCTGCGCCACTGAGTGAACCTCGACCGCATCGAGCCATCGGCTGAGCGGAACCGAAGCAGGACGCGGCGTCCAGATTGGATGAAACAGATCCTGCGCGCGCAGGTGATCTCGTTCGGAACAGAATTCCGCAAAGGCCTTCTCGGAATCCTCGCGCAATGGCAGGTAGTAGGAATGAAGCTCGGGGCGATGCTTGTACTGAGCCGCCAGGAAGACGGCCGGCTCGGGCATGCGCGGTTCCGCCGCCAGAATTACCAGCAGCCCATAGTTTCCTGCAGCATCGAACAGCGTCTCTACCGTCTTGCGGTTGCCGGGGCTGGCCGGGGGAGACATCACCGCGGTGAAACCGGCTTCCGCCAGATCGCAAACGGCTTCGTCTATCTTCTCTGGAGGAGTCAGGAAGATCCGGGCAGCGAACGCGAAGAAGGGTCTGCCATCCAGCCGGATGGTCGTGCGGTCGAGCAACACGCGGGTACTGGCTTCAGCCATGATCGGAAACCCGGGAAGAGGCGATCGGCTCAGTCGTTACGCCGGGGTCTGGGACCGCCCGTTTCGGTCTCGCCGGAAACCTGGTCCGTGAACAGAATCGCAGACTCCAGCGCCTTGAAGGCATCGCGCTTGTTGTAGGCCTGCTTCAGGCGAACTCGGATCTTCTGATTTGTTGGATCGATCTTCAGAATCCGCTCACAGACCTCGATACAGAGGTTCACTTCGCCCTTCTGGAAAAGCGTCTCGCTTGCCAGCAGCAGATGCTCGAATGCCTGCTTCGGGCGTTCCAGTTGTTCGAGCAGATTAGCAATCTTCACGCGCACGTTTGCGTTCTGCGGATTAATGGCCAGGATATCCTCGTAACTCCTGACGACCTGTTCCAGCCCCGCGCGCTCATCGTCCTCAATTTCGTTCACCGCGCCGGCCAGGAAGTCGGCTGCACTCTTCGTGGATTCCTCCGACTCAAGCGGCTCCTCTTCGGCTTCCGAACCCTCTGGGCTTTGATAGGGCTTGTGCCGTGGCGAGTCATCCGATGGTTGCGGCGGGGGAGTCACCGATTGGCCGGCACGCACGCGCGCCTCCGTAGCCGAGAGTCGATCGCGCGCCTCGCGATTTGACGGGTCCAGTGCCATCACCTTGCCGTACAACTCGATCCCTTCATCCACACGATCACTGGCCACCAGCAGATCGGCCAGCGCAAGGAACTCCTCGCACAGATCGCTTTCGCCGCCGACGCGCAAGTAGGCATCGATATACTTGCGGCGAGCCTCGATGCTGCGCGGTGAGATCTGGATAATCTTGCTGTAGTACTGCAGCGCTTCGTGAACATTCTGCTGCTCCAGCAGGTAATCCGCGAGTGCCATGTAGTCCAGCAAAAGGTCCTTCTCTTCGCCGAACTGCAGGTGCGTCGAGAACAGCAGCGTCCAGGCCTTTCGATTGTCCGGAGACGTCGACACGATCGAGCGATACTCCGCCTCGGCCAGATCGAGAAGGCCGCGTCCGACATACACATCCGCCAGAGCGAGTTGCTGTCGTGCGGCCTCGTTCGGGCGGCCCATTTTGCGCAGCAGGGCGACAAGCTCTTCGTGGACGTGAATATCCTGATTGTCGAGTTCGAGGATTTCCTCCAGCGCGCTGGCCTTGCCGCCCAGGTTGTCGGTCTCCTCAAACAGCTTCGCCGCGCGGCGAAGTTCCTGCAGGGCCATGCCTCGGGCATTCTGTGCGCTGTGTGCGCGAGCCATCAGTTGGTGGAACTCCGGATCGCCGGAGCTTTCACTCCGCACCTTCTGCAGCACATCGAGTGCACCGCGGCCATCGCCTTCGTTGATCATCAACGTTGCAATCTCGCGCGAGACTTCCAGGGCGCGATCGGTGGAGCCGCTCTTCAGCAGGCAATCCACCAGCCGAGTCCGCAGCGGGATGTTCGATTCATCCGCCTTCAGCGCCTCTTCGAGTGTATCGATTGCCGGCTTGTATTCGCCCGCCTCGAAGTAGATGTCCGCGAGTCGCAGGTAGTCGTCGAGAACATCGCCCCCATCGCCCGCTTGTGCATAGACCTCGATTACCTTGTGCAGCGCACGCGTGTCGTCCGGCTTGACCTCCAGCAGACGCCGCCATGTCCGGATCGCGTTGTCGATGTCATTACGCTCGTGATAGAGTTGCGCCAGCTCGCGCAGTTCCAGCGTCAACTCATCGCGACGCCCGAGGTACTCGAACAACTCGGCAAGCCGCTCGCGCGGTTCCGTCGCATGAGGCTGGAAGAGAGCCATCGCCTGCAGCGCTTCGGCCGACTTCTCGATCGAGTCGTTCTCGCGATAGATCTGCGCCAGTTCGGAGAGGACCTCGACGGCCTCGGGGATCTGCTCCAACTGCTTGTACGCCGCGACGAGGAGTTCCCGCGCATCGATGTCTCTGCTCTTCAACTCGAGCGCACGCAGACAGAAATCTCGTACGCCCTGGAAATCGCCTTTCAGCTTTGAAAGCCGCGCGATCTCTGTGTACTCGTTCGCCGCGAGCTCCGGAATGCTGTTCTCCTGGAAGATCGCAGCGGCCCGTTCGCGAAGATCGAAGTTTCCGCTTTCCGTATCGTAGATGCGATCCAGTTGTTCGCGCGCCTCATCGACAAGGCCTTGCGACAGATGAATGCGGAATATTTCGACCTGCTCTTCCAGGGCTTCTTGAGAACGACCGAGCTTCAAAAGCAACCCGGACAGGTTCTTACGAATAGTCGCATCTTCGGGCAGCAGATCGCGCGCTGCGCACATCGCGTCCACCGCGCGCGAGAAATCCGCGTCGCCGATGGCGAATTCCGCCACCTTCAGATAGCAACTGGCGGCTTCCTCGGGCTCGTTCTGAGAGCGATGGAACTCGGCCAGCCGTTTGTGCAGATCGACATCGGCGGGTGCGAGTTCCAGACCTTCGTAGAAGTACGATAGAGCTGTTTCGGAGTCTTCTCTCGCCGTGGCAGCCTCGGCCAGCCAGAGATACTCCTTCACCGCGCCGTCAGCGTTCCCCATTTCGCGATGAAGATTCGCCAGGCACAGGTGAACATCGATGCGTCCTTCCGCAACGACAAGGGCCGACTCGGCATGCGCCAGAGCGGACTCCAGCTTTCCGTCTTTCTGCATCTCCGCAGCCAACTGCAGGAACTGCTCGACCGCATCCTCTTCACGCCCGAGATCCGCCAGACAATCGGCGTATTTCTGCCGCTCATCGCTTCGATCCGGTGTCAGTTGTAACAAGTGCTCGAGAATCTGAACATGTCGCGACCGATCGCCGGACGACATGTCGGCAAGTTTCGAGAGTTCATCCGAAGCGCTCTCTTTGTTGTCGGCCGCTTCGAAGAGCTCCGCGCGCAGAGTGCGCAATTCAGACGAATCGGGTACGTGCTTGACGATGCGCTCCGTGACCTCGATCGCGCGATCGACCTCATCATGCCGCTGTAGAAGCCGGGCCGACTGAACGAGGTGGAGATGTGCGTTGTTCGTCTCGCCGGCATCGAGGAAGGCCTCTCCCAGCGGGATCAGGACTTCGACCGAAGTGGGCTGATGGCGCTCGATGTGATGCAGCGCATAGATGCCTTCCGTGTACTCGCCAAGCGACAGGCAGGTATGCGCAACGCTCAGGTACACCTGAATCGCGTCGTCCAGCCGATTCGCTTTCTCGTAATAAGCCGCCAGCCGCAGACCGGCTTCCGTATTCTCCGGTTCCGATTCGACCAGACCCTTCACGACTTCGATTGCAGCGTCGATGTCCGAATGGCCTTCGTGAATCTCTGCCAGTTCCAGGCTGTAGCGCGTGAAGCCCATCTTGTCGCCGCATTCGCGTGTGACTTCGATCAGCGATTCTACTGCCTCGAGGTTCTCCCCATCCTGCTCGCGCGCCTTCTGGAAGAACTCAATCGCGGCCTCCGCATCGTCCTTCTCGCGGTGGGCGCGTGCCAGCTTGAGGAATTCTTCCGTCGCCGCCGGCTTGTCGTCGATTCGGACGTAGAGCTCCGCGAGCGCGCCCCGAACTTCAAACTGCCCGTCGTCCATCTCGAGCATCTCGCGGTAGCAGGCTGCGGCATCTTCATCCAACTCGGCGTTCACGTACAACTGACTCAAGTCATGCAGCGCGTCCAATGCCTCGGCGAGGCGGTCATCGCCCTGCGATTTCAGGGCATCGACCAGGCCACGGTGTGCACGGATGCTCTCCGGATCGAGCTCCAGCGCTTCCTGCCATGTGCCTTCGACGCTCTCGAAGTCGTCCTTTGCGGCATGGGCAGAAGCCAGCTCTTCCATGTAGTCGAAAGCGACTTCTGTGTTCTCGCGCGAGAGCTCGGCACGCACCAACAACTGGAGAATCGGGATGGCGTCTTCGGTCCCTTCGCGCGCTTCGAGTAGAATCTGGATAGCAGTCTCCGGCTCGGCCTGCTCCAGCTGTTCGGAAGCCGTTTCAAGCAATTCGCGCGACGCCTCATCCGTCTTTCCATTATCTGACTGCAGGGAAGCAACGCGCTTGCGCAAGTCCGCATTCCGTGGCTGGCGAGTCGAGGCTTCCTGGCAGAATGAGAGGGCTTCGTCGCCTTTGTCTGCACCGAAGCAGCGCCGCGCCAGTTCAAGAGCATCCTCGGCGATCTGCAGATCATCGCCTCCGCGCTTCGTGCACTCGAACTGCTCCTTGCGAAGATCCAGGTCATCCGGCGCCAGTTCCAATGCTTCGCGGTAAACGGTATCTGCGGCTTCTGGCCCATCGCTTTCCAGAATGACTGCGGCGATCTTGCGGAACTGCTCAACGGCCTCTTCCGTGCGATTCGCCTGGCGGAGACCTTCAGCGTAGGATAGACCAACCGCTGTGTCTTCCGGCGCCAGTTCGAAGGCCTTCTGCCAATATTCGAGCGCTTTTTCAAGCTCGCCGGCGACTTCTGCCATGTCCGCCAGTTCGATCAGCTCGTCCTTAGCACCTGCAGTATCTTCGAGTTCCTCGAGGAGTGCGACGAGACGTTCGCGCGGTTCGCGATTGTCCGGCGCCGCGGTCTTCAGGCGGCGCAGAATCTCAGTCGCGCGATCCATGTCTCCGGCAGACTGACACATCGTTGCGAGTTCAAGACCTTGATTCGCAGCCTCTTCCGTGCGTCCCAGCTTCTCGTACAAGTCAAGCAATTGCTCGCGCGTCTCGATGTCTTCCGGCGCAAGCGTCAGCATTTTGAGCAAGACTTCCGTGTTCTGCTCTTCTTTGCCGGCTTCGCGATTCAGATCCGCGATGGTGCGCCATGCCTTCAGCGCCTCGTCGAAGTTCGACTGCCCTTCCTGCACATGCGCCAGCAGTCTCAGAGTCACGGCATTGCTGGCATCTAACTCGTGAGAACGCTCGGCACAACGCGCAGACGCTTCTAGATCTTCTGCGTGCTCGTATCCGCGCGCCGCATTCAGATACAGCTCGGCCGCACTGAATTCGTCGCCGACCTTGACATACCATTCGGCAAGCTGCTCCAGCAGGTCGAACCGTTGATCCTGCCATTCCACCAGCTCGCTCAGAATGAGAATTGCATCTTCCATCGATTCATCATCGACATGTTTCGCCGCGACACTCCTGTAACGCTCGACGGCTTCCTCTTCGTCACCATGTTCCTTCAGATAGCGGGCGAATTCCAGTTCCAGTGCAGTGTTGTCGGCATCAGCTTCGATGATGCGGCTGTATTCGTCGATGACTTCCTTGGGAGATGCCGATTCGCTTGCGATCTTCAGGACCGTCGCATCGGTCGCGCGCGCCTCTTCCTTCTTTTCCTGCTTCCACTGTGCCGTCGAGATCCTTCGCAGAATGGCCAGTGTTTCCAGACCCATCTCGTGGATCCGCGCCAGGTACTTCTCTTCCTCCGCCCAGTCCTTGGCCTTCTCTGCTTGCGTTGCCAGAACGTCGAGCTGCGCGATGGCGCGCTCGCGATCGCCCATTTCCAGAAGCTGTTCGACCAGCCGCTCGCGAACTCCGTCCCTCTTTTCATCCTTGGTGAGAATCTCGAAGGAGGCTTCGACTGCGGCGTCGTGTGCCCCATGCTCCCACTGCAGTTGGGAGAGCGTCTCCAGCGCGGAAAGATATGGCCCAGTCTGGCCGGTATCGCGATAAAGATCGACCAGCCGCCGGTGGATGCTCGCGTCTTTCGGCTCGAGTTCCAGATGCTCGCGGCAATACTCAATCGCGTGATCGCGACTTCCTGCCTCCATTGCCAATTGCGTTAGTCGCTCGAACTGCTGGGCCGCTTCGTCATTATTCCCCTTAGTTCTATACGCATGCGCAGCGATTTCACGCAGGCGACGAATGCCCTCGTCATGCCCGATTCCGTAGAGCGCAGCATTCAGGGCAACTTCCGTCTCGCCCTCGTTCTCTGCTTCTTCAGCGAGAATTGTTACGCGAGAGACAATTTCATCCGACATGTCGTCATGACTAGACAGCAGCGCATACAACGCCTGACGCGCTTCCCAATCCAGCCCCGCTGAGTCTTCGTACTTGTTTGCAACCTCCAACGCCTTGTCGCGATTTCCTTTATCCAGGTGCCACTGGATCAGTTCGGAGTGCGCCTTCAGCGCTTCGGTGGTATTGCCGGCGTGCTCATAGATTTCGGCGAGTTCGCGGCGTGCACCGAAGTCGTCGGGATCGATTTCCAGCACGCGACGCAGCAAGCGCGTGGCATTCTCCGAATCGCCCTTCTGCTCCCATGCATGCGCCGTGTCGGCGAGGACGGTGCAGGCTGCCTTGTTCTCGCCACGTCGTATCTGCAACTCGGCCAATCGCTCAGCCACGGTCAGGTCGTTCGGGAAGACCTTGCGAACGCGATCAAGGTACTCGGCGGCGGTGTCGAGGTCGTCGTCCTCCTCGCAAAGACGGACGAAATCGACTGTCTCACGCAGGAACTCTGCCTGCTGATCGTTTTCGTCGAACCACTCGATCAGGGCCATCCGCGGTTCGCGGCGTTTTGGATCGAGACCTTTCAGGTGCGCGTAAATTGGAACAGGATCGCCGGGGGGCGACTGGCCTAGCAGATCCGACGCAACCCTTTCCCATTCCTTGATCGCGCTCGCCACATCTTCCGCAGCTTCATACGCCTCTGCCAGGCGCTTTCGTGCGCCGGGGGTTGCCGGATCGAGAGCCAGAATGCGCCTGAAGATGTCGATATTCTCTGCTTCTCGATCTTCTTCACGACGAATGTGTGAAACTCGTTGGAAGGCCCCGACCGCGAGGTCCGTCTCGCCATCTTCGGCATAGATTTCAGCCAGGCGAAGGCATGCATTCTCATCCTGCGGGTCGATGCGCAGCACCGTGCGGAACAACTCGATAGCCTTGGCCGCTTCGCCAGCCTCGGCTGCTTCCTCGGCTGCCTTGGCGTATTGCTTCGCAGCAGCTTCCGTATCGCCGATCTTCTCGCAGGTGTCGGCCAGGCGCAGACGCACTTCACGTCGCGAAGAATCGATTGCGAGAATTCGCAAAAGAACATCGACGACTCGATCGAGTTCCTCTTCGTTCTTCAGAAGATCCTTTTCGATCGCCTCAAACTGCGTAATTGCCTCGTCGTTCTTTTCAATCGACGCGAGCCACTCTGCGAACTCGACCCGAATTTCCGTTCCCGGCTCGAAGAGCTCGAGCATGTGGTCGTAGAGTTTGCGGATCGCTTCTTCATCATTCTGCGATTTCAGCGCATCGAGCAACTTATGGAACGTTGCGAGCGCTTCCTCATCGTTTCCGTTCTCGTACTGCAGGTCGGCGATTCCTCGAAGTGCCTCGGCGTGCTCCGGAGCCAGCGCCGCAGCCGCTTCGAAGCACTCGAGGGCGTACTTCAACTGATCATCCAGTCGGAAGTCCGAGGCCGCCCAGAGGAATGACTTCGTCGCCTCCTCGGTTTGCCCCAGTTCTTCCTGCGCCTGTGCCAGTCCGCGCCGAGCGGGGGCATCCGCCGGCTTCAGTTCCAGGACTTCACCGGCGATTTCGGCCCGCTCTTCTGCACATGCATCCGTGGCGCCTTCAAGCAGTCCGTGGAAGACTTCGAGCGCTTCGTCGCGCCGTCCGGCATCGCGCAGGATACGCCCCAGAACCATCAGCAACGCCGGGCTCGCCTCCCCGGTCTGATGCATGCTTTCCAGGTTCTCCAGGGACTGGTCGATCTGTTCATTCTCGGCCAGCTTCTCGTGCAACTCCAGCGCCAGATCGCAGGCAGGCACATAGGCCTCCAACTGCATCAGGCTCTCAAAGCGCAACTGCATCAGTTCCGGACTGCCGGGATCGAATTCCAGCGCCTTGTTGCAGGCCTCTTCGGCGTGATCGGCGTTCCCCGCATCCAACTGACGACGGGCAAGATCGCGATAAAGATCCCGTGCAGCATTCTGGCGATCGTGTTCTGTATAGCAGCCGGCGATGCGATCGATCGTGTTTCGATCCGTCGGATTGGCTTCGATCAATCGCGCGAAGATCTTCTCGCCTTCATCCGGATTCTCCCGTTCGAAGAAGAGCCGGCCGGCGTCGAAGAACTCCTTCATCGCGGCTGTCGGATTCGAGTCGCTCACCATGCGCTCAGCGAGCAGCACGCGAAGCTCAGGATCGTCTGGATCCGCGTCGCGCGCGGCGATCAAGTGATCCGCTACTTGATCCTCCAAGCCCATATCTCCGTAGAGCCTGGCGATGTGACGATGTTCTCCCGCTTCGGCCTGCTTATCGCCACGGGTAGCGTAGACTTCGACCAGTCCTTCACGCGCCGAGATGGACTCGGCATCACGTTCCAGAATTCTGCGGAAGAGCCCTTCGGCACGATCGATATCGCCGGTCCCGAGTGCTTCGGTCCCCAACGAAGAAAGCTCAGAGATGTACTCTACGTGCTGGCCGGCACGGTCGTAGGCTTCAGCCAGTCGCTCGCGGACTTCTGTGTTTCCCGGTTCGCAGTCACGAATACCAGCCAGTGCCTCGATCAGCGCTTCTTGGTCTTCGCCGCTCGCCAACACATCCGCGGCAGCTCTCAATTCTTCAGCGGCACGTTGCGTCTCGTGTGCAGCGGCCAGAGCCTTTCCATATCGCAAACGCAGATGCGCATCGCCCTGCACGTGATCCTTCATGCGCTCGTAGTGCGGCAGGCACTCCGCCAACCGCCCTTCCCGCTCGTTCAGATCGCACACCCGCACAAGGTACTCGTTGCGATCGTCGAAGCGCTGGAGCGCGTGAAGAACATCGGCCAGTTCAAGAAGAGTGCGCTCATCATCCGGGCGCAGCCGAATAAGGTTCTCGCGAACGATGCGTTCGGCCTCTTCCAGATCTCCCTGGCGGCGAGCCAGTCGCGAAGCGATTGCGTAGTCCTCGCAAGCGTCTTCCGGACGGCCCTCGTGTTCTGCCAATCGCGCCCCGACGAGCGGAACCAGCAACGATGTCGAATCGATCTTGCGTGCTTCCTCAAGAGACTCATGCGCATCCGCCAGATCGCCGCCCTCGATTGCCTGCTCCGCTTCGCGCAGATAGGCTTGGCTGACGCTTTGGAGAATCTCCTTATCGATCTCCACTCCTGCCAAGCGCGCCATCCCGAGAGCCGCCGCGGGGCCCTTCTCGCCCGACCACAGGCAGTAGAGGTCCAGCAGTGTCCCGCCCTTGAAAGCATCGCAGGACGAGACCATGCACTTGTAGGTTCCGCGATCCGGATAGACGATCAGGGTCGCCAAGCGTTCGTCTTTGTGAATGGGACAGGGCGTCTTTAGCGTGTTGCCGAGCACGCGCAGCTTCTCAACATGAAAGCCGATGGCTTCCAGGAGTTTACGCGCGTCCACACGCTCGCAAAGCGCTTGAATGGCATCACTTTCGCCGTTCGACATGTTCGGCGGCAGGCTCCCTGGAGACTGCGGCACATACAAGCTCCGCCCGCCTCTCGCGAGGCCGGAGCGATTGACCGCGCTGCACTCTAGAATTCAGGGGAACGTACCGCAAGCCCGAAAGGTTGCGAAGTCACTTCACATGCCATCACGATTGCGTTGCCAAGGACAGGCGTAAAAAGAAGTCGGCCCGTCCAGAATGAGGACAGGCCGATAATCTCTTGGCAGAAATGTCTGCACTGGCAGGCTAATGCCGATCGCGTTCTTTGCGCTGGCGCTCGATCGTGTCGACGTCATCCGAGTTGTACGGGAAATTCTCGGTCACCTCACGCGTGGTGAACTTGAATGTGTACGGAAGATTCTCGATCCGATCGCCGGTGATGGTCTCGATGCCCTTGCCGATTCGCACCGTATACTCGGTTTCCCATTCGAATCGCCCCACGATTTGCAGCGTGCCCCAGCCCGTCCGCGAGTCATGTTGCACCTCAAAGCTCGGAACCGTTCCAATATCTGGACGGATGCGGATGTCATCTGCGTTGAACTTTGAAACACTGATCGGCGCGTTGAAGTGAATCAGAATCGGCTCGGTGGGGGAGACGTAGGCGCCTTCCGCACCGTCGTCGGGCCGGGTTGCGATCACTCGGGCGGATCCCGTGGTGAACGAAAAACTGTACGGCTCCTTCATGGGAACGCCGTCGATGCTCGTCACTGCAGTCCCAACCTCGACAGTGTACTTCGTATCGAAGCGCAGCACTTTGCCTTCCCTCGAATAGCCGGACAGCAGCACGACGACGCGATCTTCGCTTGCGCGCGCGTGGCGTCCCGCCGTCGCGACGCGATAATCCACATCCGGCGAGACGTTGATGGCGTCCACCAGCGACCGTTGATTCATCTTCATGTTGAATTGGATAATGACTTCTGTCGGCTGCTCGATCGGGACATCCAACGCTCCCGGCTCCGGCAACGTGCCGACGACTTCCGGCGCGAGGCGCTCCAGCTTCATCTCGATCGTGCCGACCTGCGTTTCCTGAGCCGCCACCACCTCGATCCCTTCGATGTAGGCGGTCTCATAGCCGGTCATTGTAGCCACGAGATCGTACATCCCTTCCGGAATATCGAGCAGCCGGAACGTGCCCTGCTGATCCGTGATCGCGATCGAACTGGTTCCCGCCAGCGATACGGCAACGCCACCGTTACCGCCGGTGGGGGATTCCTCGAGGATGACGCGTCCGACGACCGAGCCGATATCCGTGACCTGGTCCTCCGTCGGGCGCAGGATCGGGTTCACTTCTACGGCTTCGATCTCGGTCAGATCGACCTCGTAGCGCTGGGCGATCGCATAGCCGGGGGCTGAGGCTGTGACAACGTATCGTCCTGCGGGAATTCCACCGAACTGGTACTGGCCAGCGGCGTCGGGGCGCGCCTGGAACTCGGTTCCTTCCAGGTAAACCGTCACGGCGTCGAACTCGGCGACCGGATTCTCCTGCGCATCGAACATCTCGACGCGCCCGAAGATCGTTCGCCCCTGGCCGGCAGCAATATCCACCACATCCAGGCGAATCTCGCCGGCTGGATTATCCAATCCTGGGAACACATGAACGCGCGCCGTCTTCGTCTCGTAGCCGCTGCGCGATACGTTAAGACCATAATCGCCGCTCGGAAGATTGTAGAAAACAAACGATCCACTGGCGTCGGTCACCGTCCGCATATCGGTCCCGGTGATTTCCACCAGAACCCCCTTTGAATCCGTGGGGTTCGTTGTGAGTACGAGCCCGCGCAGATTCCCAAGCGCCGCGAACTCCGGCGCCGCGCCGCTCTTGCCCTCGAGTTCGCGGGGCTTCATTTCGACGCCCTTGAGAGTCAGGAACGGCTGATCCTTTTCCAGATCTGCATCTCGAATCGATATTTCAGCAACCATCAGCGACTGCAGGTCGTGGCGCATTGCACGAAGCACATAGTCACCCGGATCGAGATCCGTGATCAGGAACTCACCCTTGGCGTCCGTGAAACTCATGTTCGAGGTTCCTTCGGCAAATACCATGATGCCGAAAGGCTCCACGCCGTCCGGCACATCAATAGTACCTTCGACGGCCGCTGTGGGCTGCAGGTGATATTCAATAATGCGCTCTGGCGGTGGCGTCGGAGGCGCCTCCTGCTTACAGGCCGAACCCACCAGGGCCAGGCACAGAACGGAGAGAAGACAGAAGAAACGGTTCATCGTGTGTATCGAAGCAGGTCGTTGCGTCGAGCTTCGAACTCCCGATAAGGTTGGTGAATCTTCCAAAGCCGCTGAATCTCGCGCGGATCACGGCCCTGTCGCAGAGAATCGAACACAAACGTCGTCCCGTAAAGGCCAGCTTCACCTTCCGGGGGCAGAATCTTCGCATCTTTCTGGGCGGCCAGGTGCCAGATGACGACACTGGTCATTACCGGCTCGGGTAGGTCGTCGCTGGAAATGGCCACCACATCGCCGACTCTGCCGTTCGAGAGAGTTGTCGTCGTGGCTTCCGCATGGTGCTTCGTTATGCCAAACGAATTGAACTGTCGGGCAAAATCCTCTGCCTCGTAACCGATGGGCGAAACCAGCAGTGCGGGGTTTTCTTCCCGGACTCCTGCTACATATTTCTCGGGACCCAGGGCGGCTCCGGCCTGCCACGCCGCAACTTCCGTCGATGCGGGTGCGTAGACCGGCCACTCGCTCAGTTCCTCTTCGGGATGAATGTCCAACCGGGCGTAGGCTTCGAGCAGCGGTCCGTAGCCCGCGGTCCGGCGCCAGTTCTTCATCTCGACGATTTCCAGCTCGGCTTCAAGCCCGTAGTAGGTGTTGAATAGGTCTGCTAGTTCACCGCCGGTTAGCCCAGGCAGCGGAACGGCCGGCAGGAAGCAGTTCGCCGTATCGTACAGTTTCGGATCGCCAACGGGACCTTCCATCAGAAGTCCACTCATTGGCAGAGGGCGATCGAGGAAAAGGACGGGGATATCTTCCAGGCCGGCTTCTTCGAGCACGGCGCCCATGAAAGCGACTTCGGGATAGAACCGGGCGCCGCGCATCGGAATGTCGATCACAATCCGATCGATGCCTTCCAGCATACCCTTGGTTGGACGGAAATTGCGCGCGGTGCGTTGAAAAATCCGCACATCCGGGTGCCGGGCGAGCACGCGATCCAGCTTCCGGCTGCGGGCGGGCTGAGGAAGTTCATCATCGAAAATCAGTACGCGCTGTACGATCGGCTTCCTGGCCTCCAGCAGCGTCTCCAGCAGGTTCTTGCCTTCGCTGTCCAGTGCCAGACGGCTTGTCGCCACCAGAATGTGCTTGTGATCGAGTTGGACAAACTCATCGCGAATCAGGCGATCGACTCCCAGTGAGAACCGGCGATCGGGATCCAACTCGTCCAAAATCGGTTCGGTCAGCGGAATCAGAGCCTGTGCTTCCGGCTTCGTAACCTGCTGCGCCATGCGTGAGGGGCCGTCGCTCGCCTCATCCTCGGCGCGCGCCGATCCCGCGATCAGCAGCAAACCGACCGCAATGGCGAGGAATCCGTTTCTCAGCTTCGACCAGTCGTTTCGCATGTTCAGCGGCAGAGTTCCTTCCGCAGTCAGATTTTGCACTCCGATTCAACGGCCCCGAGGGGGGGGTAGGGCAAGGAAAAGCCTCGTGCGAGGCTTCAGGGAGTGCCTTGCTGTGCCTCGATCCACGATGCCCACCGTCTAAATGGACCCGGGAAGCTCGCCGAGAGTTGGGGCTGGCGGGTGAAGACCTGGTTCCATGCCGGGAGTGCCTCGTCCGGCCGCCCGAGTGCATCGAGGCAAATTGCCTCTCGCAAATGGACCTCGATGGCGTTCAGGCGTTTCTGCACCAGCTCCAGTTCGGCCAGGGCCGCGCTGTACTGCTGGCTGCGCACCAGCAAATCGGACAGCGCCGAGCGGCAATCCGTGTACGTTGGATCGATGGCCAGAGCTGCGCGACAGCCGGAGACCAGTCCGGCCGCCTCGGGGGCCGTCAGCGAGCCCCCGCGGAGCTGCCGATTCTGTTCGTAGACCGGTCGATAGCGGACGCTGGCGCGAAGCTCGGCAGTGGACTTCCAGGCGGGGAAGAGCATCGCGACCGCCAGGACAAGGCCAACGATCGGCGCAGCCGCTCGAGGCGGGGTCGGTGCCAACTGCAGTTCCGTCGGGATCTGCATGTTCTTCAGGATGATTCCGAGACGAATGCCTGGGTACTGGCGAGAGACCGGCAGCAACAAGTCGGCATCCTCCCCACGCTGCGGAAGAATGGCTGGAATCGAAATCAGCAGCACCAGCAGCATCGAAGAGAGTGGCAGTTCCAGCGGGAAATTCATCATGGACTGCACGCACCACGCGGCCAGCATCGCCATCGCGATCGAGAGCAGGGCGGCATTTCCGTGGGCTTCCGATTGGCGGCGACGATTCATCGCGTAGAAAGCCGTTCCGATCAGAGAAATCAGCAGGAACGCTCCAATGCAGCCGGTTTCGCTCCACGTCTGCAGCAGCGTATTGTGCGCGGCGTTTGTCCACGTGCCGGCGTAGATTTCCAATTCCGGGTGGCCTTCAAGTAGAGGCGCCTCGGTGGCGGGGTAGACCCACGTGAAGGTGCCCGCGCCGGTCCCCAGCCACGCGTTGTCCTGGATGATTGCCAGCGTGGTTGCCCAGATCGCTAATCGTGTCGAACCGCCTTCGTGCCAGCGCGAGGAGTCGAAGGCCTGGGCGACAATGCCGCCGCCTTCACTCGAACGATGCGGATTCGCCGGATTCCCAACCACAAAGAAGAGCGTGACCACAATCCAGCCGGCCATCAGTACGCCGAGGCGCGGCACGCGCCTCCGCCACCACGCCAGATCCCAGCGGTCGCGCATCAGGAAAACCAGCAAGCCAGCTGCGATGATAAGGCTCAGGTTAGAATGCACCGACCACGCCACAATGAGTGCAGCAGATTGAATCCAAAGGCACGGCGCCAACAGCCAAAGCGCCTTCTTGCTGCGGGCAATCAGTGCGAAACCCAACGTGACCAGAAAGCCGGCGACGATGAAGTCCGCCACGTGACCGCTGTTCCCCAAACTTGCTGCAGAAACGAAGTCGCGCCAATCGTTCAGCGTTTGGCGAACAGGAATCAGGTTCGGAGCAAAGACAGACGAGAAATCCAGGATCAGAGCCCAGATCGCTATGGCCGTGGAGGACACGATCAACAACCACCCGAGCGCGATGATCTTCCGCCGATCATCTGCGAGCGTGCTTTGGGCCAGCAGCGCGAATAGAACGAGTAATCCCGTCGATCGCACCTGATCCCAAGCCATCGCCGGAGCTTCGGCCCACAGAACGCTCAGCAACTGCCATCCCAGGAAGAGAACCAGCAGTCCATTGACAGGATGCAGGAGGATTCGCAGCGAACGACCGAGGCAGGCCGCCAGCAGAATTAGCCCGAAGAGAATCCACGTGCCCGCGCCGAAGGCCCCGACCTTCGGGAGCACGAAGGCATCCTGTGCCGACGGCCACACAAAAAGAGGAAGCCCCGCAACCAGCACTGCCAACCACCAGAATGGCAGTGCCGAAGAGCGAGGCTCATCGCGGAATGCACTGAAAAACGCCGAACTCATCCGATCTTGTCGGCAAGGTGTCCGACCAACTCCCTCTGTTCCTCCAGAACGTCTTTGACCATCTGCTCGAGCGAGATTCGAGGTTCCCACCCAACTGCGTCGCGGAGTGCGGTGCTGTCGCCTCGAACTTCCGTGACTTTTTCCGCGCGAACGCGGGCGGCATCCCGTCGGCATGGAACTTCGCGTTCACTCAGGCTGAGCAGAATGTCCAACAGACGCTGAATTCGAACGCTCTCGCCGGAACACACATTGAATGTCTGCTCGCACAACTGGTTCTCGACCGCCAGCCGATAAGCGCGCGCCACATCGCGAACATCGGAGAAATCGCGGAAAGCGCGCAAGTCGCCGTGCTGCAGACTGTCGGCCTTGCCCTCTTCGTAGAGCGCCACCTGGCGGGCAAACGCGGGCACCACAAAGTCCGTCGATTGATGCGGGCCAGTGTGGCTGAAGGAACGCAGGATCAACCAGCGCGCGCCATAACGGCGGGCATACAGCTTCGTGATTTCTTCCGCAGCGATCTTGCTGACTGCGTAGGGGGTTTCAGGACGAAGCGGACTCGTCTCGCGCAGCGGAAGTTCCTCCGGATCGGGAATCCCATAGACCTCGGCGGAACTGATGTAGGTGATGAGCGGATTGTCACTGAACTCGGTCGCCCAACGGACCACTTCCATCGTTGCCAGAACGTTTACTTCGAACGTTGTCTGCGGAATCTTCCAGCTCTTTGCAGGGCTGCTCTGCCCTGCCAGGTGAATCACCGCTTCGGGATGGGCCTTCTCCATCACCCGGCGAACGGCGTCCGGATGGCGCAGATCGGCGGCCATGATTTCGCCGCCGGCCAGAAGATCATGACTCTCAGGTGCCAGGCCCGTGCCCCAAACCTCATGGCCATGCGATGCCAACTCTCGCACCAAGTGCGAGGCAACGAATCCCCCCATCCCTGTTACTAGGATTCTCACTGCTGGGCGTGCTCCTGATCGGATAGTCTCGTCAATTCATACTCATGCAATGTCAGCTCATCGAGCTCGAAGCGGACAGACTCAGGCGCTGGAATCCATGTCAGTCCCACCGGGCCGCTTGAAATCCCCGGGATTCGCACGGCAAACACGTCCGTCCCCCAGAAGTCCGGAGGATAGCTGAATGGAATCGTGAACGATTCCCCCTGGGCCTGCTGAATCCGCACAGCGCCTGTGCCGGCGTCCACCCGAGCGCGCCCCGTCAGAACCAAATCCGACAGTGTCGTGTCCAGCCCAAACAGGATCCCCCCACTCGGACCCAGTTTGTATCCCGACAACTCGCCCCCTTCTCCCACTTGGAACGAGGTCGAACCATCGACTTCGATGGCAGCACTCTCCACTTCTGGTCCAACCAAGCGGATTTCGTTCTCCACGGCAACCTCAAAGACCTCCAACTCGCCAGTTGGTGAACCCCTGAAGATTAACGTGCCTTCACCCGCGGGAGGCGCCAAGGCCGGAATCAGACGGTGTGAGCCGCCGTCGGGCAACTCCAAAATCAAGATTCCATACGGCTCATCCGGCTTCGGATCCTCGAAATACGCCTGCAGGCCCTTCCATTGCCACATCGTGCGGACCGCGAGTGCCCCTGTCATACCCGGCACCAGAAGGCGATTGCCCTCGCCGAATGGGGGCTCCTCGTAGGCGAACTGGCGAGGGACAGACGTCGATTCGATCTGGGTAACGATCTGATTCATAAGATCCCTGTTTGCCGGCCAGGCTCGTTTCCAGGCCAAGTGCGCGTCCAAAGAATCTGCTGCCCAAGCCAGAAACACGTAAAGATATACGAGCAGAAGCGGCCATTTGACAACTCGACCGACCAGGCTGAGCCCCGCGAAACTGGCCAGCCCCAGCGCGACGAACATCTCCGGCACCAGCAGCATTCGTCCGCCCATTCCACCTCCGACTCCGAGTCCGGCCATCGGTGCAAGGAAGAGAAGAGCGGCCACAAAGCAGAACACGACCGGGCGGCGAAATCGTCCCATCACGAGAATCAGTCCCAAAAACAGCAAGGCGCCCCAAGCGGCAGTTGTCGAATAGAAGCCCTCGGACAAGCCCCAGCGAGGAAATCCCAGCGCCGCAATCTGCGAAGCAGCGGCATGCCAAAGCTCGGAAATTGTGAGCGCCCGACCGCGTTCCGCATGATAACCTCCCAGGCCGCCGATAGATGCGAATCGAACGATCAGGTAGATGATGCCGATCATAATCGGAGCCACAATGCCAACACGCCACAACCATCGGCTGAATGTCTTGGGCGAGAGGAGCAGAATGGCCAGCGGAAGAACCGCCGAGGCAGCAATGGCTATCTCCTTTGTGAGGAGAGCCGCCATAAATAGCCCCAGGCACAGGAGCAGATGCCGTATCTTCTCAGTCCGAAGGAACCACAGTAGTCCCACAAATGCCCAGATCAGCGCGCACCCTGCCTGCAGATCTGTTCGGCCGCTCAACCAGGTAACGGCTTCCGCATTCGTGGGGAACAGAGTCACAAAGACCGCCGCGAAGGAAGCGTGAGACTTCTTTCCGTCGGTCAACACAATACCAGCCGTGTAGACACCGGCAATCAACAGCAGCCACATGACCATGTTGGTCAGATGATACCCAAAGGGATTCGATCCCCATATCCACTCATCGATTCCGAACGTCACGCGAATCAGCGGACGATACAGCCCGCCCGGCGTGTGGGTGCCGGTGCTCCAATCGCCGGTGAATGTGCGCAGAATCTCCAATGGACTGCGCGGGAGAACCTGGAACCAGTCATCTGCATAGAAGCCCGCCCGCAGGCCGGGCGAGGCGATCAGGAAAGCCAGCAGCAGAATGGGCAGGAGCGGAATGTATGGCAGGAGCTTCGTTCGGAAGCTCATTTCCGAACGATCCCCCGCGACGGCGAGCGCGGTACTGCTCGGCGATCTTGGCGAGGGGGTTTCGGCCATGGGTTTGAAATCCGGCGGCGATACGAGTCGCCACTGATCGATCAGGGTCCCTTCGTTGGATCCAGCCGATTCTGGCTGACCAATGCCTGATACTGGCGATAGTCCTGATTCATCGCGGTTTCCGCAGCGGCACGGGCAGCATCGTACCTTCCCAGATTGAACAGAATGACGGCACGATCATAGTGCAGGACGACGGCACCCGGGGCGATCTCCAGCGCCTTATCCAGCGCTGCTAACGCTTTGTCCCACTGCTGGACATACATGTAATCGAGGCCTACGAGGTGATAGCTGGTCGCAGTGGGGGCCTTGGCCTTCGCCAGATAGCTCGCTGCCAGGTCGGCACCTGCTTCGGGCTGCTCAATGCTCTCGAAGTGGCTGATCACAAGTCGAATCGCTTCGGGATTGCCAGGATCGAGATCCAGAGCGGACTTCAGCGCCTCGACGCCCGCCTCGCTGTCTCCATCGTTGAAGGCCATCTGCGCGATCGCGAGCAGACCACTCGGCGTCTTGCGCACTGCATCGCCGGCCGCAGCCATTGCATCCTTGACGGCATCCCAATCGGACAGGAGGGCAGAAATCTCCGCGAGAGCCACGGCGGGCCGGGACTTGTCGTCAGCGATCTCAAGCGCCGTCCGCAGTTCCACCTGCGCCTGATCGAGTTCATTGCGCTCTGCGTGCGCAAGGCCGAGCCGATAGTGGGCGAGAGCCTCGTCACCCGACCACCAGGCCAGATCCGCCAGGGCGTCATTCGCCCCATGGATCGTCGGGCACAATTCCAGGGCCTTCCAGAAGCGTTCCTGGGCATCTGAGACGATCTGGCTATCCGCAAGATAGCCGAGCGAGCTGCCACCCATGCGTTCAAGTTGATTCTCCGCAGCCTGACGGTTCAATTGGCTCCAGAGTTTCATACCCGCCTCGTAGTGGATCTCGGCCACCTGGCAGGAATCTGAGGACTCGTAGAGTCCCTTCTGAAGATAGGATGTTCCCTGGTAGCGAATCGCCAGAAGCGATCCGGCCGCGGCCAGAAAGACGACTGCCCACACGGGGGCCATACGTTTGATATCAGTTGCCAGCGACTTGCCGGCGGGTGCTGCGGGCTCGCTCAAGGATTCGCCTCCGCGATTTCGCTTTCTCCGGCGAACCGGAAGATTACGTTTCTGAGTTTCGGCAATGTCTTTCGATCGCCGAAGATGGTACAACGCCACTGAAGGGCTGTCGCATCCGGATTTGCAGCAACCCTCTCACCACTCTGGAGCGGCTGCCAATCCCCAAATTGGGGATCGTACCGATTTCCCGTCCCCACACGGAAGTCGAAAAGCACCTTGGCCTCTCCACCGGCTCGGTAATCGGGCTCGAAGGTGAACGCGCGCAGGCCATCGACCTCGAAGAGAGGCGAAGTGTAGCGGCCCTTGACCGGTCGAATCTGCAGGGCACGCAGTTTGTTCCAAGACACGATCGAGTGCGACGTGAAAGAAATATCCAGGAAGTCGTCCTTCGTCTCGACTCGATCGAGATAGACCATGGCGGAGAAGCGGTCCTTGATATCTTTCCAGACGTCCTGGTCCTCGCTGCGGTAGCGGTAGAAGTTCGAAGGCTTATCGTCCGGCGAGTTCGCGCCCATCTGCTCGACATACACATCGTAGAGCGTTGTGCCATCGTCTTTCGGCATGGGAATCCGAAGTTGCACGGGGGCGGGCGTCTCATACGGCGTCCAACTGATTGCTCCCTGGTCGTCCAGGGCCATCATGTTGTCAGAATCGGCAAGGAGTGACGGCTTGGGGAGCGGTTCGCCGACGACGTACTCGTTCTTGAATGTGATTCGCTCGCCTGCTTCCGGGAATGCGATGAGTTCCAGCGAGTTGTCGGGAGAAACAAACAACGAGTCCATCGAGCCGAACGGCATGGTGTTATTGAATGTCCAGAAGTCCGGATCTCCACCGAGATACTTCTGGTTCAGTACATACTCGAAGTCCAGTAGGGCCGTGTTGTCCGCCAGGACAGATTCGCCGTACTCGCGCTCTGAATTGACGGAGACTGTTACACGGTCTCGCATCCCCGTCACATGCCACGGAATTTGGATCATTCCCCGTTCCCCGGCATCCAGTCGATCCAGAACGCCGCGATAGACCAGCATCGGTTCCGTCTCGGGACCTTCGGCATCAACTTCGATGACAAACGGATGCGAGAAATCGAATGCAGACGTATTCCAGTACGGGATCGTGAGGCTGATCACTTCGCCGTCGGCAACGTAGTCCTGCGAGGCAATGATGTCTTTTCCATCGATCGCAAGATTTGGAAGGCTGGCCATGGAGACAATCGTGTCGCCGACGTTATTGCGGTAATCGCTCTCGACGATCTTGCGGCTCGAATTGGTCACTACAAACAACGCGGCCTGGCGACCAAAGCCCGAAGGCGGATCCCAGCGCAGGCGAACCTCACGCGTCTCGCCCGGCAGTAGTGGCTTCTCGAATGTCACCTCCGCTTCATTGGTGGCAGACGGTGCCTTGTTCTGCTCCCACCATGGAGCCCCCACATACAATGTCGTCAGCAGATTCTCCGCGGGATCGCCACCTCGATTCCGAACATCTGCCCGGATAAAGACTGTCTCGCCACGAACATAGGCATCACGCTCAGGACGAACGGATCCGGGCACGACCTCGATGTCGCACCCCACCGGCATTCGAAGCCCCATGTCCACGGTCTGGGTGATCGCCTTGCCATTCTCGCCTTCCCGACCATTGATGGTCAGGCGGAAGGGCAGTGTGCCTTCCGGGAACCGCGAGTTTGAACTGAACTTCAGAATCCCCTTGCCCAGCGGCGGGATTCTGCCTGCGCGGATCGTTTTCCCGACGGCCGTTCCCTTTTCCGTGTCCAAGAGGAGGAAGTCCGCCGTCACCTCGACAAGCGGCTTGTCTTTCAAGTTGTAAACTGGAATCTCGAAGGACGTCTGCGGCGGCGCGGCAATGCGCTGGATCTCGACAATCTTGTCCGGAACGGCGACACTGATATCCTTGTCGGGAACTGCGCGAACAACGATGGCAGATTCGGCTAAGGGCGCCTGACCCGGCTCGGTGCGTTCGTAGTCCACCTTCGCGGAGAAGATGCGAACTCCGGGAGGAGCGGGGACTGGGAATTCCCACTCCAGTTCCTGGCCGGGCGCGAGAGAGAGCGGATGGGATGTCAGGCTGGCATCTGCAGTCGCATCGCGCAGTTCCAACACGAGATTCTGCATGAAACCCTCGGAACGATTCTCGGCTTCGAGCTTCAAGTTCACGACGGCGCCGGACGGAATGGCCTTGTCCGTCGGAGCATCGGAACTCCACTCCAGGCGGACATCGGGTTCGCGCACCGGGAAATCCTGCTCGATCGTCTCGAAGTAGCCCTCGCTCTTGTTGTAAGCTTGAACGATCAGTCGATAGCTGCCTGGCTTGACGAAAGGCGGCAGTTGGAGCTTCGCTTCAAACTGGGATTGGACGACACGAGCGCGTGCCACGCCGTCGACGGGTCGCCCCTCTTCGTCCAGCAGAGTGACCTCTGCAAGTCCCCAAGCTATGCGCGGAGCGCGTCCCTTTACCACGATTTCGGCCTGCTCGTTTGCAAAGACACCGGCGGGAGAAATCTCCAGTCCGATCTGGCGCGACGGGCGGTAGATCTTCAATCCCGGATCGCCCAGCAGGATGAATTGATTCGGCACATAGGACTGGTTGCGATCAAGCATGTACTCCAGTTTTGCGTACAGTGTGATCTCGCCCAGTGTCTTGAATGCGGGGTCCTCGAATGCTTTGTAGAACGGGCGAATAATGTAATCGTGCTCGAAGGAACTCGTGCCCGCGACAGGCGCGAAGATGCCGATTGCACCGCCGTTTTCGGAGAGGAGGAATCGTTCCGCCAGGCTGCGGCGGACAGGCTCGACCGGATAGTCGACCCAAGCCGTATCGCAGGATGCTGCCGCCATCACCGGACGGCGGCCCTCTGTATGTAGATCCTCGATATCGCGGTAATGGAAGATACGTTCTGCCGACCACAGGTTCGGACCTCCATGCCCGAAGTACGTCGCTGTCAAGCCGCCTCGCGAAAGCGCATCGATGATAGCCTCAGTCATGGCCGTACTGCGCTTCCGAGAGATGATGCGGAAGTAGTCTTCGTAAGGGAAGTCCTGCAGGTAAATGCGTTCCGGTCGATTCACGTCAGTCAGTTCAGAACGGATAACACGTTCCGAGACCCGTGCGAACTCCGGCTCATCATCAGTGATGAAGAGATGGCGTGTGCTCCATGGGCCGGCTGGAGGAGCATCCTCGTACTCCTGGATACGCTTGCCGGCTTTCACCGTTTCCTCGTAATCGGATGAGGGGATTCGTCCGATTTCGATATCTGCCAATGGACCATTTCCGCAGATCAGTGCATAACTATCGTCGCCTCGAATTGTGACGCCGCGCTGGCCCCATCCGAAAATAGGAATCTGATTCGGCGAAATCCCAGCGGTCGGGAAAGAGTACTGCCACCAGAATTCGCTCGCCTCGCCGACCAGCAGAACTCTCTGCAGGCGAGCTCCCGGCCAGTCATTGAACGCCTGGCGCAGGAACGTATGGATCGGCTCGTACTTCATGTATCCGTATGAGAAGATCGCGTAGATCGAATCGACGTCCACCTTGCGGACGGCAAAATCATCGTCCTCGCGCATCTTCATCAAATCGTCCACGCCGGTGATTGTATCTTCACTGGCGATGACGAGATAGTCGGTCGCCTCACTCGGGAAGAGCAACTCATCGTATTTGAAGACGCGGGCCGCGCCCGGATACATGACAGAATTCTGATCCGAGTAGATCAGTGTGCGGGGCTCTTCAGTCGCCTCCATCCAACCCATGAAACGATGACCCGCCGAAAGGGGGGCGCTCGACCGCAAGGGCAGCGCAAACGGCGTGTAGGGATCGGTGACATCGAGGAAGAAGGTTTGTGTTTTGTAGCTTTCTGAGGGGCGCGGAATCTCGATCTGGAATTTCCCTGCCTTGGGGGAGGACACTTCTACCTTCTGATTAATGGGGAAGTTCTTCAGGTCGACAGAGTACGTGACGTTGGCGTAACTCACAGCGAGGACTTCATCCTGCGTGCTGTCGCCGGAGTCCGGGAAGAACACTGCCAGAGTATTGCGTCCTTCCTGGAGGAGACCAGGCGGCAGCGTATATTGTTTCACGTTCGGTCCCTGACCGAAGAACTCCTCCTGCGGACCGACTCGTTCACCATTGATGTAGAGCTGCGACTGGCGAGAACGCTGCGAGTAATAGCCGCCGTATGAAAGCTCGATCACCGCCTCGCTTTCCGGCTTCAGGCCCTCGACGTCGAACTCATGCTTGAAATACGTCCCTGGTGTGCATGTCCCGAGTGCCCAGCGGCCCGTCTCATCGGTGAAAGGATGCCGCAACTCGAAGACGTTCGGCTGGAACAAGTGGAGTGTCGTCCTGCCTTCACCCTCAATGACATCAGCCTTAATCCCTCGATCCGGCTGCCTCTCCATTGCCTTCGGCTCGCGAAACTGTGGATCGTCTTCCGAAACCTGAAACAACCAGAGAGGCTGGTACGGAGTGCGATACTCGGAGGGCTCCGGAACAAAGAACGTAATGCTTGTGTCACCGACAAATGGCCCGTCGACGAGCTGCTCGAAGTTGATCGGGATCTCTCTGTTTCCAACCAGCATTCGCATGCGATTCGGATTGAAGTTCGCAGGATCTAACCCCAGGCGACTCAGTTCCGACGGCGTGATCTTATAGACGCCTGACCGCCCGATCTTGAACATCACGACGGGTCCGTTCTCCGAAGCCTTCTTCAGAAGATCAGCCCACTCCTTGATCTTATCGAGGTCCTTGATCGGATCCGGCGCGCGCGTTACCAGCGGGATCTGCTCGGGGTTTGCGACGATTCGACCGCCGAAATCGAGCAGGTAGGGGTCGCGCTCTTCGAGGTTTGTTGGAGAGGGCGGCTCATCGAGCTTGCCGCCCTCGAACTTGATGCTGAACACGCCCTTGTTCAGAACGACGGTTCCGCTCTCGCCATTCTCGCCACCGTTCGAGACCCAGGCCGTAACCGGAACGCTGAACTGGGTGAGGCCGATCGTTCGGAACGAATCGATTACGCTGCCCGTCGGGCGAGCCAATCCAGTGGGGATCGTGCCGAGGGGACACTCTTCATCCGACGAGAACGGATCCGACGGCTCCCCCTCTTCAGGATAGGCAATGTATTCGGCAGATTCCTGCGAGTACCGCGCAAGCGATCCCGGCGGGACAGCAATCCAGAAATTCGCCGTCACACGGCGCTGAGCGCTGGTGGGAGGCTCCTTGCTGCTGTTCGTCAACTCCACGCGCAGCGAGGACTCATCGAAATCCAGCACCTTGATGCTGAAGCCCTTCGCATAGACGATATCGCCGATATCTTCTGCGTGCAGGCCCGGCGGGAGCAGAATCCCCAGGAGCAGGAATGTGAACAGGAGTGCTTTTCTAAGGCCCATCGTGTGCGGGTTGCCTTCGCGGAGAGTGTTTGCCCGACATCGCGCCAAATCGCAGCAGCGAGGCGCCAAGCGCCGCCCATGACAGGATGGCACCGCACCGGACGTCAAGCCAAGCCACCGTCCCCCAGGCATCCGACCAGCAGGATTCAAGCAGAGTTTGGGGGTACCTCAGACGACGATTATCAACCGTTCACCAATGGTGCGGGTCACGTGCGGGGGGAACCTGGAACTTCAGGACCCCCGGAGACTCCGCATCGATCACGACCTCTCCCGAAGGCGGTTCCGCCCATCCATTCTTGTGAAGTGCCTGCCATTCCCATGTTCCGGGAGGGATGTCCATAAACGCAACAAGGCCATTTGCATCGGATGCTGCCGCGTACATATGTGTGTAGTGGTGGACGCGGTACAGCCAGGCCCGCTCATCGTCTCTGGGCTCGGGCCAACTCTCCAGTTTCGCCAATCCTCTGGGCCACAGTTCTATCTTCACATTCTCTAGTGCTTCGCCATCCGGACTCGTCACGATCCCAGCAACTTCGCCATCCACTGCCGGTTCCAACACGATCCGGCGAGGGGCATGCTTTAGCAGGAATGGCCCAGCCATTCTGCGGGCATAACCAGGAGCAATCACCACAAGACAGGCCTTCTCCTCCGGGAGGATTACCCCGAACTTGAACCATCCTCTCTCATCTGTCCGACACAAGGCGGACATCCGGGCAGATGGATCTGGATCGTAGAAGTAGTCCTGCTCGAAGAACCCGAAGACACCAACGCGAGCGTCTGCGACCGCCCTGCCCCGTTGGTCCACGACCTTGCATGCTGCGCTTTCGATCCTGTGAAGGAGGATTCGTTCTGTACGGACCCCATCAATCGGAGGCACTGCGAAGGTCGCGAAGTTGTACCTTGGGAAGGCACTCGAGTATCCATCGGCAGTAACCATCAATACGGCAGCATCCCAAGTTGAATAGGCCGCTGGGAGGTAGAGGAGTCCGTGTTCATCCGTGACCCCCCGAAAGACGGGAGGTTGGAATGGCTCGTTTCTTTCGAGCATCAAGAGGGTGTACTCGTCGTAGTCTCGATGCATTTCCACAATCGCGCCCTCGATCGGGCCTCCTTCTACCCAGTGTGTGCCTTCAATTTTGCGCGCGACTCGGACAGCCAGTTCGCCCCCTGGAGTCCCCCCGATGGGGCCAGGGGGCATTTCATCGATGAATGCGCCGTATCTCGTACGAAGATCAGACGGAACATAGAAGTACCGTGCGTAGATCCATCCCCCCAGCCCGCCGACCACGGCCACGAATGCGGCGATCGAGAGTCCCAGGATGATCTTCCGGCGGCGAGTCATGTCGTCGATTGCCCTTCCTCAATGACTGTTGTCTACATCCCACAACCGGAGGAAGCAAGGGGTTCGCAGCGAAACTGCACGAAAGCCCATTTCGCCCTTTCCTTCCCGGACCTCTTCTGTCCTAATTGTTGGCCATGTCCACACAGGAACGACATATCGGTCTCTTCTCGGCGACCAGCATCGGAATCGGTGCGATCGTTGGAGGCGGCATTCTTGCATTGGCCGGCACGGCCTTTGTCGAAGCCGGCCCCGGTGCGATCGTGGCTTTCGCGCTCAACGGCGTGATCGCGGTGCTGACGGCGCTGACATTCGCCGAACTCTCGACGGCGTTCCCCGAATCCGGCGGAACCTATCTATTCTCCAAGCGCGTTCTCTCGGTCGGCGCGGCATTCGTTGTCGGATGGATCGTCTGGTTCGCCTCGATCGTGGCCGCGGCGCTTTACGCCATGGGATTCGCCTCGTTCCTGATTGGATCGCTGGCCGCGGCCTATCCCGAGACGCCGGCGTGGATCACAACCCCGGCCGGATTGAAGGTCATCGCGATTCTCTCAGTCGTTCTCGGATTCGGTCTCTTGGCGAGGAAGCCCGGCTCCGGCGGGAACTGGGTGAACGTGCTGAAGATCATCGTCTTCAGCATCCTCATCGTCGGCGGCGTCGTCGTGTGGATTCAGGATCGCCCCCCGGTCGTCGAGCGCCTCACTCCCTTTCTGCCGCTGGGAATGGGCGGTGTTCTGAGCGCGATGGGCTTCACATTCATCGCGCTGCAAGGCTTCGACCTGATCGCGGCGGCGGCGGGCGAGGTCAAAGAACCGCGCCGGGTGCTGCCCCGGGCAATGCTGATGTCGTTGGGCGCGGCACTCGTCGTTTACCTGCCGCTGCTGCTGATCGTTGTCGTGCTCGGCACGCCGGCAGGGGAGACGATCCGCCAGATGGCCGAACGCAACCCCGATACGGTCGTGGCCGAAGCCGCCGGCATTTACCTCGGCAGGACCGGTTTCTGGATCGTCATGGCCAGCGGTTTGCTCGCCATGTGGTCGGCGATGTTGGCGAACGTGTTTGCCGCGTCGCGCATTGCCCAGGCCATGGCGCGCGACAGAACACTGCCGGCCAATATGGAAGCCGTTCACGTCAGCTACGGTACGCCGCTGATGGCCCTTCTGGTCACCGCGGCGGTCATATGTGTTCTCCTTCTGGCGATCCGAGACGTCTCGGCAGCCGGCGCCGCATCATCGTTGATCTTCCTGCTCACGTTCGCCATCGCACACCTGATCTGCATTCTGGCGCGTCGCCGCCGGCCCAATCACGATGGCTTCCGAGTTCCCATCTGGCCGTACGTCCCCGCCGTTGGTGGGACTGCGTGCATCGCGCTGGCGATCTTCCAGGGCGCTGTTGTTCCCAGCGCAGGAATGATCACCGGCGGATGGCTGGTGCTCGGGTTCTTCTGCTACCAGTGGATCTTTCGCCACCGCGCCCAGGTCTCCGACGCCGCCAGCGAACTGGCCGATCCCGATCTTCTGGAGCTTCGTGGCCAGAGCCCCCTCGTCCTCGTGCCGATTGCAAACCCGGCGTCGGCCGGATCGCTCGCGACAATGGCCTCGTTCATGTCCCCGCGGGCCGGGAGAATTCTGCTGCTGAACATCGTCAAGCCTGCCGCTCCAGAGAGGGTGGACGAGAATCTGGAAGTCATGTCGGCCGTTCTGCGACGTTCGATGGCGGCATCGCTCGGCTCCAGTGTTCGAGTCGAGTGTTTGGCGACTTTCTCCGCCGATCCATGGAGCGAAATCGCCCGCGTGGCCGACACGCACCGGTGTGCTTTGGCGCTGATGGGCATGACAGATCTGCGGGATGATCGAGTGCGGGAACGCCTGGAACGGCTCGTAAGCGCCTTGCCTGGCAACGCCGCGATTCTGCGCGCACCAATCGGCTGGCGTCCGGATCATGTGCAGCGCGTTCTGGTTCCCATTGGCGGCCGTGGCGTGCACAATGCGCTGCGCGCGCGGCTGTTGACCGCGTTGGATTCACGCACGGGGACGAATCTGGAAGTCCGCTACTTGATTGTGATTCGCGATGATGCGTCTGAGCGCGAGGCCAAGCGCCTCCGCGCGAACTGGGAGGTTCTCGTCCGCGACGAATCCGGCGTCGATCCCCATATCGATATTGTGCGGGGGAGCGACCCCGGAGAGGTCATTGTAAACGAAGCGGCTCAGTCCGATCTCCTGATCCTCGGACTGAACCGCGTCGATCGCTCGCGTCAGGTGTTTGGAAAACTCGTTACCGGGATCGTCAGCACAACCGACTGCCCGGTGATCGTCATTGGGCAGCGGCAGTAAGTAATTGCCGGGCTTCGCGAAACGAAATCAGCCGCTCATTCGCCTCGTCCCACAACGTCAGCTTCATCAGCCGCCATGTCTCGCGCATATTGATCCGCGTCGCCTTCTGGAAGTCCGGATTCGCATTCAGGCACTCCTCCAGGCGATAGTTCGGGATCATGCTGCTGAGGTGATGGACGTGATGCAGGCCGATGCTTGCGGTCAGCCATTGCAGAGGCTTCGGAAGAACCAGGTGCGAACTGCCGAAGATCGCGGCCTCGTAGTAGTTCCAATCGTCATGGCGGTGCCAGTAGGTGTTCTCGAACTGATGCTGGACATAGAATAACCAGACGCCGATGGCGCTGGAAAGAAGCGTGATCGGCAGTTGGATCATCAGCAGTTCGCGGAAACCAATCGTCATTCCGACGCCGACGATCAGCGCGGCCAGGACCGCGTTGGTCAGCCAAACGCCGCGCCATGCGGCCTTCCAGGAACGGGGGATGTCCCATGGGTACCGGTGCTTGACGAGGAAGTGGAACGCCGCGCCGCCTCCGAAAAGGACCGCCGGATGCCGGTAGAATCGATAGGCAATGCGACGCCACTTGCTCAGAGCTCGGTATTCCTCGACCGTGTAAGTGTCGATATCGCCGAAGCCACGGAAGTCCAGGTCTCCAGAATGCGAATGATGGTAGGCGTGAGTCTTCTGCCAGTATCTGTAGGGTGTTAGCGTCAGCACCCCGAGGAAGAACCCCGTCAGATCGCGCGCCCGACGGGACCGGAAGTAGGATCCGTGCCCACAGTCGTGCTGGATCATGAACAGGCGCACCAGAAGAGCCGCCGTCGGAATCGCCAGTGCGAGTGTCAGCCAATAGCTGACCGCCAGGCTGAAGTACATCGCCGCCCAGGAGCCTGCGAAGAGAAGAAGTGTCGTGATGAGTTGAAAAAGGCTGCGCCGCGTGTCGGCTCCGCCAAACGGTGCTACGAGTTTTCGCCAATCAGGGGTCTTTGATCCTGCCGCTTCGTTTGTCCTCATTGATCCCGCTCTCATGGTTTACATGCTATTCGCCCGGAAGGGTGAAAGTGAGGGAGCGTTGATCATGCCAGATTTTGACGCACGGTCCAAATTGTCTGCGGACTGGGGTCAATCTTCCGAGTTCCGCCTTGAAATCCGCTTGGCTTCCGGGGAGAAAGCGGTTGTCGAATTCAGTTCGTCCGCCTGGGGGGGGGAGAATGATCCGCACCATCGCTCTTGTGTTGGTTGTCTGCTTCACATCGGCCGCTTGGGCCGAAGCGCCAGTTCCGGCCACCGATTGCTCCGACGCATTCAGCGGCATCGTCCCGCGCGTCCGAGCGGATGTCATTGCGGCCACGGCCACAACTCAGCTCCTGCCGATGGCCGATCCACCGGACCAGATGTTCACATCCGACATTCCGATGGCCATCGTAGAGCCTACGGCGGGGGTGACGGAATCCACCGGCTTGCTGGTCGAAGTCGGATGCCTTTGCCCTGGGCCAACCCTGCATCTGGATTTGGCCAACGCAAATGGGGCGCACTTCGCAGATACCTACGACGTAGTCTACATGTCCGCTCGGTATCGGGATAATTCTCCGTACGACTTGGGCAAGTTTCAGAGCATTGATATGTACCGTGCTATCGGCGAAACGTTGACGCTTTACCCCCAGATCGATCGGCGCCGGATTTACCTGTACGGGAACTCCGGTGGTGGGCAGATCGCCCTCTGCATGATGGCAATGTCGCGAGTATCGGGCGATCCATCCGGTGAATATGGGGGACTGTTTGCAGGCGTATTTGTGAACTCAGCCATTACCCTCATCACTACATCGGCGGAAGTACAAAACAGTGGGTACGAGAGCGAAGACGATCCTTGGGGATGGGTGGCCGCCAACGTCTGGTTGCAGCCATCCAGCAGTCTTCCGACCTTCGAACTCGCCTATCGCGCTGCCGAACGATATCTCCGATCCCCGCAGCGCACGCTCCGGACTGTCCCCATGGATCCGAATGGGATTTCGCGTTACTTCGTATTCCACGGAACGGATGACGACATTGTCGACTACCAGCACCTGCTCGACTACAGCTCCGCGGTAGAGACTGTCCGTCCTGGGCTGCTGTCCGCCGACCCGGAGTTTCCCAACGTCGAGGTCGGGTGGGACTTCCTTCTTGGAACCATCGAGAACGGGAAGCATGACTACAGCCAGGCCGCCCTGGACGAGGATTCGCGCCTCGAGGTCGTCGAGAAGTATGGTGTTCCCCGGGGGTTCCTCACCGCCATCAATCCGAATCCACAGCTTGCCGTGCCCGCTGTCATGCCCTCACTCGACACGATCATCGATTCCCATGTGAACGTCGAAGGGGATGACGCCGATGGGCGCGGCTGGCATGTCTTCGGAGAATTGAATTCAGTAGAGTTACGAGCCACAACCGGCTATGCAGACGTCGAGCAATGGGATTCCTACTAAGAATTCTGGTCTTGAACTCACGAGAGATTGCTTGCTTTCCCACTCCGCGATAACTAAATCAGTAAAACTTCAACCAGGAAGGGGACATACCCTTAACAGACCCGGTTTGAAGAGAGTTCATCCCCTCCGAAAGGACCCCACATCCCGATGAAGAAACATTCGAAGATTTTCCCGCGCCGGCGCCCCCTCCTGGTGGCATCGAGCGCGCTCCTGCTTGTCGCGGGGATTGCGACGGCAGACGCCCCCCCGGGCTACTACGACACCGTCGATGCCAGCAGCGCCGCGTCGCTCCGTTCGACGCTGCACGCGATCATCAGTAGCGGCACGACGAAGCTGCCTTACACCAGCACCGCTTTTGACGTATGGGATGGCCTCGAGGCCGTGGACGAAGATCCCGGAAATTCCTCGAATGTGCTTTGCGTGTACGCCAATCGCACGCTGGCCAAGTCGGCCCACGCGACCGGAGGGGCGGATCCGAGCCTGTGGAACCGCGAACACACCTGGCCGAAGTCTTTTGGTTTCGATCATGATTCCTGGGCACCCTACACCGATCTCCACCACTTGCGTGCTTCGGTAGAACAGTATAACAACGCGCGAAGCAATGAGTACTACGACGATTGCCTCTCCTCGTGTACCCCTTGGAGCGTCGACAACACAGATCCGGCCCTCTTCAATTACGAGTCGGGCAGCACGACATGGCAGGTTTGGGATGGCAAGAAGGGCGATGTCGCCCGCGGATTGTTCTACATGGACGTTCGCTATGAAGGCGATGCGACAAACGAGCCCGACCTGGAATTGACCGACAATACTGCTCTGATCGTTGCGATCGACGATGGCCTGCATGGCTACATGGGCAAGCTGACAACGTTAGTTCAATGGCACAACAGCGATTTGCCGGGTGCCGACCCGAATGAGATGTTGCGCAACGATGCGGTTTACGCCATCCAGGGCAACCGAAACCCATTCATTGATCATCCCGAATGGGTTGAAACGCTCTTTGGCTCCGGCGCAACGCCGACGCCGTCACCCACACCCACTCCGTCACCGACGCCGGGCCCGGCAAGCGATCTGTTCTTCAGCGAGTACATCGAGGGCACCAGCTTCAATAAGGCTCTTGAAATCTACAATCCTACTGCTGGCACAATCGATTTGACGAGTTACTCAGTGCTTATCTACGCGAATGGCGCCGCAACTCCGAACAGCACAATCTCACTGACGGGCAGTGTTGCGTCTGGGGATGTGTTTGTCATGGCGAATCCATCGGCAGACGGAGCGATCCTGGCCGAGACCGACCAGACGAGCGGCAATGTTAACTTTAATGGCGACGATGCCATCGAACTTGTGAAGAATGGTACCACCGTCATCGACTCGATCGGACGCGTTGGAGAGGCACCTGCTTCCGGTTTCTGGGGTACCGAGCCCGTAACGACCGAAAACCACACCCTCGTGCGCAAGTCGACCATTACGCAGGGTGACGCCGACAGCAGCGATGCATTCGATCCCGCCACTGAATGGGATGGCTATGCATCGGACACGTTCAGCTATATTGGATCGCATACGTTCACGGCACCAACGGCAACTCCGACCGACACGCCGACTCCGACGCCGACCGATACGCCCACGCCGACTCCTTCGGACACTCCGACGCCAACTCCGACACCCGTGCCCGGTACCCCGACGGACCTGATTCTGAGCGAGTATGTTGAAGGCACCAGTTATAACAAGGCTATCGAGATATACAACGGAACGGGGACAACGATCGACCTGAGCACTTACAGCATCCTGATCTACGCCAACGGGGGTACATCGGTTTCGAACACGGTTAACCTGACCGGAACGCTGGACAGCGGCATTGCGTACGTTGTGGCGCATCCGAGCGCCGATGCCCCGGTTCTCGCCGTCGCAGACCTGACGGATAACGCGCTGAGCTTCAACGGCAACGATGCGATTGAACTCTACAACAATGCGACGCGCCGCGCGGGGGTGGTGGATTCATTCGGCCAAGTGGGGAACGATCCCGGCGCGACCGGATGGGGCGGTCTGACCGCCGATCATACACTGATCCGCAACTCGGATGTCTATCAAGGCGACACAGACAGCAGCGACACCTTCGACCCAACAATCGAATGGACCGACGCAGGTTTCAACTCCTTCGGTGATCTGGGTGCTCATGACCTCACACCGCCCTCGAGTGTCATGGATTGGGCTCTGTACTAAGAGACGGTCAATTCAGCCAGTACGCCGGGCCGCGGAGATTTTCTCTTCGCGGCCCATTTCCTTTTCGTCAATCGCCGGAATCGCGATTGACCCCGAGGCGCCCCAGGAGCATCACGCACCCGACAAGGTTATCGGGCTCCGAGGAGACGGCCCGCAGAGCGCAAAGGCTCGCAGGCCGGGAAGACGGTGAGAATCCGTCGCGGACCCGCCGCCGTAACCGGGAACGAACGCCGCACGTTCGCCACTGGGCCACAAGGCCCGGGAAGGCGCGGCAAGTAGGATGATCCGGAAGCCGGAAGACCCTCCTCGGCGCATGCTTGCGCACTTCTCCGTGGACTGAGAAGACGAGGCGAATGGCAAGTTCTCCCTCTGACTCATCGACATCGCGTAGCATCCGTGTCCTGTCGCCAATCCAATCTCTGGAGGGCAACATGATGCCAACCACTCCACGCACGACCGCCGTTCTCGGCGCGGCGATTCTCGCTGCCGCCACACTCAACGCCTCGCCGCTGGAATCGATTCGCGACCAGCAGGCGGAGGCCGCGAAAATCAAGCAGACAGAGCACGTTTCGCGCTCTGTCGTCGTCGGCTTACCGACCGGCTACATTGTCGACAGCATCAGCACGCCAGTCGGCGCTGCGGCCGGAGCCGTCTCCGCCGATCCGAACGATCCGAACTCATTCTTCGTCAGCGTCACGACCGGCTGGGGGTATTTCCGCGACATCGACATCTACCGACTCGAACTGTCTCCCGTTGGCGATCCATTCAACGCAACCTGGACCCCCATCGCGACCGGCACGACCAGCAGCGCAGGTGATCTCAGCGATGGAAACGATCGGCTGGACAATCACTTCGGCTCGCCATCGATTTCGATGCGGGCCGACGGAACGGCGCTGGTTATCGACAACGACTTCGGCACGACATCCGGTCTGAGCGGAGTGATCGGCGACGCAGTGATCGAGCTCACGGATATCACCGTGGACAACGACTTCCGCGACATCAGCGGCTCCCCCGAAGCAGCCCTTTACGCAACGCCGATTGCGACGACGGCCGGGAACTTCACTGGCGCGCAGGGCGACTTCGACTCCGCCGGCAACCTCTACGTCGTCACAACTGATGGCGGTGGAAATGGGGAAGTCCTTCGCATCGCCGATGGCGCGACCAGCCAATCCGTCTTCTTCGCCGGTCTCGACTACGGCAGTGGTGTGGCTGTCGATCGCAACACTGACACGGTGTACTTCGGCGATAGCAACGACGCGTTCACCAGCGGCACGCTCTACAAGGCGGTCGATATAAACGCCGATGGCGACGCGCTGGATGCGGGCGAGACCGTTCTGATTACCGATGCGCTCGCACCGATCAGCGACGTCACCTTCGACGCGGCCTCCGGTCTGCTCTACGTCAGCACTAACAGCTTCTTCCCCGAAGCATATCAGGTCGTGGCTGTCGATCCCGCGACTGGAGTTGTGACGCCATTCGCGGACTTCCCGAAGCAGTTCTTCCAGTTCGTCCAGGGAGTGGCCTTCGATTCGAGCGCGAACACCTTCGAGGCCGGCATAGCGCGTGCCGGTTCCAAACGGCTGGTTGTGATCGATTCGGAAAACGGTGTGAACGTTATCACGCCAAGCGACTTCAGCGCCGTTCCCGACTGGCGCGAGTTCTCCCGGTAGGACAATTGGCGGCGGGTTTGCTCAGGCCCGCCGCCTTTTCCTCGCTATTCCGAGTGACACCGCCCGCCTCCCTTGGCAGCATCCCCCATCATTTCCAGCAATGCGCTTCGGGGAGGCTGCTCGATGGCCAATTTTCGTCTTATTGCCAGGTGGCTGTGCGCTCTCGTACTCCTGGTTTCCTTTTCAGTTCCTGCACTCTCCGAACCCGGTTACAACGTTCAGCCGGACAACTCGGTTCACTTCGCCTACCAGAATGCGACTGCTTCGTCCGTGAAGGTTGCAGGCGATTTTACGGACTGGAGCACCTCTCCGCTCGATATGGTTCAGAACGGTGAAGACTGGACCGTGGACACTGCGCCGTTGGCCGAAGGCGCACATTTCTATAAGTACATCGTCGATGGATCCTGGATTCCCGATCCAGCCAATCCAATGGGTGAGGATGATGGCTTTTCCGGAACGAATTCAGCATTCGGAATCGGTGGCCGCGACCTGGGAGGAGACAACGTGATTCGCATCGCATCGCTCAACTTGCACACTTACCAGGAGGAAGACGCCCTTCTGAAACTCGAACAGATCGCCTTTGCATTCGATGCGATGAACATCGACGTCGCGATCCTGCAGGAAGTCGGAGAGCACGTTTCCGACTCTTCGCGTCCGAATGCCGGCGGCGTTATCAAGGATCACCTCGAGCAACTGACCGGCGACACGTGGCACTACGAGTGGCGGATGGCGCACATCGGCTTCGACGTCTATCGTGAGGGGTTGGGCATTCTATCACGCACGCCGCTTTCAAATGTGAACGAGTACGAACTCAGTGGGGGAGCGCTGCGGCGCAATGCGCTCGCCGTTGAGTCGGAGGTGAAAGGCGTTCACATGCGCTTCTGCACGGCGCACACATCATGGCCGTCCGCGGGAGGCGATGAGGAGGTTCGCAAGCTGATTGAATTTCTCGATGGAGATCTGACAGAAGGAGTCGATGCAACGCTGATCGGCGGCGACTTCAACGCCAGCACAACCGACCCGCAGATTCAGCGCGTCCTCGCAGCGGGATTCGTGGACGTGGGAGCGAGCGTTGGCAATACAAACGGAACCATCGGCGATCCGCCGGGCAGCCGGATCGATTATCAGTTCCTGAAGGCGCACGACGTAGCGAGTGCTCCGAGTCCGCAATCCGTTATTCGCACGTTCAATCGCAACGCCGATGCGAATACCTACCAGCCGCGCGTCAGCGACCATGTGGGCTTACTGGCAATCTACGAGAATCCCGCGCCGCAGCCTTCACCAACCGGGATTCTGATGCGCTGAGGCTACTCGCTGTCTTCTTCGATCTGGCTCTCGATTACGCGTCGGACAACCGGGTCCTGCGCAAGCAGTTCGCCCGCGCTCTCGTACGTCTGCTGACCTGTCGCCAGGAGGATAGCCATTGGGACGATCCGTAGGCGCTCGCCCGCGGCCTTGATGATAGCGCTGGGGGGAGCCTCGTCCTCCTCGGTGGTCAGGCTATCGGTCTTGAAGATCGCTCGATGCAACGCGCGTCGCGCGTCGTCCTTTTCAGCGCCCGTGATCGTCTGAATCGTCTCAATCGCGCGCAGATAAAGCTTCGTATTCGAGATGCGCAAGTCGATCATCTGGTTGTGGAAGACCTTGCCGGTCAGGACATGCGCGCCGGTCGACATCGCGTTCAGCGCAATCTTCAAACCCAGTTCCGCTTCGTTGAAGAAGCCCGGCTGGAAGCCCAACGAGGGAACTTCGAGAATGAAGATGTTCTCGAGTCCTTCGGGCAGGTCGCCCGATTTCGGTGGCACCGTGCAAACCGTAATCACACCAACAGTCGCCTTGGTCTTCTGGGCTTCCTCGAGTAGGCGTCGCGTGTTCGGGCCGATTTCTCCAACCGCCACGCCGAGCACAAGGTCGCCCTTCGCCAGATCCGGCAGCTTTGACTTCTCGAAGGTTTCGTGATCGATGGCGTAACCCGAGCCGGAGGATGCCAAGTCGCGCTCTTCATCCAGCAACTCGGGCCAACCGCTGCGGATGTAACCGCGAAGATCGTCGTAGCCCGCGCCGAATGTCGGCGGACACTCTGCCGCGTCGATCATTGCCACGATGCCGGCCGTGTCTCGTCCGATGTAGCTGATTTGTCCACCGGAACGCAGTGCGGCGCCGGCCAGTTTGATCATCTCGGCCAGCACATCGGTCTTCTCATAGATGGCCTGGATCGCTGAACGATAGCGCCGCAGCAATTCGCGGATTCGGCGACGAGCGGAAGCCGGTTCGTCCATCTTCGCACTACCAGCTTTTGCCTCCGGTGCGCCGTGCCCCGCCATCTCCAGAGCCGTGTAGAAGATCGCCTCGAGCAGCATCTTCGTCGCGCTACCGCCCTTCATGCGCGTCGAACCCATGACTGCTTCCGGTCCGTAGACCGGGTTCAGAATATCGAAGCGATCGCCTTCCTTCGTCAGTTCACGAACGACGCCTGCGAAGGTCTTGTCCCAACCTTCCACCTTCATGTCTCGCGCCTGGTGAATCGGATTGAATCCGAGGAGCACAATGTTTGCACGCGAATCGGCTTTCAACGCATCCATCTGCCCGGCTACGTAAGCCGCCGAGAATCCGCAAGTGATGCCGACGTAGAGCACCTGCTTGCTGCTTTCCGGAATGGCTTTCTGGAGATCTTCTACTGCGGCCGTTGGATCGTCTTCGGCGCCTTCCTGGGCGCGCACCAAGGCCAGCGGGCCGCCAGCGACGAGCGGGCGAAAGACTTCCGGCAGATGGGATGCTCGCAGCAATCGGTTGAATTGACGACAAACAAGCGATGCCAGCCGCCCGCTGGTTCCGGCCCCGGCGATCAGGATTGCGCCGTCCTCACCAGCTCGCATTGCCAGCGCGGCGTTGTGTGCAATCTGCGCGGCGCGCTCGATCACCGGTGTGTCCAGCAGGGCATCGTAGCTCTGCCACCCGGTGAAAAGCTGCTCGTCGACCTGGCGCAGAATCCGCGCAATTCCGAGGGGTTCGGAAATATCGAGGTCTTCTGTCAGTTCATTTCCCCATTCCGTGATGGGAAGGATCTCACTCATAAGCAGTGAATCACCTTGAGGTGGAAGTCGCCATCGCCACGCGATTGTGGCTGTAGCCTGGACCTGGCGGCCGGGGTGTCAAGGCCCGTGGGGTTTGGACCGGTAGTGAAAAACGAGAGGTGCCCGAGGCGAAACAATCGCCACGGGCACCAGAGAATGTTGATAAGACTTGTCTTAGAAGACCGGGTCGGTCTCCTCGGCAGGCAAGAGTGGACCAGTGTCTTCATCCGGCGCAGGCGGATCGAGCTGCCCGTTTCCGTCCGTATCGATCAGGACGGGGGCGCTGACGGCCAGCGCATATTGGCCGCGCGGAACGGTTGAGTCTCGTGTCGGCAGGATGAACGGATTCACTGGATCCATCGGCAGATTCGAGTCGCCCTGAACGACAACGTCCAGAATCGAATCTTCCTTCACCTTCACGGTCAGGCGTCCGTCCTCAGGCTTGTCCGCCGGCGGGAAGACCTTGCCGGCTTCGGTATCCAATGTTCCTGACGGCAGCAGGATGCGCCGGACGAACTGGCCGTTGATGTTGATGCTGATTGAGGAAATCTGGACCCAGTTCGCTGCGTAGACTTCGATATCCAGATCCACCGAACCGTCGGTATCCGTAATCAGCGAGCCCATCGGGCGATCGTTGACTTTGACATTCACGAACGGGCCGTTCGTGACGGTCACCTGGCCGAGCTTGATATTGCGGGCCAACTCCTCCGGATTGATTGCAGCCGGATCGTCCGTCTCCGAGCGAATGTACACGCGCGGGTAGCCGGTCTCTTCATTCCAAGTTCCGTAGCTGTTCGAGTTTCCGAATGCGGTCAAGCGTCCTCCGCGGCGCAGCATTTGATGATAGGCATTGTAAGCAGGCTGCATGGCGCGCTGACGCTTGCCTTCCCAGATCTGGAATGCGTCGAAGTCCTTCGTCCAATCGCCTCCGGGCAACTTCGTGCTCTCCTGCATCGAGTAGCCCTGCAGCGACAGGTAGCCGATCGTTGGCCAGATTGGACGGCTCAATAGAATCGCTGCCTCGGGGCACAGCGCGCGCATTGCTTCAATCACGCCTTCGCTCGTGTCCGCATTCTGGATCAGCGAGAAATCCGGCTCCATGCCCGTTGAGCAGATTGTTGTTGGGAACATCAGGAAGTCGCCAAGGAACGGTTCTGTTTCGCCCGTGTGGCGATAGCCGGGAGTAGTCGTCAGCCACTTGCCAACGCCCAGGCGTGCGACGGCGGGGGAGAGATCGGTCGCCTGACCGGGATCGCCGGTGACCAGCCACTCAACGCCCTCTGCAACAGCCGAAACGACACGGGCCTCGGGAGAAACGCGAGAGGCCGGCGAGTTGTTCGTACGTACACCGACATCGGCAGAAATCCAGCCGGGCGTCTCGTAGGCGCGGCGCAGTTCAAACGTCTTCTGAACCTGGCCGATGGAATTGAACGACATGCGCTCTTCAGTGGTGTGGTACTCGGGACCATGTGAAGCCACGATGCGGTAGTTTCCGGGCGGCACATCGACAGTCCCGGCACCGTGCGAAGACAGCACCGTATTCATCGAAAGCACGTCGCCAGGAGGGCCGAACTCGGGAGAGTTGGAACCGCGCAGCGGCTCGAACGTCAACTTGCCGGGCATCCGCTCTCCGGTATCTGCATCGACTATCTCATAGACGAGTTGAACTGGGGGCGATACGCCAAAATCGATCGCTTCGACTTCGCCTGCCTTGATGCGACTGGCGTAGTTCGGCCGCGGGGCGAGGCGCGCATCGGGTGCAGGATAGACGCGGTATTCGCCAACGGGCAGCACGCACTCGAATTGTCCATTCGCACGTGTCTGAGCCAGCAGGTACGGCTTGTTCCGCATATCGCGCTCGACGGTGGGATCCCAGTCGGGGCGCTTGATCGGCAGAATGCGGATGTTGCAGTTCGGAATCGGGCCCTTGTCGATCATGGCGCCGTCCGGAGCCTGCTGCCGTTCCACCACACGGCCGACCAATGTCCCGTATTCCTGGTTTGTGCGACGCTGAAGCACGTAAGAGAACAGATGCGCGGGGTCTTGCGTCGACGTCAGCACCCAGCGGCGAAAGCTGCGCGTCTCGCCCGGTTCCATGTTCAGCAATTCGCCGTACCGCACTGTCGTGAAGTCCGTATTGTGCGTGATGTTCATCGTGCCGGTTTCGGGAGCGATCAGCACCCAGACGTCATCCTGGCGCCCGAACATGAATTCGACCTCGGCCGTCGTTCCTCCCATGGGCATCGGACCGTGGCCGGGAATGAACGGGATCGTAGCGCCCCAACGGATATAGTCGGAGGGATGGACGTACTCGGCGATCTGCTCGTCGCTATTGTTCGTCAGCGTTGTCGTCACAAGTACGCCGGGCATGTCCTTCTCAAGGGTATATTCTGTACGCGCTTCCAGATCAGGATAGCGGATATCGTGTGAGGTCACCACGACGACTGCCTTGCCGTTGGCCTCGGGATACTGATCGATGCTGTCCGCCTGGAGGTACAGCTTTCCGCCGCCACCGGTATTGGGCTGGAACAGCTGGAATTTCTCCGGCGAAGCGGGAGAGGAAGTCACATCCAGAAGGCCGCCATCACGTGGGGTGGCCTCCGTCGCCGTTCCTCCGCCTTGAACCTGGCCGAAGACGAAGAGCGACAGATCGTTCTTCAGGTACGTATCGTTCACAACGCCGTGGGACCAGAAGCCCTTCGGCATTTGCTCCAGATCTGTGACCCTGCCGGATTCGGAGTCTTTGAATTCGCGCTTCCCTTTGTTCGACACCACGTTGAGCGTGATTTCCTCGGGGGGGGCGACTTCGGCCGGTGGTTTCTGGGCCGGCGCAGGCGCGAGAAGTGAAATTGATAGCAAGGTTGTGATAGCGAAGAGAATCTTCCCCTTCGCGGAGGGCTGATTTCCGGTCGGAACTCCCATTATCGGATTCACGGCTCCTGATTCTGAGGTTTGTTGGCACTGGGCTGGCGCACGGGGCGCTTTCGGCAAACTGGACCCAGTGGGCACAAAAACTGTTTGGCTTCTTGTCGACCAGTTTGGCCCGCAGCGATGGTCCCTGTTGACCTCGGCTGCGGAACAGGGACGCTAGGGGAGTTTCACACCCGCCGCAAGGCGGAATCGCCCCTGTCATTCGACTGCCAAGGACTCGCGATGCCATCGAAGGACCCCGCCCGTATTCAATCGATGTTCGGGCGGATTGCCCCCACTTACGATCTGTTGAACCACGCTCTCAGCATGAACATCGATCAGGCGTGGCGTCGCTACACGACGCGTAAGGCATTGCGTGCCAGCGATCGGCGCGTCTTGGATCTAGCGTGTGGGACGGGAGACTTGGCGATTACGTTGCGAAAGCACGCCGACCCGGAGGCGGAAGTGATCGGCGCGGACTTCTGTATGCCAATGCTGAAGATCGCGGATCGCAAGGCACCGCTCTCGTTTGTCCAGGCCGACGGCCTGTGCCTTCCCTTTGCGGACGCCTCCTTCGACCTCGTGACGATAGCCTTCGGGCTGCGCAACATGGCCGATCCAAAGGCCGGCATCCGGGAGATGGGACGAGTAATTCGCCCAGGCGGACGGCTCGCAATCCTGGAATTCACAACGCCGCAGAATGCTGTTTTCAAAGGACTTTACCTGGCGTATTTCAAGCACATCCTGCCATTTGCCGGAAACCTGGTATCTGGATCCCGGGCCTATCGGTACCTCACCGATTCGGTCTTGGAGTGGCCCGGCCGGCCGGAACTGGCGCGCTGGATTCGCGCGGAAGGATTCTCGCGCGTCCGCCACCGTCAGTTGACGTTCGGAATCGCGGCCCTGCACATCGCGGAGAAGGAGAAAGCATGAAACGCATCGTTGTCGGCATCTCCGGGGCTTCCGGCATTGTGTACGGGACCCGGCTGGTTGAGACCCTTGTTCACCTGCGCTGGGAAGTGCACCTTCTCGTGACCTCCAGCGCCTGGAAGGTAATGCAGTCGGAGATGGGCCTGAGCGCGGCCGGCCCCGGCATGGCCTTGACGGACTGGCTGGACATCACCGCCGAACAGGCCGATGCCCAGATTCGCACTTACAACAACCGGGATATCGCCGCCCCGATGGCATCCGGCACCTTCCGTGCGCACGCCATGATCGTCATGCCCGCATCGATGAAGACCGTCGCGGCGATGGCGCATGGGTACTCGGACAATCTGCTGACGCGATGTGCGGACTGTTTTCTGAAGGAGAAGCGCCCGCTTCTCGTTGTGCCGAGAGAGACGCCGTTTTCGCTGATTCACCTGCGCAATCTGACGACCCTGGCAGAGGCCGGCGCACACATCATCCCGGCCATGCCGGGATTCTATCATGATCCTCAGACTGTCGACGATCTGGTGAACTTCATGGTGATGAAGGTTTTGGAGTCAGCCGGCATCGACAACGAATTCGCCATGGAATGGAAAGGGCCGCGATCGTAACGACCGCGGCCCCTTGGTTCTCAGCTTCCCGGCCAAGTCTTACCAAGTGAAACGCCACATTCCTGCGCTGTACTGCCCGTCGCGCAGAACGAGCGTTCCGTTCCGCAGAGTGGCAGCCTTATCGTCGAGGTTATTGAGGGCGAGGATTTCGAAGGTCTTCGGTTCGCCCCATGCCTTCGGCAAAGGAATCGTTACAGAATTGTCGAGCGGTGCCCGAGAGAGAGCAACGACGACGACTTCCTCCGGCGCCACGCGGGCAAATACCATGCGTTCGTCATCGCTGTAGAGCGGCTCGAACGTTCCGCGACGCAGCGCAACGGATTCTGCGCGGCGCTTGGCCCACTGGCTGACAACATCGAACGTTCGCTTGTTGTTCTTATTCCAGTGGTCGCGCGGAATGAACATGCGACGGTTGTCAGGGTCGTGCGCGCCAGTCATGCCGATTTCGTCGCCATAATAAATCAACGGAGCGCCCGGAATGGTCATCAGAAACGCCATGCCCAATTGGATCTTGTCGTAGGACTTCGCGTTATCGACCTTGGGCGGATTGTTGAAGGCCATTTCCTTCGCCAGCGTGTCGTCGCCTCCATGCAGATCGCCGTCGGCGAACGCCATGAAGCGCGGCGTATCGTGATTGCCGATCAACGGGCTCATTGTGGCGTAGATCGGATAGTCGCGGGCGGATTCCATCACGCCGGTTTCGAGTTTGCTCATCGGCTGCGACTCCAGCGCCAGCACATCACGTGCGACCCAGAGCAGCGGGAAGTCAAACTGCCCATCCAGCATGTCGGGACCGATGAACTCGTTGATCGTTCCGCGCGACGAGATCGTTTCCCCGACCTGGTAGAGGCCCTTGTGCTCGGGGTGAATGATCTTGTCCTTCAGCTTCTGGGTCAGAGTCCGCCAGAACGGTGTCGGGACGTGCTTCACAGCGTCATGACGGAAGCCGTCGGCGCCGGTTTGCTCCAGCCACCACACGGCGTTATCGGACATGAAGTCGATGACCTCAGGATGGTGCTCATAATCCAGGCTCGGCAGGAACTCGTCGAACCAGGTCGTGAAAGGATGCGCGTCGAACTGGCGGATGTTCTTCTGTCCGTTCGGCAGTTCGAGCGGAACGATCCAATCCGGATGTTCCTTCAGGATCGGATTGTCTTCGTGCACGTGATTGCTGACGTAGTCGAGAATCACCGCGACGCCATGCTGGTGCGCAGCGGACACCACATTCCGAAGATCCGCCATCGAGCCATAGCGCTCGTTTGTTTCCGTGTTCGAGACAGGCCAGTAGCCATGATAGCCGGTGAACTTGCGATGCGGAGGAAGGGCATCTTTGTAGGCCTTATCCGGCTGCTTGTTGACCGGCGAAACCCAGATCAGCGAAGCGCCCAAATCGTTGAAGTAGCCTTCGTTGATGGCTTTCTTCAGACCGGCGAAGTCGCCGCCCATGTAGTTTGCGATTGGCGCAACGTCAGGATCATTGACTGGATCGTTCAGCGAAGCATCGCCATCGATGAAACGATCGACGACCGCGTAATAGATTACCTCGTCGCGGGGGGAGCGAGGCGCATCGGCGAAGTCGAACGGCGCAACGAGGCTGCCCGTGCGGCCGGTCGAATCCGTGACGGTCACCGAGACAAACTGCTGACTGCCCCACGAGTCTGGTGGGATGTTAAGGCTGATCTTGCCGGTCACGGGGTTGATCTGATAGCCCGATGCTTCGACCGGCTTGTTGTTCACGAACAGGTTCGTGCTACTCGGCTCCAGTCGAGCCCCAGCAGCGAGATCCACCATGAAGCCGCCCTGGGAGCCAATACCCGGCGTGTTTGCCGGCAAGACTGATATGTGCAATGGCTCCTGGGCCACGCCGCCGCTGCCGGCGACGTCGAGTCGCGAGTTGCTGATTCCGCCTTCTTCCAGGACCTTTGTATTCCCCGGATCCAGCATCCAGTGTCCGTCCACGACGTACTTGTACGCGTACGTGCCCGGGGCAATCATCAGGATTCCCGTGTACGTTCCGTCCCCATCCTCGTCGGTCAGGCGATCGGCGCTTGAATTCCAGCCGTTGAACGTTCCTGCCACATAAACGTTGTGCGTTTCTTCAGGGGTCAGCGTGCGGAAGGTGAATTCGACTTCCGGCTTTGGCGACCAGCGGACGGGGAATCCAACTTCGGATTCCACACCATCGATCGACTCGATTTCAAGATGCACAACGCCATCGCCAGTTGTGCCGCGCGGCGCAGAAAGCTCCAAGATTGTTGGCTCAAGCATCGACACAACGAGCGACTGATCTCCCTCGACCGCATCGACTTTCACCGTTGCGATTTGTCCCGGCACGCAGCCGTCGAGCGAAACGGTCCGCACTTCGCCGGAAGTCAGGTTCACGGCCGGCAGCGGAACAGGGACCTGGTTTGGTCGCCAAATTGGGACAGACGGGTCGCGATCGATGACCGCTGGCAGAGTCTTGGCGGACTGTGTCCCTCCCGTTGTCTCGCACGCCGTCAGCAGCAATCCCAGCACTGCCGTCCCGGCAAGCTTCAGAGTGAAGTGTCTCATCTTCTTCACGATGTTAAATCCTCTTAAGGGCAGAGTATGATGCCTCGTTCAGGAATTCCCCTGTTGGCTAGGGCATGGTGGGGGAGGCGTCAAGACGTTGGAGCGCTGTAATCCACGGCGGCGGGTCATCAGGACCGACTCTCGTCGATCTCCTGCAATTCGCCCCGGATGTGGTTGACCTGAGGACCCAGGGCAATTGGCCAGTCAAACTGGCGAACGGCCAGTTCGCGGGCGCCCAGGGCGAGTTCACGGCGCCGATCCAGATCGCCCAGCAATTCCGCCAGCGCCGGTCCGAATTCATCGGGCTCGCTGACGACGACTCCGTTGGCATTCGCCGGCAGTCCCCGTGCGCCGACCGGCGTACAGATCACTGGCAGTCCGGCACTAAGGTAATCCATCAGTTTGATGTTCGTCCCGGAGCCTCGAAATACCGGGTTCAGCGCGACGTCCGCGGTCAGAAGCAGGAAGTCCTTCACGGCATCCGACACCATGCCCATAAGGACGACATTCTTCGGCACCTGATTGGGGCTGAACCAGCCGCAGACTCCGCCTGCAATCAGGAAGAGCGCATCGGGGTTGGCCGGAGCGACTTCCTCGAATAGAAAGCGAGCCGCGTCGGCGTTGGGTGGATGCCCGCTGCCGAGGAAGATCGCCGCAGGCCGCGTTCCCATTCCAATAGCCTGTCTCAGACGCGGCCGAACGTCCACATCGACCGGCGTCAGGCGCGAGCAATCCACGCCGTTATCAGCGATGAAGAGCTTCTCTGGACCGGCCCCAAGTTCTGAAACGAATGCCTCCAGGTCGCCCTGGGCGACGCAAGAGGCGGCGAACGACATCTGAAGGGCATCGCGCTCGCCGCGCCGGACCACCGACTTCAGCCACCGTCCGACCAGGCTGCTGGGGTAGAGTTGGCGCTTCAGGGAGAACTCCGCGTTGTGTGAATCGTAGAAGATGGGCAGGCGATCGCGGAAACGCTCAGCCTGGCGGACCATGAATGTATGCCCCAGCACAATCAAGGCGGGCGCGATCGTTTCGCGCTCCAGCGCGCGGCGATAGGCTGGGGTCAGCCAATGAAATGCGATCGCCGTCGCATCATCCGGCGCGACGCCCAGACGCCGATTGAGGAACGCATCGACGGCTCGATGGGCGCCGGATCGCGGGATGTTGAGCTCCTCATAACGAGCCGAATGCGAAACCCGTCTTGCCGACTCCTCCGTCGTCAGCGTTAGCAAAGTCACCGGCAGGACGTTCTTGGAGAGCTCTGTCGCGACGGCGTTGAGTCGCTGACAGCCACCTGAAATCACAGGGCTTACCTGGTAGTCATTCAAGTATAGAATGCGCGGGCTGATCTTCATCTCCAGCAGATCGGCCAGTTCCCGGCCGATGACTTGCCACGAGAATCGCGATTCCGCCAGTTCCCGCCCATGGTGACCGAGGGCCCGCCGCGCGCCTGCGTTGGCGAGGAGTTCTTTCAGCCCTCTAACGTACCGTCGCTCCGGCAGAATCCAGGCGTGTCGGCCGTGCTCCAGATCCAGGCCGCGGGCGCCAAGTGGAGTCGTCAGGATCGGCTGGCCTGCGGCCAGGTGCTCCAGCATCTTCAGATTCGTACCGCTGCCGGAGAACATCGGGTTCAGAGCCACATCGGTGGCCGCAAACAGGTCAGCCTTCGTCTGCTCGTCGACCAGGCCCAGCATTCGAACATTGGGCGGCAGTTCGAGTCCTTCGAAGGACTGGCAGACCCTTCCGGCGATGAGGAAATCCGCTTCGGGAACCTGCGGAGCGACCGAACCGACGATGTACTCGGCAGCTTCGGTGTTTGGCGGGTGGAAGCTGCCGATGAAGAACGCAGCCGGACGATCTGCAGAAAGGCCAAGGCGTTCACGGCCGGCCTCGCGTTGTTCCGGCGCAGGGCGAACGGCTTCGACATCCACTCCGTTCGGGACGATGACGATTTTCGACCGATCAACACCGTACAATTCAACGAAGCCTTCGGCATCCTCGTGGCTACAGGCCAGGATCACGTGCGCCGCGCGGCAGAGCCCACCTTCCAATCGACGAATCCGCCCGACTGCCCATTTCGCCCACAACCCACTGCCGAACATGTCTCGCGCCATGTTGGCTTCCACGTTGTACGAATCGTAGACAAGCAACTGCCCCCGGCGCGGACGCGGATAGAGCTTCCAGAGAAACGGGCACGAATGGATGACGATGTCCGCGTCGCGCGTGATACGTCTTGCCTCGGCGCGCAGTTCACGATGTCGCGGAGCCGCCAGCGTCGCCACAAGCGCCGAGCACTCCGCGAACTTCGACGTGCGATTCAGGAAGCGATGCCACCACATGTAGCGCCCGGTTTTTGGAATGCGCTTCTCGATGCAGTTGGGTGTATGCTCGACAGTCTCCGGCTCCGCGTCGGCGTGCGTCGGATCCGCCATATTGACGCTGAATCGTTCCGCCAGTCGCGTGGACAGATTCCAATAGCGCAATTCGCCTCCGGACCGAGGCGGCGAAAACGCCGGGAAGAAATTGAGGATCGCGATGCGCTTCATCTGATCAGAAGGGCAGATCTTTGAGATAGCCCTGGGCTTGCTGCTGCAACAGGTGATCCGCCAGCACCACCGCCATCATTGCCTCGACGATCGGAACGGCACGCGGCAGGACGCACGGATCGTGGCGCCCGCGCGGCATCAGCTCCGCCGGATTGGCGTTCTTGTCGACAGTGTTCTGCGGCTTCAGAATCGTGGCGACCGGTTTGAATCCGACGCGCAGAAGAATCGGCTCGCCGTTGCTGATTCCGCCTTGGATTCCTCCACTGCGGTTTGTCGTCGTGCCGATGCGTCCGTCCTTGTTGATGAACTCGTCGTTATGTTCCGTTCCGCGCTGGTACGTGCCCTCCAGGCCCGAACCGACTTCGAAGGATTTGCTGGCTGGCAAGGACATCATGGCCTTCGCCAGATCCGCCTCCAGTTTGTCGAAAATCGGATCGCCGAGCCCCGTCGGTACACCGCGCGCAACGACATCGACCGTTCCGCCGACGGAATCGCCCTCCGACTTCACCTTCTGGATCAGATCGATCATGCGCTCCGCGACCGGACCGTCGGGGCACCGCACGATGTTCTGCTCGACCGCTTCCTGCGTGACATCATCGGAATTCACGGCCGCTTCGATATCGGCAACGCGCGAAACCCACGCGACGATTTCGATTCCGTGGTATAGGCTGAGCCACTTCTTTGCGATCGCGCCGGCGGCCACACGGCCGATCGTCTCGCGCGCCGAAGAACGTCCGCCCCCCGCCCAGTTGCGGAGGCCGTACTTCTGGTCGTAGGTGAAGTCCGCGTGCGAGGGCCGATAGAGATCCTTGAAGGACTCGTAATCCGTGCTGCGCGCGTCCTTGTTGCGAACGACGATGGCGATCGGAGTGCCTGTGGTCTTGCCTTCGAACATGCCGGAGAGAATCTCCGCCTGGTCCGTCTCGCCACGGGCGGTTGTGATCTTCGACTGGCCGGGGCGCCGACGATCCAGTTCCGCCTGGATTTCCTCCAGATCGATCGCGATCCCCGAGGGGCAACCATCGACGACCACGCCGACGGCGCCGCCGTGGCTTTCGCCGAACGTCGTGATGCGGAAAAACCGGCCGAAGGTGGAACCCATTGTCGCTCCCGCGCGCGTGAAGTGGCTTCGACGTTCCGCGCCGGGGGGGCGCTGTGTCAACCGGATGGGAGCATAGAAAAGGCCCCAGCGCGAAGCCGGGGCGAATTCTGGAGCCGACGGTCAGATTCGAACTGACGACCTGCTCATTACGAGTGAGCTGCTCTGCCAACTGAGCTACGTCGGCGCTTCAGGGCCCGCAGTCAACTCACAGACCCCCCGGCTGTCAAGCCATCATTGCACGCCATTGGCCATTTTTTCCATGAATTCCCCAATATGCGCGGCCATCCATAGGAATCTCAGCGCGAAATACCCCATGCCTAGACCGCCCAATCCGGATGCCACGGCGAACAGTCGCGGTCCGACCCAACGGCGCGCAAATGCCAGGACGGCCATGAGCGTTCCCACCCACGACAGCGTGCCCGCCCACACCGCCAGCGCCGCCACCAGGACCACCGGAGTCGCCGGCTTGCCCGCGCCGAAGAGCAGACTCGGCAGCGTCGCCCAGAACACCAGCGTCATCGGGTTGGACGCCGTCATCCCGAGGCCGACGAGCCAACTGCGGACGAGCGTGACGCGCTTTGCCGGTGGGGGAGTCTCCCCCGACCCGAGATCGTCCGAGGCGGCGTGTTCGGTTAACGGATCGTGCTCGCCCGGCGCCTCATGCATCTTGTGCCACTCGCGCCATGCCTCGACGAGCGCCATCCACGCCAGCCACCCCATCAGCCCGCCGCCGAGAACGAGGCTCGTCAGCAGAACCGGCTTCTTCTGCAGCGCCGATGCCAGCCCGAAACCTGTCAGGAGCAGGTACATCGTGTCGATCATCGTTGCCCCGACGCCCACCAGGAACCCGGCGAGCAAACGATGGCGCAACGACCGACGAATGATCTCCAGATTCACCGGCCCGATTGGCGCCGCAACGGTCCATCCGATGATGTAGGCTTGCAGCAGTAGCGCGGAAGTAATCAACCGGGGCCTCCAGCCAAGAGTGGCGGCGATTGAAGCGGGATTGCCCCCCAACGGCAAGGGGCAACCTTGGAGTGCGTTACTCTTTGACGGCGGAGTACGTTTCTGATGAATGAGCGGTGACGATTACCGGTACGGATAGGAGGGAGCCCGCAGAATGGCACGGAATGCCAGCCTCACGAATACGAAGGAGCAGACGAATCGCCATCTGATTGCGTTCGCATACATGGCGGCCGCTGTGGCTATCTCGGCGCCTTTGTTGCCGGACGACTTGGCTTGGCTACTCTTGATTGTCGAAGCAATGCTATTCATCTTGGCAGGAATGACCGCATATGCGGCTACGATGAAGTTCGCGAAGATTTCCCAGTGGATTGATTGGCCCGCATGGTGGAAGTCGGATTACCTGGCGACATTGCCGGCCGGCATAGTGGGTGAGGCGATGTTCTTCGCGTGCATGATTCGTCATCCGGATGATGTGGGGATGTCTTACTTGCGCCTGATCCTCTACGGCGTGCCTGTCGCCTTTCATGTCGCGTACGCAATATTCAACTACCCGAAACCTGGATTGATTCCGAAATTCCTGCCGAAGGAGCCAACTCCTTCACAAGTTCGTTCCGTCCAGGAACTGGCACGGACGTGGGGATTCGGGACTCGCTTCCCAGTGTCCGCGGGAGTCGAGAATCTCGCGCTCAGGCAACTCAGCCGGGGCGAGAAGGCGGCTCGCGTATGCTCCCTCGCAGTTTTTGCGATCTCCATCGTGGGACTGATCGTCTGGACGATTGCGGCGACAGTGAATGCTCACCACGTTCCTCAACTCCCTCTCTGAATTGCATTGCCGTATCCAGGCCACATGCGTTCAATGGCCCCCCAGGGAGGCCATGCCTTGTCCGAAGAGCCCACACCGTCTAGCCCGCCCGAGCCGAAGGAACGCCCGCGCACGTCGCCTGTTCGCGTGGCGATTCTATTGCTGATCGGCGTTGTGGCGATTGGCGCCGTGTGGGCCTGGCGCCTCTCGAAGCGTCCCCCCGAAGTCACCCCCGAACACGCGAAGCAAGGCATCGCCCAGGTCGAGGCCGTGCTAGAGAAGATCGATGCCTCGGACTTCGGCCAGACCGAGCGCGGGCAGATTCTGACGGCGCGCCTCCGGAAGTTCATCGCATCCGGCCACCTGAGATTCTCGCCGGACCTGCGAGCCGAATCCATCCTGTGGGACCAGCCGGGTTTGCCGCAGATGATCTACATCGGCGCGATGGAATCGCCGCGCGGGGCAACGTTTCCGAACGCGGAACGTCTCGCGAAACGCCTCTATCACGAAGCCCTGCACGCCGAGCAGAATTCGAAGGTCGTCTGCCTCGAAGAAGAATGCGACGCCTTCACCGCCGCCGAGGAAGCCTCCGCCGCAGTCGCCGGGCGCAAACCGCGCTATCCTGTGCTGCGAGACAACGAGCCCATCTGGGACTGGGTGAACGTGAACTACACAGAGATGTCCTCCAACGAAAACTACCGGCCGGTGGGGCGGAGCCATGATGATCTGGCAGAGAAGGCCGGAGAGCCTTTGCCCCAATGACCGACGCCTCCCTTCAAAGCCTCATCGAAGAGCGTGTGCGCCAGTTGGGTTTCGACTGGTTCGGCATTGCGCGTGCCGAAGCGTTGGAAAGCGAGTTGGCCGAGCTGCGCGAGTTTCTCGACGAAGATCGCCATGGTTCGATGGAGTGGCTGGCGCGCGATCCGGAGCGTCGTGCTGACCCGGAGCGCGTGCTGCCCGAGTGTCGCAGCGTCATTGTACTCGGAATCAACTACCAGCAACCTGACGACATCGAACGGCGCGATGCGCCGCCGGTTGGGAAGATTTCGCGCTATGCACGCGGCCGCGACTATCATCGCGTCTTCGAGAAGCGACTCAAGAAGCTCTGTCGCTTCATCGATCACCATGGCCCCGCGGGGACACAGTCGCGCGCCTATGTCGACTATGGCCCGGTGATGGAGCGCCAATGGGCCCAACGTGCCGGCCTCGGCTTCATCGGCAAGCACACGCTGCTGATCAATCCCGAACAGGGATCGTACTTCTTTCTGGCGGTCGTGCTGTCCACGGTCGAGTTGGAGCCAACGCCGCCGCTTGAATCTTCATGCGGCTGCGGAGATTGCCGCCTTTGCATCGATGCATGCCCAACCGGAGCGATCGAGGCGCCGTGGCGATTCGATGCGCGAAGGTGCCTGTCCTACTTGACGATTGAGCATTCCGGCCCGATCGACGAAGAGCTCTGGTCGCATTTTGCGGGCTGGGTTTTCGGCTGCGATATCTGCCAGGACGTGTGCCCATACAATCGCAAGCGCGCACGCGTCGCGGCAGAAGACGCATTCGCCCCGCGCAAGGCTCCGGCGGGATGGTCGCTCGTTGAAATGCTACAGTTGGATGAAGACAAACTGGACGATGCGATGTGGGGCAATCCATTGAGGCGCGCGGGTCACGAATCGCTCATCCGGAACGCCGCCATCGTCGCCAGCGAACGCGGCGGCGAAGCCGAAGCGCGCGAACTCCAACGCATCGCCGAAGACGCGTCGCAACCGGATTGGCTGCGCGAAACCGCGCGGCAGGCATTTGAGAGGCTGCTCGACTCGCCGCGGGATGCTTGCTAGTCAAACCATCCATAGTGCATCGAACCCAGGTACAGCACAAACATTCCGATGCATCCCAGACAAGCAGCATACGCCAGTGCGCCGAAGATTCGATGCCAGATGCCGTCGTGCTTGAAACTGCGTTCGCCTGCCCGCGCGAAGAGGGCGGCTGGGAGGAGAAAGAATAATACAACGATGGCTTCGCCCATCAGGCTTGGTCCTTCCCTTCTGGAACACATGTCATTTCTTGCTCATCGCAGCATGGGCGTCAAGTCCTTGCGTCCTGTCTGCCCCTGACGCTGATAGAGGCACAGAAATCCTTTACCCCCCGTTGCGCAGCGGGGAGAATCCAGCCGGTCCCGGGATTCAGATACACGCAAGTGCCCAAGATTCGTCGAATTCGGGCAATTGCATTGAATATCCGGCGTCCACGAGGATAGAGATTTCGGTGATTGTTGCGTCCCTGTAAATCGCAGACGATTCCGGCTGCTCGGCCGGGGTCTCCAATGGTGGTGATGCCATGTCAGCTCTCGGCACTGTTCGGTCCATCGAAGAACTCCTCGAAGAGTGGGAGGAGAACTATCGCAACCGCACGTACATGCTGGCGAAGCACACTGCCCTGGATGCCACCGAACGCCATCCGGAGTCCCTGCACGCGCTATACGCCCTCGGGATTACGAATTTGGCCCTGCGCGACGTTCGCGGCGCACAGGAGGTCTTCCAGACGCTGGCCGATAAGCTCACCTCCGGCCAGGGCATTCGCCCGCGCGGCGGCGTATTCAAGAACCTCGGCCCTTGCGTGGCGACTCTGCTCGAGGAACTTGAGAGCAAGCGCCTGCAGTCCGCCCCGAAAGCAGCCTATGCTTGGCTGGCGGATCCGGATTCCATTCGCACGATGCCCGTCGCATTGGCCGGAATCGGCAACAAGCCGCTCGGCCGAGTGACTCCTTTGCCGCCGCGGGCGCTCGGATCGCTCCTCAGCGGCGTGTTGAGCGGCGAGTTGAAAGTCGAACCCGTTCAGCGCGACAGCATGCGGTCCCTGCTTGGCAAAGATCTCAATATTCACATCGAGAAGCCTGGCGAAATCATCATCGATAGATCAAGGGCGCTGGACATCGCGCCGATTATCGAGGGACCTCCACGGCCCCCCATCGCACAAACTCACAAGCCGCCGACATCTCACCATGCGCCGTCGTCCGCGCCCCGATCAACGAGACCGCACTGGCAGGAATCTCCCCCGGAGCCGACACGGGAAGCGCGTCCGCCGCGACCTGTCGGTGGTGCCCCGAAGCCCGCCGCGCCGCCGAAGCCGGCTGCACCCAAGCCCGCCGACAAACCCGTGGATCGTGCCGCCCAGCAGTGGGATCGGTGGGAATCGGAAATTGACGACATGCTGCGTCGAGGAAAGGCGCACGAGGCACTCGGTCGCGTTAACGAGGCGCTGTCGCAGTTCCCGAACAGCTCGCGCCTTGAGGAAGTTCGCGCCCGCGCTCTGGCAAAGGCCGGCCACATCGAAGAGGCCGTAAAGGCCTACGCGGAGACGTATCGCAAAGCCGTTCAGCGTGGCGCAGAAGACCGCGCCAATCGCTCTTACCAGGAGGCGTTCCACCTGGCGAAGGAGAACGGCGATCTGTTGCTGGACCTGGCAGCAATTGTTGGATCGGCCGGCGGTATCGGCTTGGCCATTGCCGCGACCAAGACGGCCGCCGACATCTATCGCCGCCGGAATGATCGCCCCAAATTGCTGAACGCCCTGAAGCGTCTGCACGTGATGGATCCCTCGCACACGCAGGTTGAGGAGGAAATCCGCCGGACAGAGCGCGAGATGGGCATGTCTGCCTCATCGTCCTCGACGCGTTCTTCGTCGCCGCCTCCGCCGCCTCCGGCAATCGGTGGCCAGACTTTCGGACGTGTCTCACCGCCGAAGCGCACGACTTCGCATCAGGATCACAGCGGGCATCTGAATGCCGGCCCGCCGCCGCCACCCACCCGGACGCAGAATGTCGACGATGCGCGCCGCCAACGCGCCGCCCAGACCGACTTCAACATGCCGCCGGTGAAGAAGGAACTGGAGCCGAACCAGATCGGTATCGGGATGGTGATTGCGTCAGTGGTGATTGTCCTGATCACGCTCGGAACCGGAAAGGGATTCCTTGCACTGATCGGTGGCGTGCTGACTCACGCGTACATCAAGGCGACCGGCGAAAAAGCGGGGGAGAAGACCCTGCAGGCCGCCAAGGCCGCGCGGATGATTTGCTGGATCGCCTTCGTGTTGAGCTGGTTCATCCGTTAGCGCCGACCAGGATCGCCTTTCTCCACGATCCGAATCGCCACAGCCGAATGCCGACGTAGACCAACGTAATCGCGTTGCCCAGCAACATCAGCGCGACGATCCAGGCGATCGCGGGCCCCGGTCGGCGTTCCAGCAGAGCAATCCACACGGACACGAACGCGAATCCGAGATAGAGATCGATTGTCTCGACAACGCCCCATGGCTCATCGAGCACTCGCCCGAAGCCCTCGAACAAATTGCTCTGCGCACCCGCCCAAGCAAACGAGCCGAGCAAACCAACCAGCAGAATTCCCACAATGGCGATCGAACCTAACGGGCGTTTCATGGAAGAACCTTTCCGTGCTGAGTAATTGCGTCGAAACAAATTCCCGGCGCCGGGCGCTGCGGTGCAAACGGCGTGCCTGTGGGATCGCGGGGGTGACGACCTATCCGCCAGTTCGTGCGTTTGGGGAATCGAAGCCGCTTTGCTCGGTGGCGGCGGACAGGACCTGCCCCTCGCAGTCGAAGCGGCCCGTATGCGCCAGAAACGCAGAGATATCCCACTCGAGGCGGCAGGGCGCAACCCTCAGCGGGCCAGACCATGAAACTCTTCCATCGCATTGGGCAGACCAATGCCAGGATACGAGGCTCACATCTGCCCTCTTCCGAGAACAGAACGACAAGGGTATTGTGTGCAGGTGTGTGATAACAAATGTAATATTCCACTTGCCCACCAGTGGTCCGCTGCGTACGACAATCCCACTCTGCAAGTGAAGGTTCTCTGGGCTGAGGGGAAAGCATGCCTTTCGAAGAGCCGGTACGAAAGATTCTCAATCTTGCGCGGGGCCAGACGACTCTTCGCGGGTTGGAGCGAGTTCTTCAGAAGATCGCTGAAGATCTTGATACCTACGGATGTGTCCTCTGGGTGCAGCCTCCGCAGGCTCCTGATAATCCGACTTCGAAATCGTTCGGGAGGATGATGGCCAAGTACTTCCGAGGCGGAGAGTCAATACGGCTCTACGAGATTCACGACGCTAATTCTCCATCCCAGGAATGCCTTGATACAGGTAACTTCGTTCCACCAAATGCACCATTTGGTCGACGCGTTTGCAGACTTCTTGATGGGAAGCACCTCGAATGGAGTTGGGCGGCTCCGGTTCTGTTCTCCGGCAATGTTCGAGGGGCCCTCACAGTATACTCCGATATCCCCAAGCCTGATTTTCTCCATGACCATGTCTCCCGACTGAAACTCTATGCTGACATGATTCCTGAACTCCAGCAGGGGATCGAGGATCGTGTGGGACTGGAGTTGCTAGCAAGAATCAACAAGATCATTTCTGATGGTATCAGAGCTGAGCAGGGAGCTTTGATAGATGAGGATACCCGGAATGAAGTTCTTCAGCAGGTCTGTGAGGCGATCTCAGATGTTTTCGACTGCATCGAAACATCGGTGTTCTTCCGGACATCTACGCTTCCTCACCAGCGTTTTGAACAATGCGCGAGTACTTGGCCCACAAAGTCTGATCCTGAGAAAACTACCTATATTCTCGGAGATGGGGAGGAGATTTCCGGGATCACCGAGTGGGTACTTCGAGCAGGCGAGCCCAGGCTCATACCTGATCTTCTGAGGTTGCCAGATCGAATCGCCGGCCAGGAGAAGGACCAGGCTGTCCGCTGGGGGGATTCCCTCGGTATCGCCGAGAGGATCAGGGATATTTTTAAGCTGCAGGATCACGAAGCAACCCCCCCTTTGAGTTGGATGGGTGTTCCAGTTCCGTCTGAGCAATCATCCGGTCCTCGCGAAGATGACCAGATTCCGGTTGTAGGAATCATCAGGTGTTGTTGCTCCAAGAGCGGTCCGTACTACTTCACAGAAGAGAATATGAAGCTACTGGGCCTTGTCGCAGCTCGCATCAGTTCATTCTGGGGACTCTCTCATCGGCAGATACAAGTAATTCAGGAGAATATCCTGTGGAAGAACTCTATCAGGAAAGTGATAGAGTTGAATGCCGAGATTGATCGACGGACAGCCGAAGGGGAATACGAGATTACAACGTTCTACCAAGAGGCTGTCGACTTGGTCTACCAGTCGATCCCACAGGCTCGCGCTGTCTGCATTGAGCTTCTTGATCACGAGCGCTCGGCCACCTACTTCGTGGCTGCCGTCGGCGATGAGGAGTTGTCTGCCCGGATTAAGAAACGCATGGCCGGGATGCACCCCTTCATTGAGGAGAGTGCTACCGGCAAGATAATCCGTGATAGAATCCCTTTGGCTCTTCAGGCGACCGAACCTGATAAATGGAAGCTTTATAAAGGGACGCTCCCCGGAATTTATGGCTGGATCGGTACACCGATACTCATCGAGGGCGAGAAGCGGGCTCTGGGAGTTCTGGCCGTGTCGCTGAGAGAAGCAGGGCTACTGCCGAGCGATAATGTGCATTTGTTACAATTGCTTGCAGCACAGCTTGGCTTGTATACGCGCGTGGCTGAGCGTTCAGCAGAATCTGCCGCGACAAAAGGAGAACTTCGCCGACAGATCGAATTCTTCGACCACATTTCGAAACTCCACCGTCATCAAATCAGAGGCTCTGTGGGGGCCGCGTATGCCTTTGCAAAGCTCCTTTGTGATGATCTGAAGGGGCGGGATGAGGAGCGGGACGCTCGGGTGCTTCGAGGCCAGATTGGAAAGGCAAAGAACGTCACAGAGACGATGCAGTTTCTTCGAGGTCTGTTCGATCGGTCAGAATCTGCCATCCTGCTACCCAAACGGCAGGAATCCATCAACTCAGGTGATCTGCAGAAGCTCGCATTCGAAATCGCAGACAACGAGTGCATTCTTGCGGAACCTGTCAAGGGGCTGAATTTCCACATTGACTCCAAGTCCTTTTCGGAAGGACCGGCGGTGGACCTCCAGGTTCACAGGCCATTCCTAGAGCAAGTGCTGTATTGCCTGTGTGATAACGCATTCAAATACGCAAACGCGAACAGCACCATTCATCTGAAGGCCTCCCTGAAGCGTACCTCAGGGAATTTTATCATTACCGTTTCAAATCAAGGAATACCAATTCAACAGGAGGAATTATCTCGGATATTTAACCAGGGTTTCAGAGGGGCGGCGGCTCGAGCCGCTACAGGAGAGGGGCTTGGGATTGGTCTTTGGATATCCAAGCACATGATGAAGGCAATGGGTGGAGATTTGGAGATCACGCATGACTCTTCAGAATCTCGGACCGATGCCAGGGTAATCATCCCAACACAATAGGAAAGCGAGTTCTGGAGACATGCGCATCATCCACTTGGAAGACGACTATCCGCACAGCGAACTTGTTCGACGAGGTCTCGGGAACGCGTTTCCGGACCTGACCTACTTGCGAATCCTGACAGAGTCGGAGTTCAACGAGAAGATAGCAAGCCTGCTTATCGAGCCACCCGATATTTTCCTCTTGGACATGATGGTCGGTTGGGCAGACCCGACTTCAGGGATTTCCCGCCATGGCGAATGGGGCTTCATGTCGGCCGGGACGAGGGCTGCGAAGTTGATTGGACAGCACAGTTCGGATGTGCCGATCATTATCTACACGGCTCTTGCGGCAGATAGTGAAGAAGATCAATTTGACCTTGGAGAGCTGACCCATCGGCAGGTCATGCTCATGCACAAAGATTTCGACATGGACAAACTCGTCAAGAGCGTCAGGCTGATGATCAAGAGATTCCAGCGTGTGTAGTCGATCATTTTCTGGTCGTTAGCTCCCACAGCTTGAGCTATCGCAGTTTCGTTCACCTTGGGGCTTGTCCGACCCTGCGAGCCCGTAATCTCCCCCGTGCCTCTCCTTCTCACGGTCCAAATTCCCCCGAATGACCCGGCGGGACCGATTTGCACCGCGAAATTAACTGTCGCTTCAGCTTGGGTATTCATTCTGCCGCCTGCGGACCGGGGAATCTTCGGCCCGCCGCAGCAGGATGCGTTCGCATTCGAGCTGGAATGCCACAGAAGGAGACATTATGAGCGAGACAGTCATGACCCCGCTGTTGGAGGCGGAGGAATCACCCCGGACGCTTACCCTGACCAAAGTGCCGGAGGTCACGATCGTTTTCTGGCTGATCAAGATCGCCGCTACGACGTTGGGGGAAACCGGCGGCGACGCCTTGTCGATGTCGCTGAATCTCGGGTACCTGATCAGCACAATCATCTTCGGCGCGATTTTCATCGGTGCCGTGATCGGCCAGATCAAAGCGAAGTCTTTTCGCCCGTACCTCTACTGGTTCACCATCATCGCCACGACAACGGTCGGAACGACTCTGGCCGATTTCGCCACGCGATCGCTGGGAATCGGTTACTTCGGCGGAACGACGATCCTCACGATCTGTCTGCTGGCATCGCTGTTCATCTGGCACCGGGTTATGGGCACGATTTCCGTGAACACAATCGTCTCCGCCAGAGCCGAGATCTTCTACTGGGTCACAATCATGTTCTCCCAGACACTCGGCACAGCCTTGGGCGATTGGACTGCAGACACGGCCGGGATCGGTTTCGTCGGCGGCACGATTCTCTTCAGCGTCTTGCTGGTGATCATCGCTGGAGCCTACTTCTTCAGCTCCGTTTCGCGGGTCACGCTGTTCTGGCTGGCATTCGTGCTGACGCGGCCACTTGGGGCCGTCGTCGGTGATCTCCTCGACAAGCCTCTGAGTGAGGGCGGACTGGAACTCAGTCGCTTCGGCGCATCGGCCGTTCTGCTGAACTTCATCGTTGCATGCATTCTGATCTTCGAGCAACGGCCCGCCAAGCACGCGCACTGATCGTCGGGAGGCAGATTGCCTCCAAACCGACAGAACAACCCTTGTGCCTCACCCCTCGGCCGGGCCAGTCTCCCGCGAGTTTACGGAGATTCTGTCAATGGCTCGGCCACAACGATCGCGAAAGCCCCGCCCCGCGCGCCCGCTTGAAGAAGTGAGGCGCGCGCCGGCGACTTCTCCAGAGCGACCTGCGAAACGGCGCGGATGCCTGGGCATGCTGATGCTTCTGTTCCCGCCTGTGCGCGAGATGTGGGCGCATCGGATGTCGCTTCTCTGGGCGCTCGGATCGGTCGTGCTGCTGTGGATGTGTTATCCGCCGCTGAACGCCTGGCCGCTCGGGTTTGTGGCGTTGGTGCCGTGGTTGTGGAGCCTTCGCCGCACGTCGCCGCGGCTGGCATTCTGGAACTCGTGGCTGTTCGGGGCCGTGCATTTCCTGACGGTGTTCTTCTGGCTACGGTCGCTCGACCAGTTCAACCCGGCCATCTGGCTGGGCATTCCAATGCTGTGCCTTTTCAAGGGGTTCTTCTACGGACTGAACGGCGCCGGGATGGTGTTCTTTGCGCGCCGATTCTCGCCGTGGACGGCACTGGTGGCGGCGGTTTTGTGGTGGGTTGGCTGGGAGTGGTTCCGCTCTGTCGGTCAACTGGGCGTGCCGTACGCACTGCTGGGCTACACGGTTCGCGGCTTCCTGCCGCTGGCGCAGTTGGCGTCGATCGGCGGAATGGTTCTCGTGTCGGCCGTTGTGCTGGCGATGAACCTGGCGCTGATGGAAACGATCGCCGCGGCGAAACAGCGCATGCTGGACGCATGGGTGTTGTCGCGCCTCGCAGTCGCCGTTCTTGTCATCATCGGCGGAGCCGTCTGGGGCAGCCGCGTGATGTCCGCCACAGCCGAAGCCGAAGAGGCCGGCATTCCGATTCGCGTCGCTTTGATTCAACCCAATGTCGAGCAGATGGAGAAAATCTCCAGCTACGCGATCATCGGTTGGCAGGAGATGACGCAGGCGGAACTGCAGGCCGCCGTCGCGAAGATGGAGGCCACGCAGGACAAGCTGACGCTGCAGATGTTCGACATGCTCGACGCGATCGAACCGGACACCGTCGACCTGGTCGTCACGCCGGAATCGGCCTTCACACAGGGGGGCTTCGATCACAGCGAAGCGCTGCAGCGCGAATTGCAACTGCGCGCCGACGAGTTGCGAGCCACGATCATCGTCGGCGCCGACGACACAATCTTTGTCGATCCGGATGGAGAGTACTCAGAAAATCCGTCGCCAATGAGTTCGGAAGAGCACTACGGCGGCCTGTTCGTTTTTCGGCCAGGCGAAACCGAGATGCATCGCGTGGCCGACTACCAGAAGATTCACTTGATGCCGTTTGGCGAGACGGTGCCGTACTTCCACCTGATTCCAGGCCTGCAGGAAAAACTCGTGCAGATTTCAAGTTTCCTGCGCGGCGACAAACATCAGCCACCTGTCTTCATCAAAGTCCCCGCGACTGCCAGTTCTTTCGTCGGCGATCTTCCTCAGGTGCACCTTGGGCCGAACATCTGCTTCGAGGACATGTTCCCCTATCTGCACCGGCGCATGAGCCGCCGTGGCGTCCAGGTCTTTGTGAACATCACCAACGACGCGTGGTACGATCCGACCCTCGGTAGCCGTTATCACTTCCTGCACGTGCCGATGCGATGCGTCGAAACACGCCTGCCGATGATTCGCAGCACGAACTCCGGCGTGTCCGCATTGATCAGTGGTACCGGTGAAGTCATTGCCCGGGCAGAGCGCCGGGAGCCCGCCACGCTGATCGGCACGATCTCCGTCCCCATCGATCCGAAGCCGACGATCTACGCACGGCTGGGCGACTGGTTCGGTCTGCTCGCATGGTTCGCGTCACTAATCATGTGGACATGGCTGCTGTGGAACCGCGAGCGCCGGGCGTAGCGCATTAGGTTTGGTCTCTGGCAACCGCGATACGTTCATAGGCAGGCAATGTCGCTCAAGTCACCTCAGGGGACGCATTTCGAGGTGACTTGGACATCCCTGTCCAAGAGTCGTCCTGCGGCCGATCCATCGGCACGCCGCGTCAGCCCTGGTCTTCCGTCTCCAACTCCTTCTTCTCATACGCCTCGAGCATCAAATCGCAGAACACGAGCGATCCCGCCACGGCGGAAATCGGCGGGACGATGAAGATCGCGCAAGGCAGTGCCAGGAATGGCAGGCCGAATCCGATTGAGTAACGCACGTTGTTGCGAAGGAACTTCACCTTCGCGCCCATCGGAATCTCGCGGCGATCCATGGAGTAACTCATCGCGTCGAGCGTCAGGAATTGCGCGGCCAGGATCGTGTTCAGCAGCACGGCGATGATCGATCCCGCGACGGGGATGAACCCCAGCGCCAGAACAAAGATCATCGGCGGCAGTGCGATCGAGACGCGTTTCACGGCCTCGAAGAGGGCGTGCCGAATGCCGGACGAGATCGGCAATTGCGGCGGCATCAGATCGGGGTACAGCGCAAAGCGTTCGCGCTCGACCCATTCGCTGATCTTGTCGTGGAACGGTGCGCTGAGGATAATCGACATCACCAGGAACACAATCAGCGCCACGACGATCAGCACGACGAACAGCAGAAAGCTGGCGGCGCTGCCGAGCGCCGTCATGAACCAGTTCCCATCCTGCGGCAGCGTGCCGGTGATGGGTTCGTAGATGAAGCGGAACACTAGCCAAAGCGTCAGCGGTAATGTGATCAGCAGATTCAGCGCAAACGGGGCCATGCAGAACGCCAGATACTTCGGCCGCGCGACCAGAAACCCGATCGCGCGAAACACCGCACGCGTTCCGTCCTGCAACGAGACCTTCCCCGGCATGGCTGACATTCGCTGCATCGCTGGCTCCTCCCGACGCGAGTGACTTGATGATGTCCGGCGAGGGGGGATGTGTGTCAATGACTGCCGCAGAGATCCGTTGACGGGTGTCCGAGATGATGATTCGATGGATTTCTCAAAGACGACACGAGCCTTTCCATGACCCACACCGACCGCCCGCCAATCCTGAAGCAACTCATCCCGTGGGGTTTGATGATCCTGATCGCGTTCGGGCTGGGGAGCGCTCTCGTGTTGGGAATCTTTGCGGTTACCGGCGGAGAGGAGCTGCCCACGAAGGTTGTGCATCATCAGGTCGGGATGACGAAGCATACCTGTCACACGGCGAATGGGATGCCGGATTATGCGTTCGATTCCGTCACGGAAGCGCAGGCTGCGAATCTCGACTTCCATCCCGCGCCCCCTAATACCGGGCGAGAAGGCAGCGTCGAAGTCTACAGCTTCACCACATTTGCAATCTTCATGTATTACGACGAGAACGACGTGTGCTTCTTCGTTCATGTGGGGACGACGTAGGTGATTGACCGCCAAGTAACCACAACGGACCCACGACGGCAGGCATGGGCGTTCCTCAAAGGACTTCCTTGGCGCTGGATTATCCTCATCTTCTTGTTTATCTTACTCTTCCTCCTCTCTTGGGAGAGTCTCTGCAGCATATCGGAAGTAAAGACAATCTACCTGATCAAGAGTCTGCAGGGTCATGATCACTTCGTTCTTCGATCCCTGCAGAATCCGTGGCGATGGTCTCTCCCTGCACGCCTTTGTCTGTACATGGCGATTTGCGGGATTCTGTGGCCCAAGCCGCTCCCTGATTTCCGATATCACCGGGCTCATGTATTTCGCACGGGCAATATTGGCCTCGTGCTCCGTCTTTTACCTCTGCCTTTGTGCACATATCTCGCCACGCGCTTTCTGGCAATTGCTGTCGACACTGCTCTCCCGCTTGGGATTTGGGGGAGTGGTGTGTGGTCGTCTTTCGATGGATCTAACTACTGGTATCAGATTCTCTGGGAATTCATTGACGCAGTGGTCGAGGGAATCGTGGCGGCAGGACTGTTCTTTGCCATCCAGCGACTGTTTCGAAGAAGACTTCTCATAGCAGCCTTAGCGTTGGCGAGTTCCCTGGTGATCGCGTGGTGGCAGGGGTTGGGGCATGATATCGTCTTCAATTGGAACCTGAGCGTTTCCGGATGGATCCTTTCGCTCATCTACCAAATCCCAAATCTGATCGCATTGGAAGCAACAGCCATTCTTCTGATGGCTATTCCGTCGCGCAGTCGGGGGGCCAAAGCGCTTGAGTCCGCCAAAGGCCCTGAACCAAATGATGAACAGTCCACCCAGGAGAGCCCATGACCTTGCGTCCCGACATTGCTGCGACGTTGATGCGGCTGCATCGCATTGATCGCTCGCGCGGGGCGGCGGGATCGTTGCTGGAGCAGCGGACGCGGGCGATGGCCGGCAGCACTCTGTTGGAAGGCATTCTCTTTGTGGATGAGGGGACGACGTAGGTGATTGACCGCCAAGTAACCACAACGGACCCACGACGGCAGGCATGGGCGTTCATCACAGGACTTCCTTGGCGCTGGATTCTGGTGTCATTGCTCTTCATCATCCTCCTTCTCATCTCCTGGCAAAGCCGTTGTGAGGAGTTCCTTTATGAATTCCAGTTGAGGATGGTAGAGCCTCGCTATTGGGAAGATATCGAGAAGTTGAATCTCATCGACTGGATCTACTGGCGCCACTTCATGCAGTTGTTACTACCCATGGGAATCTGTTGGGTTCTGTGGCCCAAGCCGCTTCCACCCTATCAGCCCCGGAAGGCTCTCGTGTTTCCCACCGGAAACATTCGTGTGTATCTCCGCATCATGCCGGTTCCTGTAATCATCTACGTCATTGCCCGAATGGGTGGAGCCTTCTTGAATACGTTCTTCCCTGTCTGGCCCGAAACTGAATTGCGAATGCACTCAATCACCAGTTTCTCGGACTTCTCGTGGAATCTCTTCGATTTCCTGCTCGATGCAATCCTCGCGTCAGGATTGTTCTTCGCCATCGTGCGCATGTTCCGTCGGAAGATTCTCATTGTTCTTTCTGCGGCCGCAGGGGTTTGGGCCCTCCTTTGGTGGTATGATGTTGGTATGGAAATCTCCTGGATCTGGGCGGGGAAGTTCCCGAACATGGGCTGGCCTGCCTACATCCTCTTCCGCGTTCCAAATCTGATCGCATTGGAAGCAACAGCCATTCTCCTGATGGCTGCGCCGGCGCGTAGTCGGGGGGGCAAAGCGCTTGAGTCCCCTGAAGAGCACGAGCCAAATGATGAACAGTCCACCCAGGAGAGCCCATGACCTTGCGGCCAGACATTGCTGCGACGCTGATGCGGTTGCACCGCAACGATCGCTCGCGCGGGGCGGCGGGGTCGTTGCTGGAGCAGCAGACGCGGGCGATGGCCGGCAGCACTCTGTTGGAAGGCATTCTCTTTGTGGATGAGGGGACAACGTAGGTGATTGATTGGCGAGGAAACACAAAGGACCCACGACGGCAGGCATGGGCCTTCCTCAAAGGACTTCCTTGGCGCTGGATCCTTCTGTGTGCCCTATTCACTCTCCTTCTCTTCATATCCTGGGAAACTCGCTACGTTCGCTTCTGTGACCGCCTCATGTGGTGGATTGTGAATCCTCAATCGGTCGATGACTTTGATGGACTTTACGCAGTCAACTGGTCGTATTGGGGCCAGTTCCTGTACCTCTCCTCATTCATGGGAATCTGTTGGATTCTGTGGCCGAAGCCACTTCCGGCGTATCAACCCAAGAAAGCTCTCGTCTTCCCAACCGGCAATATCCGTATCTGTTTGCGCCTGCTGCCGGCTCCAATTATCCTCTACTTGCTCGCCGGTGTGGGAGGATTGCTACTGGATGACTTCTTCCCCTCTGATTTCGTTCAATCCTATACCTATTCGCCCTTCTTGTGGAACCTCCTCGACTTCCTACTCGAGGGAGTCCTGGTGGCAGGATTGTTCTTCGCCATCGTGCGCATGTTCCGTCGGAAGATTCTCATCGTTCTTTCTGCGGCCGCAGGGGTTTGGGCTCTCCTTTGGTGGTATGATGCCGGACGGGAAATCACTTGGATCTGGTCGCGGAAGTTCCCGAACATGGGTTGGCCTGCCTACATTCTCTATCGTGTCCCAATCCTGATCGCATTAGAAGCAACAGCCATTCTCCTGATGGCTGTGCCATCGCGCAGTCGGGGAGCCAAAGCGCTTGAATCCGCCGAAGACCCTGAACCAAATGATGAACCGCGCGCCAAGGAGACCCCATGACTTTGCGGCCCGACATTGCTGCGACGCTGATGCGGTTGCATCGCAATGATCGCTCGCGCGGGGCGGCGGGATCGTTGCTGGAGCAGCAGACGCGCGCGATGGCGGGTGTGTTCGGGATTCGTGCCTTCGAACTGGGCGCCTCGGCGAAGGAAGGTCGGAAGACCTTCGAGGCCTACCTGCGCGAGCCCGTGCTGATGACCATCACGGAAGAGTCCTCGCCGTTGCTGATGGGATTGCTCGGCATTGGACAGGTCGCGTTTCCCGTTTCCTTTGGCTCAATCCCGGCCGTGCCCAAGGAGGACATCCAGGCAAGCCAATGTCGGCTGCTCTACCCACACCTCCCCCAACAAATTGAGTTTCTGGCTTCTCCGTCCCTGCTTAATCGCGAGCCAGGCCAGCCGTGGAAAGAGGAGTGGCGCCAGGGATCGGATACGATTGGCTATCCCGCAGAGTTCCCCCGAGAGCTCGTGCCGGGCCTGCGGCGGTTGATCGAGTTCGGAGAAGTCGATCCGGACGAGGGAGCGTTGTTCCAGAGCCTTTTCGACACGTCGCAACTGTTGGAGGCTTTGTGCGACGGCGGCACCCTGTCGCAGGGCATCTTCGCGTTCTTGCTCGAGGCGGCATCGACATGCGCGGCGTTCGGCAGCCCGGATCTTGGCGCCGTCTTGTTCCGATTGCTGCACGTCATCGACTGCCTCGGCGAGGGGCAAAAGAACAACCTCGTCGACGCGGTGCTGGAGTGGCTGCCCGCGCTGCAGCGAGTGCCTGAGTTGCGCTTCGGGTACGAGATACTCGGCCGTGCCGCGTCGGAGCGCCAGGTCCTGCACATCATTCGCCCCTCGCTGGAGGGCGATCCGGTGCGACGCGCCTTTGCGGTGCACGGACTTGCTGCCTTCGTACTGCGGCAACCGCGATCCGATTGGCGCCGGAAGGCATCGGAACGCATCCTCGAACATCTCGATGACGATTCGCCGTTGGTCTCGCTGATGGCAGAATTGGCAATCCGCCGGTTCCGTGTAGAAGATCCACGAGAGATCCTCGATCTTCTCGTCGATCCGGCACCACCTCACACGGAGAAATACAAGCCCCAGCCGCGACGCGAAGTGCCTCACCTGCCGTCGTATCGCCGGCAATTGCGCAAATGGCCCGAGAAGCAGTGCAGTCTGATTCAGGCCGGCGTTCGGGAGCGCTTTTTCTTTTCTCGCGCGCTGATTCAGACACGAGCATCGGAACTCATTCGCCCTGAGGCCCCCGGTATTCTCGAATCCGCACCCAAGCACGACCGCCGGAGAATCGTGAACGGCTTCCTGAAAACCCTGATGCCTCTTTGCGGACAGGCGATTGACTCGGAGCCCGTCTGTTTCTTCACAGAGAGACTGGCTTGGCAGAAGCTCTTCGTCGACGGCCTCTGGTCGGAGGCATTGACCTCCGAAGCCATCGCGCGGCAACTCCTCCAGCCCGTTGCCGATCCTTCTCCGCCTCGTACTGAACCCATCGAGAGCTCCTACTTCTTCCATCCACGCTTCAGATACGATGAGCACGGCCGGTTCCTGACGCTCCTGCTGCTTTCTCATCACGAGCAACCCGATTGCCTGTACGATCCGGAGGGAATCTCGCGGGCGGCGTTGCAGGGCATGATCGATCTGGCAGAATCACCCGAATGGCCCGGCGGCATCTTCGATGGGTTGTTCGTGAAGCTCCTGATGGGTCTCTCGATCGGTATGAGCACCGAGGAATTCGATCTCGTGTGCGGCTACGTGTTCGATCGGCTGGAGAAGAAACGTGACCCGGCCAGCCTGTACTGGGCGGCGGAATTGTTGGGATGGAATTCGCCATTTCCGCAAACGCTGGACATGCTGGAGGCGGGGGAGGGCGACGACGAGCAACTGCAGGCGTTCGTCGTGCAGTTCTGCGGTCGCGCCGCTTTCATGGGCGACGATGAGGCGTTCCGCCACCGCGCGCTCGACCGCCTGCGTCACGGCAAGCGCTCGAAGAGCGACCTCGTCTGGAGCAAAGCCGTTGAGGCGCTGCGCTTCCTTGGCATGTGAACTTGCCCGTGGGTCCGTGGACGCCACGGATTTTGCTCTTTCCCCTTTGCGGGCCGCGGGCGTAACTTCGCAAGTGAGTCCGGAAACCCCAGATGTCCTCCCGGATAGGTGCAGGCATGACAAATCGACACGCTTATCCCGTGATCCTGTCCCCCCAGGCGAATCGGGCCGTCCTGCGCCCCTCAGACGGGGGGATGGTTCTGGAGTCGGCGCCGCGCTGGCTGCTTGATGCCGCACGCATCGACCAACAACCGCCATTCACGATCGATCCGAATGAAGAGCGAGAAGCGCTGCAGGTTCTGGAGGGCGTGGCCGGTGACGTGATCGATTCCGGACGTCCGGTTCGCGAATTCCTGACCGACATCGAGATCCCCGGCGGCGATTCCCGAGATGTTCTGATCGACGCGGAACCGGGCGAGTACGACGGTACGCCTTACGTCGAATTGAAGCTCCAGGACGTAACGGAGATTGTTCGCGAGCGCCGTCGTGCAGCCGCGGTCGGGGCGTTTCACGGGATCATCGGCCAATCGCTGCCGATGCTTGACGTTTTTCAGAAGATCGCCATGTACGGCCCGACGGAAGCCCCCGTCATCATCACCGGCGAGACGGGAACGGGAAAGGAACTGGTGGCGCGTGCGCTGCATGATCGAAGCCCACGCGGCGACGGGCCATTTGTGCCGGTGAATTGCTGCGCACTGACGCCGGAGCTTTTCGAAAGCGAACTCTTTGGCCACGAGAAGGGCTCCTTCACCGGCGCCTATCGCGAACACAAAGGCCGTTTTGAACGCGCCGACGGCGGGACGTTGTTCCTCGACGAGATCGGCGACATGCCGCCCATCACGCAGTCGAAGATGTTGCGTGCGCTGGAGGAAGGCGTAATCGAACGCGTTGGTGGAGAGCGCGAGCGCGAGGTCGATGTCCGCGTCGTCGCGGCGACGAATGTGGCGCTGGAGCACGCTGTCGCCACAGGGCGGTTCCGCTCCGATCTCTATCACCGCCTCTCGGTCTTCCGTATTCATCTCCCGCCGCTGCGCGATCGAAAGGGCGATCTCGCGATCCTCGCAGACTCATTCCTCGCGACGTTCAACGAACGCTATCGCCGCAATGTGAAGCGATTCACACCCGAGGCTCTGCGCTTGCTCGAGCAATACCCCTGGCCAGGCAACATCCGCGAACTTCGCAACGTCGTCGAGCGCCTCGTCGTTGAAACCCAAGGCGAAGCGATCGGCGGCAATGCCGTGCAACGATGGATCGATGAACGCGACTTCCTGATGCCGGGCGACTGGTCGGTTGAGACATCCTTCGCGCAACGCGCTCCTATAATTCCCGCGCAGGGACCGCGAATGAGTTGGCCCTCTCTGCCGCCTCCCCAGGAAGCGATCGAATATACCGATTTCACGGAATCGCGCACGGAAGAGCCGTCAGAATTGACTCCGGAGAACATCCGTGAGGCTTTCCGCGCGGCTGGCGGCAATCTGACGCAGGCCGCACGCGATCTCGGCGTGCATAAGTCGACGCTCTATCGGAACATGAAGCAACTCGGCATTTCGCGCGAGGAACTGGAGGAGTTGCTATGAGCAGCCATCTCAGTCGCGACGAGCAAGCGCTCGATGAACTGATTGCGCGCGCGGAAGAGCTTCTTGTCGTTTGTCTTTCCGAGCCCCATCATCCCGGCGGCCTCATGATGGTGGATCGCGTACGGGCGATTTGCGAACCGCAGGCCGGCGTGCAATTGCTTCACCTCGGATTCACGGCCTACCGTCGTTGGGCGCGCCGGCATCGGAGCTTCGGAACGCCGACCGTGTTGATCTTCCACCGAGGAAATCTCGCGCGGCGCTACATCGGTGTGATCGAGGAAGAAACTGTGCGGGCGGCGCTCCAGGAACTCGAGTAGCTCAGAAGAACTCGTCCAGCAGTTGGTAGTACTCCACTAACTCTTCATTCACTTCCGTCAGTCCATACGCCGCCAGGAAATCCTGCTGGCAATCGCCTGCTCCATTGTAGCCCAAACTACGGAGCGCGAGCGCAACATCGCGGTAGATGGAACCGATACCCGCCCGGCCGATGTCGACGAAACCCGTTGCCTTCATGGTATCCGGATCGATCATGATATTGGGGACGCAGTAATCGCCGTGCGTCAGGAATTCGCCATCCTGAATCGGACGAGTCTGCAGCAACTCCGCAAACACTTCATCCGCCGAGCGGCCGAGGCGGCAGTCGTCGAAGTCTTCCACATCGACCTTCCCAAGTTCCACATGCCGGCGGGCAAGCTCGAGTTCCACGTCCAGGCGCTCATCGAACGGACAGTCCGCGGCTGGAGTCTCGTGCCAAAGCCGAAGGGCTTCGCCGAGAACACGAGCGGTCTCACGCGGCTTGCCTTCGATGACACGCGTCGCATCGACGCCCGGAACGGCGGACATTAGCAGAGCCTCCCTGTGATCATCCGTCTCGAAGTGCAGGAGCCGCGGCGCCGGCAGTCTTCCCGCCAGCCAGCGCAATCGCTCCGCTTCGTCCGAGAGGGGGAGCATCCCCTTTTCGCCGGAGAGCTTCAGGAAGACCTCGGCCCGCCCGTCGCGAGCGCCCCGCCAGGTCGAATGCCCAGACATGCCGATTTCCATGCGGCTCCAGTCAAAAGAAGAGCAGATCCGCCGCAATTCTGTAGAGAAATCCTGCAGAAATGGTCCATTCATCATGGTCTTCGCCTAAGCGACGCCCTCCGGCGACGCAAGTGGGAGCGTCATCCCCCGTCTAGGGCTTGCGTCCCCGCCCCCCGGCGCGTAGGTCCGACACCGTTTTTGAGATCACCGCAAGCGAGGACACACATGGCTTCGACCAATTGGCAACGCTTCAAGGACTATTACTGCGCACCCAAGGGCTTGGGGCTGGCGCTCGATATCAGCCGAATGGATTTTCCGGCGGACTTCTTCGACTCGATGAAGGCGAAGATGGAGAAGGCGTACAGCGACATGGAAGCGCTGGAAGGCGGCGCTATCGCCAATCCCGACGAGAAGCGCCAGGTTGGCCACTATTGGCTGCGCAATGCGGCCATCGCTCCCGACCAGGAGCGCCGCCAGGAAGTCATGTCGACCCTCGAAACCGTCAAAAAGGTCGCCGCCGACGTGCATTCCGGCGCCATCAAGCCCCCGAATGCAGACCGATTCCTGAACGTGCTGGTGATCGGAATCGGCGGCAGCGCACTCGGACCGCAGTTTGTCAAGGAAGCCCTCGGCGGCAATGACGATGCGATGGCCGTCTTCTTCCTGGACAATACGGACCCGGACGGCATGGATGTTGTCCTGCAGGGCCTCGAACCCGTCCTCGGAGAGACGTTGGCGGTTGTGATCAGCAAGTCCGGCGGCACGAAAGAAACCCGCAACGGGATGCTGGAAGCAAAGGCCGCTTACGAAGAGGTCGGGCTGGATTTTGCCGCCCACGCCATCGCGATCACCGGAATCGGCAGCAACCTGGACAAGGTCGCCGAAGCCGACGGCTGGCTCCGTCGTGTTCCCATGTTCGATTACGTCGGCGGCCGCACGAGCGAATTCAGCGCGGTCGGCATGTTGCCGGCGGCTCTCGAAGGCTTCGACATCGACGGCCTCCTGGCAGGCGCCGCGGCGATGGACGAATGCACTCGCAATCGCAACACGCCCCAAAACCCCGCCGCGCTGATGGCGCTGATGTGGTATTACGCAACGAATGGCAAAGGCGAACGCGACCTCGTGATTCTGCCCTACAAGGATCGCCTCTGCCTGTTCAGCAAGTACCTGCAGCAACTGATCATGGAATCGCTCGGTAAGGAGAAGGATCTGGACGGAAACGTTGTCCACCAGGGTCTTTCAGTCTACGGCAACAAGGGTTCCACAGACCAGCACGCCTACGTGCAGCAGCTCCGCGACGGCGTGAATAACTTCTTCGTCACGTTCATCGAGGTCTTGAAGGATCGCGAAGGCGCATCGATGGAAGTCGAGCCCGGCGTGACGTCCGGCGATTACCTGCACGGGTTCTTCCAGGGCACACGCACGGCACTCGCCGGCAGCGGCCGCGAATCGATGACGATCACCGTCGAGGATGTTTCCCCACGGACGGTCGGCATGCTGATCGCACTCTTCGAGCGCGCCGTCGGCTTCTACGCGACGCTCGTGAATATCAACGCCTACCACCAACCCGGCGTCGAAGCGGGCAAGAAGGCTGCCGCAGCGCTGCTGGAACTTCAGGGACAGTTGGTTGAGACGATGAAGGCCAACGCGGGTATCACGCTCAGCGCAGAAGGGTGGGCGGAGAAGCTCTCCGCCGCAGACAAGGCGGAAGAGATTTACCTGCTGCTGGAGCACCTCGCGGCAAACGGCCGCGGCATCACGCAATCCGGCCCGGCATCGCCGGCCGATGCGCAATTCGCCTGCTCGTAAGCGATGTTACACCTGCAAATCGGCAGGCAGCGCTTCCAGCTTTGGCTCGATGGGTTCGGGGACCTTGACGCATTTCAGGGTCCCCGCAACGTCTTTTAGACCATTTCCGGTAAGGACGCAGACGATGCGCTCGTCCCTGCCGATCAGACCCTCTTCGGCGGCCTTGACCACACCCGCAGCGGTCGCGGCGCAACTTGGCTCGCAGAAAATGCCCGCTTCCTGGGCCGTATCGCGCAGGCCGGCCTGGATTTCCTCTTCCGTGACATCGATCGCGGTTCCGCCGCTCTCGCGGATGTCGCGAACCGCCATGACACCGTTGCGGGGCGCCTCAACGACAATCGAATCGGCCATCGAGGACGCTCCGCGCAGCGTCGGCGGCACGTCGAGCCCCTCTCGGATCGCTCGCACGATCGAGTTGCTGCCCTCTGCCTGGACGGACAGCATCCGCGGCACGCGATCCGTCAATCCCGCGTCGCGCAGGTCTTTGAAGCCCTTCCAGAGACCGGACAGAATCACGCCGTCGCCGCTCGATACCGCCACAACATCCGGAACTTCCCATCCCATCTGTTCGGCAATCTCGAACGCTGCTGTCCTTTTTCCATCGATCGTATAAGGGTTATAGGCCGTGTTACGGTTATACCAGCCGAAGCGCTCGGTCGCGGCAAGGCTGAGATCGAAGGCATCGTCGTAGGTGCCCTGGACGCGAATGACGCGCGCGCCGTAGGCGAGAATCTGGGCCAGCTTGCCCTGGGGCGCCCCGGCCGGGACGAAGACGATTGCCTCCAGTCCGGTGGAAGCGCACAGCCCGGAGAGCGCCGTGGCCGCATTGCCCGTTGACGCCGCAGTGATCCGGCTGATGCCAAGCTCACGCGCCTTGGCCACCACGATCTCGGATGCGCGATCCTTGTAGGAGCCGGTTGGATTCCGCGTGTCGTCCTTGAAGAAGAGGTGCTTAAACCCTCTCTTTTCAGCGAATCGCCCCCCGGGAACGACGGGCGTATTTCCCACGATGACTGCCGGTAATGAATCCGGGCTCTCGATCGGCAGCAGGTCCATGTAGCGGCGTGTTCCGAGGGCTCTGGATGCGGCGATGGACTCGCGTGTAATCGGCTGTGGCGAAGCAGACCAATCGTAAACGATATCGAGCACCCCCCGCAGGCAACCGCCTGCTGGAGTCTCCGGCCCCTTCTCCGGCGACAGGTAGTGCATCGACTGGGGAGGGTACTCGGCACCGGATTCAGAACAGACCAACTTGTAGGGGAGCATGGCGGGCGATCCTCGTTCAAAAGATTAACCAAGAATGTTCGCGTAGATGGGTGTGGACGCTCAAGGGGAAAGGCTGTTTGTAATCGGGGCTTGAAAAGCACCCTCATGACGGTATGAAATGTGCCTCTGGTGGGATTGACGGTCGATTCCAAATCCGTTGACACGATTTCTCGATGGCCCGAGATTCCGGGTGATACGATTGAATGCCCAAGGTTTATCGAGAATGAGCTGCCGCAACCAAGGAAGAGCGGGCGGACTAGATGCCGAGTAACGAAGCCGACTATTATCGCCTTTTAGGGATCTCTCGCGACGCACCGGAGCGCGAGATCAAGAAGGCTTATTACGACCTGGCCCGCCGTCTGCACCCGGACAAAGCGAGTTCGCCCGAGGAGGCGTCCAAGAACGCCAGCGATCTCGCGCTGATCTCTCAAGCTTACAACACGCTCAAGGACGCTCGGAAGCGCCAGGAGTACGACGCCAAGCTTCGCGGCCGCTCGGCTGGCGGCGACCCCCCGGCATCCGCTCCCGCTCCGGCGCCTCGCAAGCCGAAAGCCAGTTCGGAGGACTCGAGTTCGTCCGCGTTGTCGGGCGATATGCCTCGCATCGGTGACGCCGAGATTCGTGCACAGAAGAAAGCCATGGCACAGAAGGCTTTCGTCCGCGGCATGCAGATGATGAAGCAGGATGATATCAAGCAGGCGTTGAGCTTCTTCGAAGCGGCCGTGAAGAACGACCCGGATTCCGATGCGCAATACCACCTGAAATACGCACAGGCGATCATGAAGGCACGCGGTAGTTTCACAAAGGCCGTCGAGCACGCGCAGAAGGCCTGTGAGATGGATCCGTACAGCTTGGACTTCAAGTTGGTTCTGGCAGAGATTCACGAGATGGCCGGCGTCCACAGCAAGGCGAAGGAGCTTTACCAGGATGTCTTGCGCTGGGATCCGACCAACGAACGCGCGAAACTGCGATTGGGATTCATGAAGGACGAAGAGGATTCGAAGAAGGGATTCTTCTCGAAAGTCTTCGGAAGCCTCCTGGAAAAAGGCCAGAAGAAGTGATGGGTGAGCAATTATGAGGACAATTGGGATCGATTTGGGGACGACAAACTCGGTGATTGCCTTCCTTGACGGCCAGCGCGTCGAGACCATTCCCAATTCCGAAGGCCAGAAGACGACTCCCTCCGTCGTTTTCTACAAAAGCGATGATGAAATCATCGTCGGCAATCTCGCGAAGCGCCAATCGCTCCTCCAGCCCCATCGCTGCATCCGTTCCATCAAGAGACTGATGGGCAAGCGCTACGCCGAACTGGCAGAATTCCTCGATGAGATGCCATTCAAGGTCGTCGAACTGGATGATGGAATGGCCGGTGTCGAATTGGAGGGCGGCGCCCGTCTGCGCCCCGAAGAGGTCTCCGCCGACATTCTCGATCGCCTTCGCATCGTTGCTGAAGGTTATCTCGGCGAGGACGTGCAGGAAGTCGTCATTACGGTTCCTGCGCACTTCAACGACCAGCAGCGTACGGCGACAAAATCTGCAGCGGAAATGGCAGGGCTTTCCGTCCTCCGAATCATCAATGAACCGACGGCCGCCGCGCTCGCGTACGGTCTAGAACGCGAACGCAAAGGCCGCGTTGCTGTGTTTGACTTCGGTGGCGGCACGTTCGATGTATCAATCCTGCAGATTTCCAAGGACATCTTTGAAGTCCTTTCGACGAACGGCGACAACAATCTGGGCGGCGATGACATCGATCGTCGCTTCTATCAAGAACTTTGCGACAACATCCTGCAGGAAACCGGCATCGATCCGACACAGGATTCCCAGGCCATCCAGCGTATCAACGAGGCCGCCGAGAAGGCGAAGTGCGAGCTCTCGTCCCTGACGAGTACCACCGTCTCTCTGCCGTTCATCGTGGCCGATTCGCATGGGCCGAAGCACTTCCAGCGCGACGTCACCCGCCAGCAATTCAATGAGTTGATGGAGCCCATCTTCCAGCGCCTGATCGAGCCCTGCAAGCGCGCGCTGAAGGACGCGAATCTAACGCCGCGTGACTTGGAGGAAGTCCTCCTTGTCGGCGGCTCTACTCGCATTCCGCGCGTGCAGGAAATCGTGCGAGAGTACTTCGGCCGTGAACCGAATCGATCCATCAATCCGGACGAAGCTGTTGGTGCGGGCGCTGCCATCCAGAGCGGTGTGATCTCCGGCGCGCTGCGCGAAGTTCTCCTGCTTGATGTTGCGCCACTGACGCTCGGCATCGAACTCGCCGGTGGCGTGTTCCGCGAACTGATCCCGCGCAACTCGACGATTCCTTGCGAGGCCAATCGCAAATTCACCACGGTTGTGGACAACCAGACCAGCGTGCTTGTTCACGTGCTGCAGGGCGAACGCAAGAAGGCTTCGAACAACCACTCGCTCGCAAAGTTCCGCCTCGTCGGAATCCCACCGGCGCCGAAGGAACTTCCTGAAATCGATGTGCATTTCTCGATCGACGCTAACGGCATTCTGAGCGTCACCGCGACCGATATGACGACCGGACAGCAAACGGGCGTAGTCGTTGAGGAATACGGGCAGATCGGTGGCGATCGGAAGCAAGTTGAGAAGCTCGTCGAGGATGCCGTCGCGCACGAAGATGAGGACAGGGACTTCGTCCGGTTCGCGGATCGCCGCGCGCGGGCCGCGCGCCTCTCCGATCTCGCGAATCGCACAATCGCCGCCGTCGGCGACGCGATGACCGACGAAGACTTGAAGCGTCTGAAGGAAGGTCTGCTGAAGCTCGATCTCGCGATCGAAGCCCAAAAAGACGTCGAGGTCGATACGCTCGAGGCGGAAATTCAGGAACTGCTGCAGGATTATCAGGAGAACTACGAGCTCCATCTGGCGCTGAATCGCGAATTCGATGGCTTCGCGCTCCCGCCATCGAACCCGGGTGGGGTTTCAACCCCCGCGCCGGTGGAAGAGGAGGAAGAAGATCTCCAGGTCGGTCTCGAACCTGAGGAAGCGCCCCCCTACGAGCCTCCGCTGCCGCCTGCAGCCGAGTCCTCGAAGGATGCCCAGCCGAAGCCAAAGACGCCCCTGCCTCCAAAGCCCAAGCGCGCGAACCTGCCTCCCAAGCCGACGCGACGACCAGCGCGCAAGGCTGACAAGGGAACCATGACTCCTCCGCCATTCTCGCCCGGATCGCCCGCGCCGGTCCCGCCCATAGACCCGGAAATCGAGGAGTCGCCCTACCAGATCGAACGCCCCGAATCGCAACACGAAGAGCCGGCCCCGATAGACCCGGAAATTGAAGAGTCGCCGTATCGGATCGAGCAAACGAATGCTCAGTACGTGGATCCCGACGCGGATTACGACCAGTTCGATCCTCCCACTATTCGACAGGCGCCCGAGCCTGATGCCGAGATCGACGAGCCGAACCGCGACTACAATGACTTCGATCCGCCGACTATTCGGGAAGCCCCGCAGCCCGGCCCGGCCCGCTGGGACGACGTCGACCTGAGTCCCGACCACGGGGACGAAGACCCGGACATGCCACCCCCGCCGCCCATGCCGTAGGGGTTTCGCAATACTCGTCGAGCCCGATCAGACGACGCGTGGAGTGATCGAGATTCCTGGTTAGATTGCGCCGATCAGTTCGGGCACTTTGCTCGCCACATCCTTCACGCCGGCGACATCCTTGGCGCCGCCCTGCGCGATGTCGGGCTTGCCGCCGCCCTTGCCACCGAGCGGACCGGCAACGGCGTTCACGACGCGTCCGGCCGGGTAGGTCTTGCGGGCGTTTTCGCCGCAAGCCGCCACGATGCCGACCTTGTCTGCGCTCGCAGAGATGGCAATCGCGATGCCATCGGCACCGAGCTTTTCCTGAAGAGTCGTCGCCAACGTACGCAACTCGTTCGTGCCCATCTCTTCCACGACCGCCGTGGCCACTTTGCAGCCACCGACTTCCTGCGCCTCTTCGATGAAGCGATCGAGGTTCGAGGTCGCGGCCTTCTGGCGTTCGCGTGCGAGCTCCTTCTCGAGCTGCTTGATGCGTGACTGCAATTGCCCGACGCGATCGACGAGCGCGCTGCCTTTCGAGGCCAGCGACATCTGCAGCGGCTGAAGGACGTCGTACTGATCTTCGATCTCCATCTCGACAGCTTTCTCGCCCGTCACGGCTTCGATGCGCCGCACGCCGGAGGCAATCGAGGATTCGCTGACAATGCGGAAGCGCGCCGCCTGGCCAGTATGGTCGAGGTGCGTACCGCCGCAGAATTCCAGCGATGCCAGCGCATCTCCGCGTCCCATCTGCACGACGCGCACGGTGGGGCCGTACTTCTCGCCGAACGGCGCGATGGCGCCGCGCTGACGCGCTTCTTCCAACGCCAACACATCGGTCGTTACTGGCAGATCGAGCAGGATGTGCTGGTTCACGTCTTCCTGGACCTTCCGCAACGTTGCGGCCGGAATCTGCTCCGGGTGTGAGAAATCGAATCGCAAGCCTTCCGGGCCGACCCACGAGCCGGCCTGCGTGATGTGATCGCCAAGGTGCTTCTTCAACGCCGCCTGCAGCAGGTGCGTGGTGCTGTGGTTGCGGCGAATTGCCATGCGGCGTTCGCGATCGACTTTCGCAGTCACGGTATCGCCCGTGTGGATGATGCCTGCCTCCAGTTCGCCACGATGCAGGAAGATGCCCTCCGGTGTCTTCTGCGTATCCATGACCTCGAACGTCGACTCGTGGGAATGCTCGATGAACCCCGTGTCGCCAATCTGGCCACCGGATTCGGCGTAGAAGGGCGTCCGATCGAGAACGATATCAGCCTTCGAGCCAGCTTCGAGATGATCGACCATCTTGCCGTCGCAGACGATAGCGAGAATCTTCGCTTCGATTCGAGGGAGCTTCGGATCGTATCCGAGGAACTCCGTCCCCCCTTTTTCGTCCGCAATCGGCTTCACGAGTTCCACGACTTCGTCCATCTCGGCACCCTGCCAACTGGCACGGCCGCGTTCCTTTTGCTCGCGCAGAGACTTCTCGTAGCCTTCGCGATCGACACGAATGCCGTGATCTTCGGCAATCTCGCGCGTCAGATCGAGCGGGAATCCGTACGTGTCCCACAGCTTGAAGGCTTCCGCGCCCGGGATCGCATTGTCGCCGCGATCGCGCGCCTGGTCCATCAACTCATCGAGCAACTTGATGCCGCGATTGCGGGTGCGCAGGAAGGCTTCTTCTTCGAGGCGAATGGCCTTGCGAATGAAGTCTGCCTTCTCTTTCAACTCCGGATACGTTCCACCCATGGCATCGATCACCGGATCGACCAGGTCGCCCATGAAGGGATGATCCATTCCGAGCAGCGATGCAAAACGCAGCGCGCGGCGCTGGATTCGACGGATCACGTAGCCGCGACCGATATTTCCCGGCGTGATGCCTTCCGCGAGGCAGAACGAAAGCGCACGCGTGTGATCGGCGATGGCATTGATTGCTAGCCGAACGCGCTCGGCCTCTGCCGTGTGTCCGCCCTCGTCAAGGACCTTGTAATACTTCACGTTCAGCAAATTCGCGGCAGACGAAACGATCGGCATCAACAGATCGGTTTCGTACGGCGTGCTGGCCTTGCCTTGCATCCACATCATGGCCGTTGTCATGCGCTCCAGGCCCGCGCCTGTATCGATGCCACGATTCTTCAACTGCGGACGGCTGCCGTCGCGCTGCTGATCGAACTGCGGGAACACCATGTTCCAGATTTCGAGAAACTTGTCGCCTTCCTCGTCGATGCGGTTGGCGAGAATCGGCATGTAGGCGTCTTCGCTCTTGCTCAGAGCTTCGCGAATCTCGCGCAGCTCTGCATCGGTGCCCATGAAGAAGCACAATTCGCTGCAGGGGCCGCACGCGCCGGTGTCGCCGGCGGGACCCCAGAAGTTCTGCTTCGCGTCGAGGCGCACAGGCGTGTATTGCAGGTCCGTCTCTTCGCGCCACAACTGCTCGGCTTCGTCATCGTCCTCGAAGATTGTCGGGAACAGCCGCTCTTTCGGCAGGCCCATATGCTCGGTGACGAACTTCCATGCCCAGCGAATGGCTTCGCGCTTGAAGTAATCGCCGAAGCTGAAGTTCCCCAGCATCTCGAAGAACGTGTGGTGACGCAGCGTCTTGCCGACGTTCTCCAGGTCGCTGCCCTTGCCGCCGGCGCGGAGGCACTTCTGGCTGCTCGTGGCGCGACAGTAGGGGAGCGGATCGATCTCGCCGCTATAGAAACGCTTGAACTGCACCATGCCGGCGCTGGTGAACAGCAACGTCGGATCGTCCGGCGGAATCAGCGGAGCGGACTCCACCAATTTGTGCGGGGCGTCCGGCATGTTGATGAAGTACTCCAGGTATTCTTTGCGCAGTTCGTTTCCAGAGAGAGTCATGGCATCTTCAGATCAGTGGATTTGACGGGGTCGTACGCCCGCGGGCCAGCGTTCTCGCGCCCCTGCCCCTCGCCCCGCAAGGAGAAAGCGCCTCTCGGCACCGGAGGCCCCGCAAGATTCCCCTTTCGCTCGTTTGACGGCCGGTTTCACTCTGCCTTCAGCTCAATCGGGAACGACGATCCATGGATCAGTTGAAAATGCTCTCCGCCATCCTGGCTGCCATTGTCGCAGCGCTGGCGATTGCAATTGCCTGGAAGCAATCAGACGGCGAGCGGAATGCTGGAGCCTCAAGTTCGATCATTCCGCTGCTCTGGACGCTGCTGTCGGTCCTGGCCGTGGATGCTCTCTTCCGTAGCGGAATCGATTTCCTGCAGGGCGGCGACGAGTACGCGCGCGCCATGTATGCGACCTACTGGTCGATCGATCCCTTCTTCGCCCCCCCGGACCATATCTGGCTCGCCGGGCAATTCTACATTCTGGGCGCCCTTGCGCGTCTCGTCTCCAGTATGCCCCTGGCGGTCGCAGCGACCAGTATCGCTGGAACGCTGGCAACGACCTATTTCGCCTACCGGTTGGGGACGCGGCTCTGGAAGCATCCTATAGCGGGCGTCACATCAGGCCTCTTGGCGGGGACGCACTGGGTTGTTCTCTGGGCTTCCGTGAATCCGCACGCCGAAGTCTTTTTCCTGCCGGCACTGCTTGCAGGGATCGAGCGCTGGGTCGCCGGCTGGCAGGCCACCGACGAGCCGATCAGGGCCGAGCGTCGCTATCTCGCCGCCGCTGCCTGGTTCGCATTCGGGACGATGTTCCGCTTCGAGATGTGGTACGTCGGGATTCTCTTCGGCTGCTTCCTCATTTTTCGCATCGGCCGGGCACTCTTCCGCAAGGATGTTCCCAACGCCAACGCCTGGTATCCGCTGGTCGGCTGCGTTCTGCTAATGACCTATCCTGCATGCTGGATGATCAGCAGCACCGTGCATCTCGGGTCGCCATTGGGGTTTGCCAAGGACGCCACCCAGATGAACACCGACACGAACATGCTCTACGACTTCTCCACGCCCTGGACTCGATTTGTCATCTATCCAAAGATCCTGGTTCAAGATCACTGGAACTTCCTGGTGTTACCTGCAGCCGCCGGTGTTTTCGCACTTGTTCGACGCCGACGTCTGGCGTTCTACATCGTCGCCTGGGCGATTCTGCTGCTCTTCTCGATGGTAATCACACTGAAAGCCGGCGTTGGTTCTAATAATCGTCCGCGCTACACGATGTTTCTCCTGCTGCCATTGATTGGATTGGGCGCAGGACTTCCCGCGCTCCTGTGGGACCAGGGGAGGGGAGCGCTCCGAATCGCTCTTCGCGCGGCTGTTGTTCTCTTACTTGTCGTGTTCGTTGGCTGGTCCGCCAGATACGGTCGCGCCAATTACCCCAATGCGTATGGATACAGTCCCGAAGCCCTCATGGTCTTCGACCGGCTTGAGCACGAGTGGGACAACGGCCGTCCCTGGGTCGATGGGAAGCTCGGGTACCTCCCGATCCAGCCGCCGGACACTGCGCTTTTCGTTATGGGCATTCCCGGTCGAGGCGAGGACCACTGGATGGCGATGTACCACTCACACTGGCCGGATCGCGTTTACCCTGTCTGGAACGCCGAGGGACTGCTGAACGTCTATCAGACAGCGGCCGCGGGCTCCCGCGTCCTCGTGCGTCAGCCGGCGCCCGAGATCGAAGTTCCCGAACGCGCCCATCATCGCGAGAGAATCGGAACGTTCGACCTATGGATCATGGAGTAGGCTCCAAACCAGCCTTTGAAACAATCAGTCCAGGTATTTATGCAGGCCTGCAATGCGAGCATGCGAGCGGCAGAGGCAGAAAACGCGTCAATCGGATGGATTATCCTGTTGCCGTGTACCAGCGCGTGGCTCCATATTAGGAGAAACGCCAAGGCGTACGGGTGGTCATAATGAGCGTGGCGAAACAGACGGGCAGACTTCTGACGGCACTTGGCGCGGCGCTTCTCGCGACATGCGGAGTGGCCCGTGCAGATGTCGTGCTTGACGGCGAGGCGATGATCACGGTCAGCGCCGGGGCCGATCTGTGCCACGATCCCGCGATTGCAGTCGGCCCGAATGGTGCAGTCGCCGCCTGGAGCGCCTTCATCGACGGTCGCAACCGCATCCAGATCGCGGCCCGGATCCGCAACGAGTGGACCCCGCCCCGGTTTGCCCTCGATTCCGGCACGGCCGATTGCCGCGAGCCCATCGTTGCTATCGATTCGAATGGCAGCCCGGCGCTTGTCTGGATCGAAGCCGAGACAGATTCGCACGTCCTGAAGTTCTCCCCGGTGGTTTCTCGTGAGGATCCCCAGACAGTTTATTCCTCCGGCCAGGGCATGATTGAAACGCCCTCGCTGGGATTCGATGGCCAGGGACGACCGCTCGTCGCCTGGACAGAGGGCAACGGCGCCAGTTACTCCGTGGCCTTGTCGCGCTTCGATTCCGACAGCAACACGTGGACGAAGATTCCGCTGACCATGCGCCCGGAGGCCTACGACATCCTCCCGACTGTCTTCGGCGGACCGCAGCCGACCGTGCATTGGTACGCGCTTGATGGACAGGCTTTCCAGATGAAGTCGGCGCTGATCGAGGAGCGCGGATGGCGTTCTCAGTCGGTCGGCGAATTGGATGCTCTCCCTGCGAACCGGCTCCCGATCCTCTACCAGACGGCACCTGGACTCAGCCCCGGAGCGATCTGGGTTGAACCGCAGGACGACGGCGAACTCCTTCTGACCTACGATCCGCGTCGCGCCGAAGGAGATCGCGTGCGTGGCCTCCCGAGTCAGCCCGCCGCGCGTCAACTCGAGCCCGACGCTGTGGATGGGCGCACCGAACCCGCCTACGCATGGCGCGAAGAGACCCCGCAGGGCAGCGATCTGCTCGTCCAGAGCGGTCCGGAGCGCCTGCGCGTCTCAGGTCTCGAGCACGTCGCGCAGCCCCGTCTGGCCGCCGGCCCGAACGGGGAACTGCACCTGCTCTTCATCAGCGATCAGATCGAAGGCGGCACCGGCCAAGTCTACTGGACACTCCTCCGGTAGCGCTTTCTTCCCCACTGACAATAAACAGCTTAGGTTTTACTTGTTAAACAGAAACTCGATGACGTCGCCGTCCTGCACGACGTAGGCTTTGCCTTCCGTGCGCAGTTCCCCGTGATCGCGACAGGCCTTCATTGATCCGCGATTCATCAGGTCTTCGTACTTCACGACCTCGGCGCGGATGAAGCCCTGCTGGATGTCGGAGTGAATCGCGCCGGCAGCTTCCGGAGCGGGCGATCCGCGACGAATCGTCCAAGCGCGAACCTCGTCCTTGCCACCGGTCAGGAAAGACATCAGGCCGAGCAACTCGTACGAGCGGCGGATGATGCGCTCGCTGCCGGGACGCTCGATGCCGTACTCGCCCATGAAGATTTCGCGCTCCTCGGCATCCAATTGCGCAATCTCCTCCTCGATCTTGCCCGCCAGCGCGTCGACCATCGTGTGAGGACGCCCGGCGCGCTCGGAAAGGGGTGCCAGTGCTGCCGGATCCGCGGCAGCCTCCACCGATTCCGTGTTCACGAGATAGAGCGTTGGCTTCAGCGTCAGGAACTGGAACCCGCGGATCGCGAGCAGTTCCTCCGACGTGAATTCCAACTCTCGCAGCGGCTGCCCGGCTTCGAGTGGTCCTTGAGCCTTTTCGAGCGCAGACTGCTCGGCGCGCAGCCGATCCTTCTCTGCGCCCGCCACGCGCATGATCTGCTTTTCCATCTTCGGCAGGCGGTTCTCGACCTTCTGCAGATCGCTGATCGTCATTTCTAGTTCGAGAGCTTCAGCCTCAGACGCCGGATCGGGAGCACCCAAGCCACCATCGAATCCACGCAGGATAACGACCAGCATCTCCGTCTGGCCCAGCAAGGTCAGCGCGGCCGTCGGAAGACCGGAGCCCTCCTGCACCTGGAGACCGACCAGATCGACGTACTTCACCGTCGCATGAGTGACCTTTTTTGGCTCGTACAGCTCCGCCAGCCGATCCACCCGCTCGTCGGGCACCTTGACGATTGCCTGGTTCGCTTCGAGCTTGCCGGACGGCGCCGTGGAGGCGCTCTGTCCCGTCAAAGCATTGAAAACCGTTGTTTTTCCACTGCCAGGCAGCCCGATCAGTCCGATATCCATAGTCCGGAGAAGGTCCTTTCAAAAATCACGCGCCCGAGACTGAAACGGGGAACGGGCCTGGAGTGCAAGGCGAGTTAACGCTGGGGCGGGGATACCGTCGCGGTCATGACGTGGCGCTTGCGCTCAAGACTCGCGGCCCCGAAATTCAGCAGGAGTCCACGCTCGATGCCAGTGGCCTTCAGGTAATTGAGCAATTGAGCTGTCTCCGTTCCGGTGAGCTTCGACAAAGCCTTCAACTCCACAATGACTGAATCGAAGCAGATGAAGTCCGCCCGGTAGCTCGTCTTCAGAGGAACATCCTTGTGCGTGACGGGCAGCGCCACCTCGCGCCGGAACGTGATGCCGCGCGACTCGAATTCGATCGCGAGGGCTTCCTGCTAAACTGGCTCAAGGAACCCGCGCCCCAGGACCTTATGCACCTCCATCGCCGCTCCGATGATGGCATAAGTCTCCGGATCACGCTTCTCAGAGGAATTGTGGGACGCGGTCATATTCCTTCTCCTCATGGCCTAATGCTGATTTTGTACTCCAACAGTCAGTGGGCAAGTGCAGTTGATGTTATCCGCAGATTAGAATGATTACGCAGATTCAATATTCTTTCGCTCGAAATCCCAGATCCTTGGCACTCTCTCTTTCCCAATCTGCGCAATCTGCGAAATCTGCGGATGCCTCCCCCCAACTCTCTCTTGCCATCGCACCATCGCCCATCTAGGCTACTCTGCTGATTCAGCCCCGGGCAGATGGGCGCGGGGGGATTCCGATCATTGTGGGAGCAGACATGGTGAATCGTTTTTGGAAGTCGACATTGATCCTGGTGGCTGTGGCAGTTCTCCTGGGCACCTCAGCGCGGGCTGAAGACGGCAAGGTCACGCCGATCAACAGCCGCGAGTACTTTCCGGGCGTTGTAAAGCTGATCGACGGCGCGAAGCATTCGGTGAACATCTGTCTTTACGAGGCCGAGTACTACCTCAACTACCCGGACAGTCCGTCCAATGCGCTGGTCGAAGCCCTGATCCATGCCGCAGAGCGCGGCGTCGAGGTCACCGCCGTGATTGATCGCTCCTCCTTCTGGGCCGCGGGACGGCACGACATTCCGAACATGCGCGTGGCCAAGCGACTGGCTCAGGCCGGTGCGATGGTCTACCTGGACCCGGACGAGATCACGAGCCACCAGAAGGTCATCATCGTCGACCGCGACGCGGTTGTTGTCGCCTCTGCAAACTGGAAGCACTACTCACTGGTGCTGAACAACGAGGTCGGCGTGATTCTGTGGTCGAAGGAAGCGGGCCGCGAGTACTACCAGTACTTCGCGAAGCGCGTGGCCGATGCGGCTCCGTTCGTTCCCGAGGGCACCGACCTCGCTCCGCTGGCCGAGGCCGTATCGCCTGCCGACGTTGACATGGCAACCTATCCCGCCGCCGACATCGAGTATCTGAACAATCGCTGGTACTATGTCCGCCTGGCCCACGCCATTCGCGAGGCGCAGAAGAGCATCGACGTCGTGCAGAATTACGCGAAGTGGTATAACAGTGTTTACGGCGAAGTCCCCGGCCGTCCGGCGATGAAGCCCTCGGAGACAAACCTGCTGCTTGAAGAACTGGTTGCCGCCAAGAAGCGCGGCGTTCGCGTTCGGGTGTGCATGGATCTTAGCTGGACCAGCACGCAACAAATCGAGTGGGACGACTCCGAGATGGAGTTCGCGAATCGGCTGGATGCCGCTGGCATCGAGGTCTATCGCGACGATCCGGGTCGAACGACACACGCGAAAATGCTGCTGATCGACAACGACACGGTCGTCGTTGGTTCGACGAACTGGAGCTTCGAGGCTCTGGAGAAGAACAACGAAGCCTCCGTGCTCGTTCGCTCGAAGGACATGGTCACCGAAGTTTATCGCCCATGGGTGGACGACATTTTCGCGACCGCGACGAACTACAAAGATCCGCTTCCGGATCCGGCAGAAGTCGAAGCGGCGGATGATGTACTGGACTGAATCGCAGAGAGTATCGAGTTACGCCCGCGGGCGGGGGATGGTCCCCTGTCCGCGGATTTCTTTTTAGTTCAGGCGGAGCACTTCTCATCGTCCCCGCAGCAACCGCAGGCCTCTCCAACCATGATGTCCGCGCCACCTTCAGCGCTGTCCGGGCGTTCGCCCAGCAATCGCAGCGCATTCATCACGACAAGCAATGAAACGCCCATGTCTGCTGCAATCGCAGCCCACAGTGTTGCGATGCCCAGCAACGTCGCGACGACGAATGCGCCTTTCACGACAAGTGAGAAGACGATGTTCTGGTGAATAATCCCCAGGGTGCGGCGCGAGTGCTTCACTAACCACGGCAAGCGTGAGAGATCGTCTTTCATTAGTGCGATGTCCGCGGTTTCGAGGGCGACGTCCGTCCCGACGGCACCCATCGCGATGCCCAGACTTGCGCGTGCCATGGCCGGTGCGTCGTTGACTCCATCGCCTACCATGGCGACGGCGCCGTGCTCGGCGACCAATTCCTCGATGGCAGTCAGTTTGTCCTCGGGCAGCAGTTCAGCCCGGACATCGTCGATGCCGGATTCCGCGGCAATGGCGCGAGCCGTCGGTTCATTATCGCCTGTCAGCATGACGACTTTGCGAATGCCTGCGTGGTGGAGAGCGTGAATGGTCTCATGCGCCTCTGGTCGCACCGCATCCGCGAGCGCGATCAGACCGCAAACATGCTCTTCGTTCCCGAGCACGACCACGCTGTTGCCGACCGACGCGAGTTCTTCAAACTGGGCACGCAACTCGGGCGTTTCGTGAACGCTTTCCGACAGCAGCCGATGCGACCCGATCCAGAATTCTCGGCCGTTTCGCCGGGCACGCGCGCCACGGCCTTTCAACGCCTGATAGTCTTCGGCGGCCTCGAACTGCAGTCCCTTTTCACGCGCGTGCTGCACGATGGCCTGCGCCAGCGGATGCTCGGAACGCGCTTCCAACGATGCCGCAATCTCGATCAACTCTTCCTCTGTGTGTCCATTGAGAGGAACGACCTTGCGAACCTGCGACTTGCCAATCGTCAGTGTTCCCGTCTTGTCGAGCGCGAGCGCCTTCAGGCGCGATGGGAGCTCAAGGTACAAGCCACCCTTCACGAGAACCCCCTGGCGAGCGGCACTTGCCAGCGCGGCGACAATGCTGACCGGCGTCGAAATCACGAGCGCGCAGGGGCACGCGATCACCAGAAGAACAAGTGCCTGGTAGAACCACTCGTCCCACGGCTCGCCGAGCAGAAGCGGCGGGACGACCGCGATCAGTGCCGCCATAGCCATCACTGCCGGCGTGTAGACGCGGGCGAACTTGTCGACCCACTGCTCAGTGGGGGAGCGCTTGCTCTGTGCATCGCGCACCATATGAATGATGCGCGACAGTGTTGTTTCTTCTGCTTCCTTCGTCGATTCGAATTCAATCGCGCCCGAACCGTTGATTGTTCCGGCGTAAACGTTCGCGCCTATCGCCTTCTCGACCGGGACTGATTCGCCCGTGATCGGGGCTTCGTTGACCGTCGTGTCGCCCTTTAGAATCTGTCCATCGAGCGGGAACTTCTCACCTGGGCGCACGATCACGGTCGTGCCTACGGCGACGCGGTCGACATCGACCATCTCTTCGTCGCCGTCGTGCGGACAGATGATGCGCGCCTTTGGCGGAGCCAGCGCCATCAATGTACCGATCGCCCGGCGCGCGCGGCCGACACTCCATGATTCAAGAAGCAGCGATAAGGCGAACAGGAATGCCACGGTTGCCGCTTCGAACCAGTCACCGAGAACCACGGCGCCGATCACAGCAACAGTCATCAGTAGATTCATGTCGGGGCGAAGGCGGCGCGCGGATGCCGCCGCTTTCGGGAAGACAAACCAGCCGCCCGTGATGATCGCCAGGCTGTAAAGAATCACCGGGGCGATTGGCATGGGGCCGTCGGTTTCTCCCCAACCAAAGGCAGCAGGGAAGCCTCCGATCGCCGCGTGAATCACAAAGCCGGCCGCCGTGGCAGCTCCGCTCGCCGTAGTCATGACCGAGCGCCCCCGGCGCTCCCAAAAGGCCGTCTCTTCGTCCGCCCCCTTCTCGGTCCATGGCTTTGCAGTCATGCCTGTGCGTTTGACGGCGGCAGCCAAGGCCTCTAGATTCGTCGAGGCAGGATCGAATTCTACGGTCATTTTCGCAGACAACAAGTCGAACGACAGCTCGCCCACGCCATCCATGGGGCTCAGTTCAGCCTTCAGCGCGGCGATTTCCTCTGCGCAGTCCATTCCCAGTATTCGAAATGCAGCCTGATTCATTGCGCTCAACCGGTCAGGGAGTACGATCCGAGCCGTTCCGCGGCGATCGAATCGCTGGTCGATTGCTGAAGCCCAATCCGTGCCGGGAATATCAACCCGCCGGCAGGCGATCCTTCAGCATCCCCCACGCGATGTTGACGCGCTTGGTTTTCGACTCGGCCATCTTGCGGAAGTCTTCGTCATCGTGGAACTTGTCGGGGTGGTACCGCATCAGCAGCTTACGATACGTGTTCTGAGCCTGTTCGCGCGGCGTCTGCATCGTGACCGAGAGGATATCGAGCGCCTCGTCGATACTCATGTTGGCCTGTTCCTGGGCGGCCTTCTCGCGCTCGGCCTTCTCCCGGGCACGGCGCGCTTCTTCTGCCTTCTTCTGCTCGCGCTCCTTACGGGCCTGCTCTTCCTTTTCCCGAGCGGCTGTCGCATCGATTTCCCAGCATCCATCGTGCGTGCGCTTCACTTGCCCACGAAGATCGGTGCGCAGCAGTTCCTCCACATCAAGGCGCGAAAGCGGACGCCCCATGGCCTCCAGGGCTTCCTGGATTTGCTTCACTGCCGGCGGCTCGAAGGCGCGTTCGATGAACTCATGGATGTAATGCGCCAGGAAATGCCGCAGATGCGGATCGTCGAGGAAATGCTCCGGCATCGTGTCCGTCTCGACAGCACCAAAGTCGGCCGGCGTGACGTCTGCCTCGCTCAGTATTCGGCAGAGCCTGCCGACAGAGGCCTTCAACTGGCTATATAGACTCAGCAGCGGGCCGTACTCGAGAATCTCCGGCTCTTGGATATCCTTTTCACGCGGCGTTCGGCCAAATCCGACCGCCTCGTTCAGAATCACGATCTTGCCCTCGTGCTCTGCACCAACGACCGAGCGGGCGCGCTTGGCGAGATCGTGCGTCATGCAGACGATCAGATCCGTGCGACGCAGAATCGGGCTATCCACCGGCTTGCTGCGATGTTTCGAGATGTTCAATCGGTTGCTGCGGAGAAACTGGATGACCGGCAGCGGGGGAGGAGCAGCGTTTTCCACGTCCAGGCCGGCGCTTTCGAAGCTCGAGCCGATCGCGTTCATCTCCGCGGCCAGCTTCATGCTCAGCACACGCGCCATCGGCGCCCGGATCAAATCCGATGAACTGACGTACAGGATTTGCATGGAACCGCCGCGTACCCCTTGAGATCATCTCCTGTCCGCGCATATTCTTTTTGCCTCTGTGGCAGTCGTCAAGGACCGTAACGCGCAGCCACGACGGAAGGATCAAATGAAGGACGGGCCCATCAGAACTATCGTCAAGCGAATCGCTCTGGTTTGCTTCACGATCGACTTGAGCGCCACGCGCTTTCTGTGGCGACTGCAGGGGAAATCCGTCTATCGGCTCGGCGGAGCGTGTGAGAAGTGCGCCCAATGCTGTGAATCGCCGGTTGTTCAGACAAACCCGATCTACTTCCGATCGCGGGTGATCAGGCGCCTGATGCTGGCTTGGCACAAGCGCGTCAACGGCTTTGAATTGACGTCCGAACTGCCGCGGCAGAACGCTTTTGTCTTCAAATGCACCCATTTTGATACGAAGACGCGTCGTTGCGATTCGTACCATTCCAGACCGGGCATGTGTCGAGACTACCCACGGGCACTCCTGTTCGATGCGAGCCCCGAGTTCCTGCCAAAGTGCGGCTACTTCCCGGTGGCCCCGAACGCGGCCAAACTGGCGGACCTGCTGGACCAGGAGGACATCGACCCCGCTAAGCGCGAGGAGCTGAAGAAGAAGCTGCACGTCAAGGAGTAGCCCGCTTCCCCGCCTGCTCGTGACTTAAATCCTCGGAAATCAGGGTTGGACTTGACCGCCTCGCCCGTATCCTCAATGACATAGAAGGGATTTTGGGGAATCCTGCTTGCGGCATATCCGCTGCGCCGGTTTTCATCGCATCGACTGCGGCCCGGCCGGTCGCCGCGAGCAACGAGATCGCTTCACCGATTGGACGAAAGGCACATTGTGTCAGTCTCCCAGGCGCACCTTCCACAACTCCTTCCTGGCATCTCCGCCGCCCTGGCGGAGATCAATCAGCAGATCCAGAGCTTTGCCGACGACGACTTGCCGGTCCTGATCACTGGCGAGACGGGGACAGAGAAGTCCTTTGCCGCCAAACTGCTCCATCACCACAGTCACCGGGCCAGTCGTCCAATTGCGAAAATCTCGATCACCTGGAAGCTGCCTTCCAACATGGGCGACCACCTGCGGACGGCGGCCGATGGAACGCTGGTGATCAATCTACAGCGCGAGTTCCCGATCGATCTGCAGTATCTGCTGCTGGAGTTGGTCAATGATCGCGGCTACGAAGACCCGACGCTCGGTCGTCGAATCAAGGCCGATGTGCGCATTGTCCTGACATCGCACGAGCCCGAACTGCATTCGCCCGGCGGGCGCGGGATTCTGCCCGAGCTGCGCGAACTGCTTGGCGGACATCACGTAAACATTCCACCGATTCGCGAACGTCCCGAGGATATTCCCGCGTTGGTCCGCTATGCGACGGCGCGTGCTCGAGAGACCGGCCGCAGCAACGCCCGCGGCGCAGACGCCCAGGTTCTCGCGCTGTTCCGTCAGTGGAGATGGCCGGGCAACTCGGAAGACCTTTTGCTGGTCACGGCCGAGGCGGCCCTCAACGCCAAGGCTGAACTGATCTCGCTCGATGATCTCCCCGAAGAATTCCTCGGACTCCTGCCGCCGGATCTTATCGAGGAAGCCCGCGAAGTTCGCCTTCCGCGCGTTGAGCCACCAGTTCCCGTCCGACCCGTCGCCGAGGCTCCGAAGAAGGAAGCAGCGCCGACAGGCCTGATCGGCGAGCCCCTCTCAGAGGAAGAGCAGGAAGAGCGCGCCCAGCGTTTGCAGCGCCTCGTCACCCTGGCGCGGCGCCTCAATGCTCAGTCGCAGATTCTTGCGCGTCAAATGGCTGGACCGATTGCCGGCGAGAAGGCAGAATCGTCGGATCAGTTCTCCATGTCCGGCGAGAACATCCTCGAGATGCTGCCCGATGCGCTTGAGGCCGAGCTGGATCGCGGCATCGATTCCATCATGGCGCTGCGCCGCCAGGTCGCGTTGCTGAACCGGCGCGAAGCCGATGCGGTCGTCACCGTGCGCGATATCTATCGTCGTTTCCTGCTTGCAGGTGAAGATACCAATGAGCTCATGCAGGATGGCGACATCATTGCGGAGACCGAAGAAGTCGCCGACAACCTGCGCGAGATTGATGGGATCATCCAACGCGTCAGCAAGTCCTTCCCGAAACTTGGCGAGCAATTGCAGGCGAGCGTGACCGACAATATCAGTGAGGAAGACACAAAGATGATCGAGCGTCTCCTCGAAGAGCGCGCCGCCGCAGAGCGGGAACGCGAAGAACAGGAAAAGACGCAAAGCTAGGTAAGCGAAAGACCCAACTTTTTGCGGAATGAAAGAGGCGGTCGGACCTAAGTGGTCTGGCCGCTTTCTGCTTCAGGCTCTTCTTCGCTGGATGAGGACAGAAACTCCTCACGCGCTTCCAGATAATCGCGTATCGCCTTCATCGCCTTCTCCTGATCGAGGAGATGCCGATTCATCTCGGTCTGCATCCGGCGCAGGGCGCGAAACTTCAGAACCAGGAACTCGAGGCACGCAATCACGGCGAGGACGAATAGTCCGAACCAGACAAGAATGAACGCGTACAGCAACCCATTATCGCGCGGAACCAGCTTCGCGATGGTCACGAGGATCCCGAGGCCACTGAGGAAGAGGAGCAACAGGAGGCCGGATTCCCACCATTTGATCGAAACCTGGTGCTTCAGCTTCTCCCATTCGCGGATGTCGCGGACCTTGATCCGGGCGTCCATTTCCACCAGGAGCTGCTTCGGATCGCGCGGGGGGTGTGGGGAACTCATCAGGGTGTTCCTTCCTCTGCATCGGCGGTTTCGAGCAGTGCCTGATTGACTCGAATTCCTGAACTTGGGGCATCTCCACCGATAGGTGGATTTGAACCGGCACGTTTCACGAATGCAACGGGAAGAGTGTCGAAAATGCGCAGAACTGTGGATGAAGCCTGTTTGGGAAAGGCGGACTTGCGAGAGAGACGGAAACAAACCAGCATTCTAACAGTAGAACGGTCCAAGTTGGCAAGTGTTGTTTTATCAGGATTCCGCAAGGCTCAGACAAACACTTCTTGCAGGGACGGAGTCTTTTTTCTTGACAGCGATTCGACCGATCCGGTCCGGGCGGTCCGGAAATTGCTGCCGGAATCTATAATGGGGGAGCTGTGCGCCCTGATACCGCCTCGGACGATTTCCGATCTCCTCACCCCTCAGGCCACCACAGACTCCACTCGAACCACCGCAGGATCAATCCAAGAGACACCACCAACGCACCCCAAACCCTCTCCCCAGGAGTCAGACGACACAATATGCCTACGCGGACCAAGAAGAAAAAAAAGTCGGAGCTGACAGCGGGACTCACCCGCCTGATCGAAACCGGCAAGCAGCGTGGACATCTCACCTACGAGGAGATCAACGAAGAGCTTCCCGCCGATTACACCGCTCAGGACATGGCAAAACTGCTCGATGAACTCGAGGACCTGGATATCGAGGTCTACGACAGCGTCGAGGAGAGCGAAGCCGAGCAAAAACCAAAGAAGGCGGCGAAGAGCTCCAAGACTCGCAAGACGACGACACGCAAGACTGCGACGAAGAGCAAAGCCACGAAGTCGACATCGGCTCGCAAGGCGGCCTCGACGTCGACACGGAAGGCGACCAAGTCGAAAGGCACCGGCCGCGACGCAAGCGCTCAGGCCGATAACCAGCGCATCGACGATCCGGTTCGCCTCTACCTCATGGAGATGGGCAAGGTTCCTCTGCTGACCCGCGAGGAAGAAGTCCATCTGGCCAAGGCCATCGAGAAGGGCCGGCACGAAATCACCGGCGCCATCTCCCGAGCCACGATTACTTCCCAGGAACTGGGCCGCATTTACTCCAAGATCGAAGTCGGCCAGTTCAATCTGAACGATATTCTGCGCGCAAACGTCGATGAGAGCGATCCGGAAGAGCGCGCCCGGATGATCAAGCTCATCCTCGACAACCTGAAATCCGTACTCGATCACTTCGAAGTCGTTGCCGACCAGCTCGACCTGCTGGAAGACCCGACGTTCGATGGCAAAGAGCGCGAAGAGGCTCAGGTCGACGTTGAGCAGCGTCGCGAAGAAATCTACGCCCTGCTGCTGAAGGTCGATTTGAACTTCTCGATCGTCGAAGAAATCGCCCAGCGCGTGAAGGACATTTACGCGCAGATTCATAAGGCCCATGAGGACATCCGCCGGACGATCCTCGAAGCCATGATGAGCGAAGACGAGCTGCGCCGCGTTGTCCGCAAGACGAAGAAGAACAGCCCCGAAGCCAAGGAGCTGTTCGACAAGCACGGCAAGACGCTCGACGAGTTCATCCGCCTGGACAAGCGCCTCCGCATGGCGCAGCGCAATATCAAGCGCCTCGAGAAGGAAAGCGGAAACAAGTACGAGGAACTGAGCCAGATCGTCGACCGCATTCGCAGCGGCGAGAAGCAGGCTCACGAAGCCAAGATGAAAGTCGTCGAGGCCAACCTTCGCCTCGTCGTCTCCATCGCAAAGAAGTACACGAACCGCGGCCTGCAGTTCCTGGATTTGATCCAGGAAGGCAACATCGGCCTGATGCGTGCCGTCGACAAGTTCGAGTATCAGCGCGGCTACAAGTTCTCGACCTACGCCACTTGGTGGATTCGCCAGGCGGTGACTCGTGCGATCGCCGACCAGGCCCGCACGATCCGTATCCCGGTCCACATGATCGAGACGATCAACAAGCTCTCGCGCGTGCAGCGCTTCCTGGTCCAGGAACTTGGTCGCGAACCGACCCCGGATGAGATCGCAGAGAAGATGGGAATGCCGGTCGAGAAGATCCGCCGGGTCTTCAAGATTGCCATGCAGCCCATCAGTCTCGAAACGCCTATCGGCGAGGACGGCGACAGCCATTTCGGAGACTTCATCCCGGACGAGGATGCCCAGTCCCCCGTGACGGCCACCGCCTACAAGCTGATGCAGGAAAAGATCGAAGAGGTGCTCTCGACCCTGACCGAGCGCGAGCAGAAGGTCCTTCGCCTGCGCTTCGGTATTGGCGGCAGCGACTTCCCGCGTACGCTCGAGGAGGTCGGCACGATCTTCAACGTCACGCGCGAGCGCGTGCGTCAGATTGAGACAAAGGCGCTCAACAAACTGCGCCACCCGAGCCGCCGCAAGCAGCTCATCGAGTTCATGGAATAGCGAACCCCAACAAACCTGAAACTGACCAGCCCCGGAGCGATCTGCTCCGGGGCCGTTGTTCATTCGATAGGCATGGCGGAGTCCCTACTCCATCTGCCCGTCGCTGATCCGCCAGATGTCGCCCGTGCTGACCGTTCCATTCGTCGGATCATAGCGCACGTAATCATACCCGCTGCTGGGGTTCTCCCAGATTTCCGGCTTGTTGCCGGGATAAAATTCGATCGGTTCGTGATTTGGCCGAAGGTCCGGACCATCGCTCGCCAACGCGTATCGGCTCTCCGTATCGATTGGCTGTGCGCCGTAGGCATAGTTGCCGAGCGCGCGGAACGGTCCATGGTGCTCATCCTTCGTTCTGAAGACGTCCGTTGGGATAGTCGTAATGTAAGAGATCGGCGTTGTCAGCGGCAGCAAGCGCGCAAATCGAGGGACCAGCGTGCTTGGCGGGTAGCGATTGTTGTCCGCGTGATAGGCTTCCAGCGCCGTCGCGACAGTCGCCAAATCAGCCTTCGTACGGCTGACCTTACTTCGGGTCTGGGCCTCCAGCAGGTTCGGAATTCCGATGCCTGCGAGGATGGCGATGATCGCCACAACGATAATGAGCTCAATCAGTGTGAATGCTCGCGTCTTCATTGGTCGTGCATCTCCCATGCGTTCTTTCGATGTTGGAGGCTTGCTGCGAATGATCGGAGAGAGTCGTTCGGATCAGTCTTCCGGCGGTGGGCCGCCCTCACCGTCAGGCGGGGGGCCGTCGCCCGGCGGATGCCCACCGAACCCGTGCGGAGGTCCATTCTTAATGCGCTCTTCCAGCTTCTTCATGAAGAGCTCTTGCTCCTCAGGCGAGAGAACGCTGGCACGTTCCATCATGCGCTGCTTCATGCGCTCCTGGAACCGCTCGCGCATCTCGTCACGCATGCCGTTCAGCTTCTGCTGCTGATCGGAAGTCAGGATTTCCTGCATGGCTTGCGCTCGACCGGCCCAGGCTTCCGGGCCGCGTTTGCCTTCGAACTGCTTGTCGATCTCATCGATTTGAGCGAGCTGATCCTCCGTCAGTCCGAGGCGCTCGGTCATTTCCGCGCGCATATTCTCGCGCTCCTGACGATTCAGCATCCGGCCCGGTTCGGGGCGTTCGCCATCCTTGTTTTCCCCCTGCGGCGGAGCAGAATGATTTTCATTCTGCTCATGCCGAGGGCCCAATTCGCCGGGTTCCGGAGCTTGCGGCACCGACGACTTGTACTGAGCCATCACGAAGGCGATCGCTCCCAAGAGGAGCACCAGCGATCCCACCAGCTTCCAGCGGTTACTTCCTGTGACGTTTTTCATGTTGTGATTCCCCCACGACACGCAATTCTGGCAATTGCTTCTGGCAACCCCTGTGCCTCTCAGAGCGCGTGCAACTTAAGCCTTCAGGTAGTCGCATCAAGTTCAAGGAATTCAGATTGTTACGTCTCACCACACGATTCCGCGCGAGCATTCGCCTTCGGACCTTTCCGTCGAATCGGAAGATCCCTTCGTACGTTTCGGAACGCTGCCACGGCAATGACACGGTGCCATCTTGCGTCCGCACCCGGCTGTGGTTGACTTTGAATCTCCTATCGTCTTGGTAGGAGGAGAATCCGGACGGGAGCCCCCGTATGAAGTTCAGCCGCAAATCCGAGTACGCGCTTCGAGCACTTCTGGCACTTGCCGCCGCAGTCGAAGAAGCACCCATCTCGGTCCGCGAACTGGCGGAGAAGAACGAGATCCCCCGCAAGTTCCTCGAAGCGATCATGGGCGAGTTGCGCGAGAACGGCTTCGTCGAAAGCCTCGCCGGCAAGAAGGGCGGATATCGGCTGAACAAGCCCGCCGAAGAAATCACACTGGGAGAGATCCTCCGCCACTTCGAGGGCCACTTCTCCGGACCGGAAGATGAAGAGGCCAGCCAGGAAGCCGGCTCCGATATCTTCTTGCGCGTGCTGTTCGAGATCGGTGAAGAGGTCGATCGACTGGTCGACGATGTCACGCTGGCCCAGGTGCTCAGCGGTGCTCCCATCGTGCGCCGCCAGATCATCGAAGATCAGGAGTTCGTCTTCGGAGAAGGAATCTGAGCACTGTGGACCTCGATACCCTGGAACTTCCAAAGGGTCCGCCGCATGAATGTCCCTACCTGCCGGATCGCGAGGCGCGCGACCGGGCCTTCCTGATCGAGAAGATGCCTTTCGGCCTATACCGGCTGCTGATGGACCATGGATGGCGCCGCAGCGGGAAGATCGTCTATCGGCCCGCTTGCGATGGCTGCCAGGCGTGCGTTCCGATTCGCATCCCGGTCTGGGAGTTCCAACCCGATCGCACGCAGCGCAAGCTCCAACGCCGTAACCATGACATCCAGGCGAAGATTCAGGAACCCGAGCCCACGCGTGAGAAGTTCGATCTGTTCGTTCGCTATCAGCAAGCTCGGCATCGCGGCGACATGTGCACGGAATGGTCGGAGTATTGCCAGTTTCTGTACGAGACGCCGCTGCAATCGCGCGAAGCGATCTTCCATCTGGATGGCCGAGTCGTGGCCGTGACCGTTTTCGACGTCGAATCGGATGCGATCAGTTCCGTCTACACCTACTACGAGCCGGATGAGGAAATGAACCGCCGCAGCCTGGGGACATGGGTGATCATGTGGCTGAATCACTACGCGTGCCTGCACGGATTGGCGTATCACTATCTGGGCTACTACATCGAAGATTGCAGGAAGATGAATTACAAGACGGCGTTCCGGCCTTGCGAACTCGGCGATGGCAACGGAGGATGGCGCCGGCTGAACGAGCAATAAGGAGGCTGCGCGATGGATCTGGAACTGAAGGGACACGTGGCGCTGGTGCAAGGCGCCAGCAAAGGAATCGGGCGCGGAATCGCGGAAGCGCTGGCGCGTGAAGGGTGCGATCTGCTTCTCACCGCGCGAAGTGAAGCTCCTCTGCGCCAGACGGCCAAGGAGATCGCGGACGAGACGGGCCGACGCGTGAACACGTACGCGATAGACTCTGCAGAGCTCGATGCGACGCAGAAGTTGCTCGATAAGATCCACGCCTCCTACGGCCGATTCGACATTATTGTCTGCAACAGTGGCGGGCCACCACCGGGCGGCCTGAAGGATTTGGACGTCGAGCAATGGCGCAAGGCTGCGGACCTGCTCCTCGTTGCACCGGCATACCTTGTGAAGAATGCACTCCCGCTCTTGAAAGAAAGCCCAGCGCCGCGGTTCTTCGTCGTCACCAGCAGTTCCACGCGCGAACCCGTCGCGGGCCTGACGCTTTCGAACACCATGCGTCCGGGTCTCGTTGGGATGATCAAGTCCCTCGCCAGTGAACTTGGTCCCGAGGGCGTCCGCTGCCATTCCATCGCGCCGGGGCGCATCGATACGGATCGCCTCGCGGCCGTCTTCGAGATGCAGTCGCAGAAAATGAACAAGCCTGCCGCCGCGATACGCCAGGCGGCGATCGACTCGATTCCAGCCGCACGTCTTGGTAGTCCGACGGATATCGGAAGCCTGGTGGCGTACTTGTCCTCACCGCGGGCCGACTACCTGACCGGCGGAAACTGGCTCGTTGATGGCGGACTGATCAAGTCGATCTGACGATCATCACTTGCGCGGCTTGTCGTGCTTCTTCACCCAGCCGAGAATTTCCTCCAGACGAACGCGCCGGTTCTCCGGACGTCCGCCGCGGGAGAGCTCGTGCGTCTCGCCCTTGAACACCACGAAGCGCACCTCCTCGTTGATCTTCCTGCCGGCATCGACAAGGCCGTGGAACATCTCCTCGCCTTGTCCGATCGGGCAGCGCAAATCGCGGTCGGCGTGAATGATCAGGATTGGATCGCGAACGTCGCGGATCTTCGAAATCGGTGAGAGATCCCACGAGCGCTGAGGATCGTCCCAGATGCTGCTGACCCCAATGATCTGTGGCAGCAGCGCGTTCGAGAAGTCGGATGTGCCCGACATGCTGATGATGTTGGAGACGCAGCGCTGCGAGACGGCCCCTCGATACACGCCGGGATGTCGCGTCACCATCATGTTTGCCATGTAGCCGCCGTACGATCCGCCGACGATGAAGACGCGCTTGCGATCGAATTGGCGGTACTTGCGCAGCGTCGCACGCGTTACGGTCAGCACATCATGGACATCGCGATCGCCCCAGTTCCCGGAGATGCCCGTACCGTGGGCAACGCCGTAGCCCGTCGAGCCGCGCGGATTCAGCGTCACCACCGGATATCCCTCGTGGGCGAGCCAGGTATACTCGTGGATGAAGCCATCGCCCGTCTGAACTGAGGGGCCGCCGTGGACGTAGACGATCAACGGCAGCGATGCCGACTTGCGCGTCTTGAGTTGCTTTGAGGTCGCCCACAGGAACGCTTCGACGTGCATATCGGGATCGGTCTTCACCCACCAGCGTTTCAGATCGATGTCGTACAGCTTTCGCGTCTTCGAGTTCAACTTGCTCAGCGGCTTCTTCAGGCCAAGGCGATGCAACTCAATCGGCGAATCCGGCGCCGTGATGCCGTGCAGAAGCGTGTCGCCGACGCAATCCGCCGGGAACGCGATGCCGTACTTGCCTGCAAGCACTTCCGTCTCGCCGGTCGAGGGCTGGACGCGCAGCAACTCACAATGCCCGTGGACGGAATGCACCGTGTAGATCGCATCCTCCGATTCCCACTTCATGAAGCCCGACATGCTGACGCACCCATCGCACAGAACAACCTGGCGTGTGACCTGGCCATCGGTCTCGACGATCAGCTTCCAATCCTTCTTCTTCGGATCGGTCGAACAGATACCAAGCGGCACCGGCTTGGAGTGCCCATCCTGCGGATCTCCATTTGCGGCGGCGGCGACGTGCTTTCCATCGGGCGAGACGACTACTCCGCCGATCGGACCGACCGGAACATCGAGTTCCTGAATCTTGCCTTTCATGTCCGCAATCATGACGTGGCCCTCGATATTGACCGAGGCTGCATCCATTCGCGAGAACACGATCTTCTTGCCATCGGGAAGCCACTGCGGGCCGCTGTCCCAGTAGAGCGGATCGTCGATCAGCGGCTTCGGCTTGCTCCATTGTTCGCGCTTGGTCTTGAGCAAGTAGATGGACGGCAGGCGCGGCGGAAGATCGCCGAGGCCGTTCAGCTTGAAGCGCACATGGTTCGCCACCATCGGCGGTGGGACCTTCTTCCAGAGCTCCTGCTTGTTCTTCGGAACCGCAGGCATGGCACCGAACGTCAGAGCCAACGTCGACCCATCGGGCGATGGCTCCATCTCGAAGACAATGCCGTCCAGCGTCGCGCGAAGGAGCGGCTCGCCGCCTCGCAGCGACATCGTGAAGAGGCGCGTCTTTTGGTACGGACCATCTTTCTTCTCATCTTCCTCACGATTCCCGGCCGCGAAAACGATCGTCTGGTTGTCCAGCCACACGGCGGATGAGTCCGCTGGCCCCTTGGTCAGTTGCTCAAAGCTGTCGTCTTCCGCCCGCCAAAGCCACAGTGCAGTCTCGTTGCGCTGCTCCTCCACATTGACCGACTGCACGACCGCGACGGCGTGTTGGCCATCCGGTGACATGCGCAGATCCGCCATGCCTTTCAGTTTGAACAGATCGTCGATTCGAATGCTCTTGCGGGCCATGGGAAGCTCCAGTTGGAAAGATTCGGCGGCTGGCGCCACTGTTTCCCAATGGGCCACCCTCCGCGGGATGGGTCAAGCAAGTCTTCCCCATGCTTGCGTCCGTCGTCCCGTTGGGTTCCAATCCCAGGATATTCCCGCCCAGGAGGGCCAATTGTCTTCAGAACGCAAGCTGGACGCAGTCTTCTTCGACGTCGCGATGACGCTCATCCATCCCTATCCAGGAGTCGGCGCCGTCTATGGCGACGTGGCCCGGCAGTTCGGGATCGACGTTCCATCGGACGTGCTTGATCGGACCTTCATGCAGGCCTGGGCCGAGACGCGCAAGAAGGCCGTCGGGTCTCCCTACGGCAAGACGGAGATGCAGGGAAAGCTCTTCTGGCGGGCGGTCGTTGCGCAGACGTTTGCACTCGCCGGCGCGCGGATGCCGGCCGATCCATACTTCCAGATTGTGTACGATGCGTTTGCGTCGCCCGACTGTTGGCGCGTCTTCGACGACGTTGAACCGGCTCTCGAACGTGTTCATGGCGTCGGGGCGAAGACCGGCATCATCAGCAATTTCGACACGCGCCTGGATGGCCTGCTGGATGGACTGGGGCTGGCGAAGTACTTCGACTACCTGACCGTCTCCTGCCACGTGGGCGTGGAAAAGCCCGACCCGGCGATCTTCGACGCAGCGCGCATGAAGACGGAATTGCCTGCCGAGCGACTCGGCTTTGTGGGCGACCAGCCCTCCGATGACGGCGCAGGCGCGACTGCCGCCGGATGGAACGTCTGCCTCGTCGATCGCAAGGGGCGGCTTGGCGATTGTGGATATCCCACGCGGCCCGATCTGGTGGCCGCCGTGGAGCACCTTCTGTCATGAAGCAGATCCCGGATCCCGCATCGATTCAGCGCATTGTGGTTCGCATGACGAACTGGGTGGGCGACGTCGTCATGAACACGCCCTTCCTGTGCGCGACGAAATCGCTCTTCCCGAACGCGGAGATCATCGCGATGGCGCGACCATCGGTTGCGCCTCTGCTGGACCCGCATCCATGCATTTCGGCCGTGTGGCCGATCGATGATCGCTCGCGCCAAGGCTATATGGCGTGCGTCCGTAAGCTGCGTGGACTGAAGCCCGACCTTGGCTTCGCACTGCCGAACTCGATGAATGCGGCGATCGTGCTGCGACTGGGCGGAGTCCGCTACCGCGTCGGATACGATCGCGATGCCCGCGGCTTCATGCTGACGCACCCCATCGAACTGAGACCGCAGGACTTGGCCGTGCACGAGGTGAAGTACTACATGAGGCTCCTCTCGCCGTGGGGAGTCCACGCCGGCGACGCGCCTCCGCTGACGTTGCACGTCACGGATCAGGAGCGCGAGGACATGGCGGCGTGGTTGCGCGCCCGCGGCGTTGCCGATGGCCAGCCCGTTCTCGGGGTCAATCCCGCGGCGTTTTACGGGACTGCGAAGCGTTGGTTGCCGGAGCGATTCGCCGAGGTCGCAGCCCGCCTGGCCAAGGATTTGGACGCGCGCGTTTTCGTGACGGGAATCCCCCGCGAGCGCGATGTGGCGGAGGAGGTCGTGAGTGCCGGCGGCCCGGCCTTCTATAACGCGGCGGGGGAGATGAAACTGCGCGAGCTGATGGCCTTCTTCACGCGCTGCCGTCTGTATTTGACGAACGACTCCGGCGCCATGCACCTCGCGGCCGCGCTGGGAACTCCGTTGGTCGCAGTCTTTGGCAGCACCGATTGGGTGACGACCGCGCCGCTTTCACCCATTGCCCGGATCGTCCGCGAGGAGACCGAATGCGCGCCGTGTCTGCTGCGCCATTGCCCAATAGATCATCGTTGCATGAATAGAGTGACATCCGATACCGTATACACTGTAGCCAATAAACTGGTGCAAGAAACCCAATCCACGGCCGTTTGAGCCAAGGACGGTGTTTACTATGAACGACCTTCCGCATCCGGAAGACTCGTCGCAGCAGCGCTTCAACGAGAACTTCGCCAACCAGCCGCCTCCGCCACCCGCGGACGATGCGCAGCGCCAGTGGGAGCAGATGGTGAATAACCCGCCACCGCCCCCCACGAATGAACCACAGGCGACTCCGCCTCCGCCCGCGGGCGCCAGCGGTGGGAGCGGACAGAGCTTCCCGTTCGCGCCGACCGGCGGAGCCGCTCCAAAACCTCCGAAGCCTGTTGGATTCTCGCAGGGGGGGGCTCCGCCAGGGCCTGGCGCCGGACCGTGCGTGCCGGTCGCCCATCAGCCTCCGCCATCTCCTCAAGGCGGACAGGGCGTCTATGGCAGCGCTCACAGTGCTGGACCTCCGAGCAGTATCACGGACTTCGGCGCTCGCTCCGGGATTCCGGGCGAAGATTTCTTCAGTCAGGACGAAGCGGACATTCGACGGGCCCAGTCTCGCCCGGTGTCACCACTTGTCATTGTGATCGCTGTGGTCGTCGCCCTCCTCATCATTTCGGTCGCGGGATTCACTCTTTTGAAGATGACGCAGCCCGTGCCCTGGGAGCCCTCACCGATCGCGGAGGGATTCGCGCCGCAAAGCCCGACGGATTTCAAACTCGCCGTGTACACAATCATTCTGATGCAGATGGTCGAGCACGGCATGCAGCCGTACATCTACATGGGGAGCCTGCAGGATGACATGCCGCAATCGCTGGCAGGCATGGTCGATCGTGGGATCATCGAGAGCCGGTGTGCCTACGACGGTTGGGGGCACGAGATGCGACTCGATCCGGCAGAGCAGATGATCTCTTCTCCCGGCAAGAACGGAAAATGGGGCGACGAGGACGATTTGATTCGCCCAATGTTCTCGGAGCCGGACGTACCGGAAACATATTGGGCCGATGAGGACTCATTCGAGCGGCGCACCCAGGAAAACCACATGAGCAGCATCGTTCAGATGTTCCAGGCCCAGAATGAAATCAGCCGAGTGGGCTTGATGAAGGCCGATCAGATCCAGGAGGACTTTGAGCGTCAGCGTGGCGACAGTTGGAGTTCCGGCGGCTATGATGAAGATGCCGTTTGGGGCGGCGAATAGCCGCTAATCGGTTTCCAGGTTGAGTTCTTTCGCCCCGTGGAACTTCGGTTCCCACGGGGTGAGCCTTTTGGCCATCACTCGAATGGCTTCCGGATTCGAATCCACCAACACGCAATCGCGATCGTTCGCGGCGGCGGCTTCCCCCGTCGTCCCCGAACCGGCGAAGAAGTCCAGCACGCGATCGCCCGGATTCGAGTGCACCCGAACGATCCGGTTCAGAATCGCGATGGGCTTCTGCGTCGGATAGCCGGTGCGCTCTTTCCCTCCGGGCGGCACAATCGTCTGCCACCAGACATCCGTCGGCGTCTTGCCGCGCGCGGCCTTCTCCGGTCCGACCAGTCCCGGTGCCATGTAGGGAATGCGGTCGATGTCGTCGTAACGGTAGGTGTAGCTCTTCGGGTTCTTTGCATACCACAGAATGTTATCGTGTTTCGCGGGCCAGCGCTTCTTCGATCGCGCGCCATAATCGTACGACCAGATGATCTCGTTGATGAAGCAATCGCGCCCGAAGATCTCATCCAGCACGACCTTGGCGTAGTGCACCTCGCGATAATCGAGGTGGAGCATGAAGCTGCCCGTCGGCGCGAGCAGGCGATGTGCCTCGCGAAGACGCGGCTCGAGAAACGCCATGAAGTCATCGAAGCGATCCGGCCAGGCCGACTTTCCGATCACCTCCGTGCTGTAGCGATTCCCTCCGAATCCCGTCCGGTCGCCGCCCTCCTGCACACGTCTCGTCCGCATCCGCGTGCGCTCCTGATCTCGCCCCGTATTGAACGGCGGATCGACGTAGATCAGATCAAACGAGGAATCCTCGAACGTCGCAAGAACGGACAGATTGTCGCCGAAGTGAATATCCAGCATGAAGCGCCCCGAGCCTGAGATCGATGCCGACGAGAGATTCGGCGAGGAATCTCATGCCCGCAACGGAAACCCATCCAGCCGCTGCGTGCTTCAGATCATTGACGGAGGCGGTGTGTCGAACAATGAGAGCTGCTCCCACAGCACGAAGTAACCTCGGAAGAACTTCTCCAGCCTCTGAGCATCCGTGCCCGCATCCTGCAGGTAGTACTTCAGAGGATCCGATTCATCTGCAGATACGAACAAGGTGGAAACCATCTTATCAAAGACAATGAGTATCCTTCGATCGTCCCTTGTGTGGATATCAATCCCACTGTACTGCAAACCCGTCCCAGCATGGGGAAAATCCCATTTCGTTTTGAGAAGAAACTCGGCCTCTTCCAGTGCACGATCGCCGTTCAGGAATGGACTCCCTGCACTGGACCCAACTCCAAGCGGAAGGATGTAGGCGACATGATCACTGGGAAGTCCCCAGAAGTAGCGGACGAAACCCCGTCGCAGACTCGGATCGGCGAAGGTTTTGAATGCATCTTCTGTGTGGGTGCTGTAATGTCCTGCACCTCTGATGCGACTTGCTTCGCCGAAGACCCGAACCTCGTGCTTGGGAGTAGGGCCCCTGAGGAACAACATTAGCAGGGCGATCAGGATGATCGGCAACGTTAGCCAGACAATTGCCCAATGGGAGGGCACTGCTTGTCGGGTGCTGCTGTCCATTGCGCTATGCCTCCCTTGCCGGATTCAGAACCTAAACTGTGCCTCTCGCACTTGAACCGTCAATTGGAGCAGTTAGCTGTCTACTTGGAGTTGTGCCTCAGTATCTCAGATCCAGGACGGCGCCGGGGTTCCATACAGCGAGAGTTGCTTCCACAGATCGAAGTAACTGCGGAAGAATCTCTCCAATCTTTGGCTTTCGTCGCCCGCGTCCTTCAGCCAGTAGTCGAGTGGGTCCGAACTATCAGGCGACATCGCCATAGTGACGGCGGCTCCGTCGAAGACAATAAGTATCCTTCGATTGTCTCTCGTGTGGATATCCATACCACTGTAGTGTCGCCCTGCTGCTCCGTTGAGGAAGTCCCATTCCGTCTTGAGTAGAAACTCGGCCTCCTCAAGTGCGCGATCACCATTCAGGAATGGACTCCCAGCACTCGACCCGCCTCCAAGAGGGAGAATGTAAGCGACATTCTCATCGGGATATCCCCAGAAGTAGCGGACGAGACCGGGTTTGAGATTCGGATCGGCGAAGTCTCGGAAGGCATCTTCCGCATCTCCTCGGTACAACCCCATGCCCTCGGGCAGATGCGCCTCGCCAAAGACTCGAATCTCGTGCTTTGGGGTAGAGGGCCTTCCGAGTATGATCAGAATGGCTATCAGTAAGATTGATATCGCCAGCCAAGCGAGTCCCCAAGGTGAACGCACTGCTTGTCGGGCGCTGCTGTCCACTGCCCCTTCCCTCCCTTTCGGGATTCAAGACCTAACCTGTGCCTCTCGCACTTGAACCGTCAATTGCAATAGTCAGTTGTCTATTTGAAGAGGATGTGATTCTGCCCGTACAAAGCCTGGGAAATGCAGGAGGACCAGGGATCACATGAGCGCCCCAAACCCTGTCACAAAAGAAGCCGATGAGGCCGTTCGACGTCGGCCGTTTGTCTATCTGCTTCTCTTTTCCGGGTTCATGATCACGATGCCGCGGCTCGCCAATCGGTACGACGGCACGTGGGAGTGGGTCTTTCTGGGGCTGTTCCTGGTCGGGCTGGCGCTGCCGCTCTTCATCTTCGTCCAGTCCATTCGCCTCAAATCGATTATGAACGAAAAGGGCTACGAGTGGGTCTCGCTTCTGGATGCGTACGTGCTGATCGTTCACCTGCGCCGGAAGAGGCACTACATCCCCGATCGAGAATCCTACATGCTCCTGCCCGGCGCGCGGGACTGCGACTTGCCCACGCTGATCGCGATCGCCCGGCAGATGTCTGTGGATGATCTGGTAGCGGCGGAACTCAGAAAAAAAGACAAGGCGTAGGCGCGAAGACTACTCGTACATCGCCCACGCGGGTTCCGCGGCCGTCGTGGTGGTGCGGCGGAGCAGATGGACTTCGCGTGGGGCGGGCGCACCCACCAGGAAGAGCGAGGCTCCTTCGGCGGTCGCCAGACCGGTTAGCGTTTCCGCAGGATTGGCCAAGTAGTTCAGGTAGACGCTGTTCGCATCGAGCGCATTGCCCGCGAGCTGATCGAGGCGTTTGTCCGCGGGCGCGAGACCGAACAACGACGTGCCGTCTCCGGCAAGATCGCCCGCATCCTGTGTGGCCAGATAAGTTGAATCGATGATCGTTCCATCGCGGCGAGCCGTCAGAATCCCCGATTGCGAGCGCAGCCGGAAGTCCCCCTGGTCATCAATCTCGAGACCCGTGAAGGGGGGCCACGTGGAGTCTGCTGCCGTACCGGGCGTGTTCCACTGGATCGATCCCATCATGTCTCCGGCGGGGGAGAGCACGATGAATCGCGTCGACCACCGATCGCCCACAACGATCTCGTCATGCAGCGGATCCCAGGCAATCGTGGCCGGCTCGAACGGTATCGATGGTTCCCGATGGTTGTTTGGATCGCCGTGGACATCGAGCTCCAGGACACGCCTCAAGTCGCCGCCGAGCCCCGTCACAATCACGGATGGAATTCCGTCGCGATCCAGGATCAACAACTCGTTGCGATCGCGATCGATCGCCAGCGCCTCGATCCGTCCGCCTCGACTAAGCGGCGCCAGCTTCGCTTCGGGAAGCCCAAAGGGATTCGACGCGTCTGGCGGCTCGGGAAGCGTGAGTGTGGCCATCGCGCGATTCCAGGTCGTCACGATCAGCTTCTCCGCCGGGCTGTTCCACGCGATTCCGGCGATCGCATCTTCGCGCAGTTCGGGGGCGAACTGTGGCAGGAAGAACTGATTTCCCGTCGGCATTATGCCCATGCTGCCCGGCGCAAACTCGATGATCCGTCCTCCTCCGCGGCGACTGAGGTAAACCTTATCGCCGGGGTACTCCAGAGCGATCAGGTCCGCCGGGAATCCAATGTCGAACTGCATCGCCGGCGAGCCATCTTCTTCAAGGACAAGCACGCGCTGTTGCACGGTATCGATTGTCCAGAAGCGCTGTGCCGCTTGTTCGTAAACCAGTCCGCTGAGCCCTTCGTGATTCGCGATAGCGATGGAGCCAAGCGGGCGCAATTCGTCTCCACTCAGCAAGTACTGGCGAATCCGGCTATTCGCTTCATCCAGCAGAAAGACGCGTCCGCCGGTTGCGCTTTCGAACGCGAGCCCGGATGGGTCGACGTAGGCGTTGGACCCAGGTCCCGCACCTACGATGTGCAGCGTCTCGATGCGATTTCCCTCAGGATCGAAGCCGGCCAGTTCCTGAGTCGATGTGTCGAAGACCCAACTCAAACCGAGCAGGCCCGCGCCCGTTGCGCCGACCATCTCGATACTGCCTGGAAACAGGGGACGCAGGCGAATCACGCCATCGGGAACCAAGTCACCTGCGGCGGAGTTTGTGAACGAGTTATAGATTCTGGAAACGTCTGGATTGGGGAAGTCGTCTTGATCGCCTTCATTTGCAGTCGCGATATCAGGCGTGCCATCGCCATCCAGATCGGCCACTGCCATCCGGCGCGGCGCAGCAGCCGGAATCGGCAGCCACAGTGGAGCGATACTGTTGTCTGGAAATAGGATCACAGCCTCATTGGAGTGCTTGTCCAGCACGGCGATCTCCATACGTCCGTCGCGCGTCCAGTCCAGCAGCGCGACGTCCGAAAGAAACGCGCCGGAATGAAGCGGCATTTCCTGTCGGCGGGCAAACGATTGTCCGACGGCGTTCAGGTCGTGGAAGATGGTCACTCCGCCGGAATCCGTTGTAGTGACGATGTCGGGCCGGCCGCTTTCGTCGACATCGCCGACTGCAAAGGCCAACAGCGTTCCGCTGAATTCCTGCGACACTTGCCAGAGTGAAGGGAAACTGCCGTCGGCCGCCGCCAAGCCAACCCACAGCGACTGGTACGTTGTGAAGACGAGATCGGGTTGGCGATCGGCATTCAGATCGACCAGCGCCACATCCGTCACGCCTGTGCCATCCGGCGTGATGCGCTCTCCCTCGAACTCAAACTGGCCGAAACCGACTCCGTTGAATTGCGTGAAGCTATTCCGATAGGTGTTCCCGACGATCAGATCGAGCAACCCATCACCATTCAAGTCCGCCGTGTCGATGCAAGTCGGGAAGCGGAACTCTCCGGTTGGAATCTCAGCCATTTGCGCCGGCAGAGGAATGAACCCAGCGTTTGCGGAACCGCGAAGGACCTGGATGGAAGAACGTGTGAGTGCATTCGGGTTTCCCGAGCACAGCACCAGGATGTCGTCGACACCATCCTTGGTAAAATCTCTGACCAACAATTGCCGCGGCAAGTCATTTAAAATGCCGTCGTTCAATCCCACTTCTGTTGTGTAGAGTAGCGTCTCGTTGCCTACCGGATCCGTTCCGATCACGGCGACGTTATCCGTGAAGGCGTAAGCGACGGCGAGATCGAATCGCCCGTCATCCTGATAGTCGATGGCTTGTATGGACTGAGGCACCCATCCGAAATCCTCTGCCGCATGCGCGACTGCGCCGGCGCTCGTGAACGCCAGAACCGCACACATGAACAGCAGGGCGCCGAGCCTTGCCTTCATGTTACGGGATTCGCTGGATGGAGAGTTCGCCTGTGAAACCAAAGAGATCACCCCGGCTCACCGTCCCGTTCGTGGGATCGTACTGCGTGTCGATGGGTTGCTGGTAACCCAACTGGCGCGCCAATGGGGGAAGGGCATCCTGATCGAAGGGCCGAAACGCCCCGAAGCTGTCCAGCTGGTCCGGCCCCAGGCTGACGATCGCCATACCTCGGGCGTAGACCTTCGGATTGCCGGTCTGCTCCGCGAAGTCCGGATAGTGATAGTACAACAGGCTACGATTCCTGTTGGGGACTTCCGGGATGGGAAACTCCGGATCATGAGTTCCGGGCCCTGGGGGCGGTCCGGGCGGCGGCCCGGGTCGCGGGGCTGTTTCCATTTCAAAACCGACACGACGGAAGGACAGACTCTGGCTCTGAACCAAGCCAAACGGATCGGAGAATGCAGCCGTTGAAATGTAGCTGATCGGCGTTGTCAGAACGCGAAGCTGGGCATCTGCCAGAATCCCGTAGGGATCGTCGGGGAGATGTGGGCCGGCGCTTGGATAAGCATTCCAGTCGATCCGATATGCGTCCGCTCCGTCCAGAAGAACGCGGATGTTTGCCTTCGCCTTCGCCGTCTTGGCGCGACGTTGTGCTTCCAGCATATTCGGCAGGGCAACAGCCGCCAGGATCGCGATAATCGCGACCCCGATCAGCAGTTCCAATAATGTGAATCCCTGCCTGTTTCGATTCATGGCGTTTGGCCTGATTCGTCTACGGGTGCAACCGACGGGAAGAAGGAGCTGAGGCTTGATCGCTGATAGCGATCCGCCAGCGATGCTGCCCATTGGGCTCCGGACGACTCGGAGAGCGCTTCGACTTTCGCCGTCTCCTCGTCGCTCCTCACCGAGCCTCGATTCCCGGCCGCGATGGCCACTCCTTCAGCAGCTTTCGAACCAGTCAATTGCACGGTTCCACTGTATGTTTCAACCGTTGTTTCACCGTTGCGATAGGTCACGGTGAACGATGTTCCGACGACCTCCACCAGTGCTCCAGGCGTGCGCACGCTGAAGGCTCCCGAGCCCGGGACGACGTGTACCCAGACTTCGCCTTCATCCAGGCGCAGGCGGTTCTCGGCCTCGACGCGCAACTTGCTGTGATCGTTCAACAGCACGTGCGCCCGTGAGTCCACCAGGGCCACGATCCGGCCTGAATCGGTCTGTAACTCACTGCCGGAGCGCACCTCGGCGCGATCGCCACGCAGGACGTTGCCTTCGGTGTAGAGAACCTGGCCTGCCGGGCTTCCCCCCAGAAAGGATAGTCCTGCAACCAGCGCCACACACGCGGCCGCTGCCAGGATGGCGATGGCGACCAGCGAGCGGCGTCCTCCGCGCGAGCCATTGGATTCGCTCCGGGCGAGGTCCACCTCCTCCAGGCGCCGCTCGAGCTGAGCGGAAAACGCCGGGGAAGGCCTGACATCGTGGGCAAAACGGCGATCGGCCGCTTCACCCAGGGCACGATCCAGGGCCTTCAGATCCTCGGAAAGCTCGGGTATCGATTCCCGTTTCATGGCATCAAGTCCTCGATTCGGAATCCCCGGGATTGGAAGAAGTCCTTCAACTGGGCCAGGCTGCGACTGATTGTGGTGCCAACGCTACCGATGGGCATTTCCATCACTTCTGCGATCTCCGCCAATCCCAGGTGGGAGTAGTAGCGTAAGGTCATGAGTTGGCGCCTCTTCTCATCGAGCTGGGCCAGTGCTTCATCCAGCAATTCGGCCAGTTCGGCCTCTTGCACCTCCCGGGGTTGTGGGGGGGCATCCTCGCCCCCCGCTCGTTCCGCGATTTCGTCTTGGTCGACCACCGATTCCACGCGATACCGTTTCCGTTTCATTTCCTTCAGGGCGCAATTGCGTGCGAGCGCGAAGAGCCATGCTTCCAGTTTATCCCGATTTGCCAATGTGTTCCTTTTGGTATAGGCTCGCACGAAAACGTCCTGCGTCAGTTCCTCCGCCAGTTCCGGTGAATGAACGATGGTACGAACAAAGGCCTGAATTCGACGGCTATAAATAGCCACCAATTCATGCACCGCTTCGTGTTCTCCTTCTTGAAAGCGGAGAGCCAGATCGGCCAGTCTGCCCTTGCATACCGCTTCGTTCATCGCGTGTCGGTGGCCCCTTACTACCGAGATTGACCCCATGAAGGACGGATTTCTTACATGGATCGAGCAGTTTCTTGGCCAAATGGGAGGAGACCCGATCCGGGCGATGTGAAACCAACTTTTTTATTCCGGGCTGTAAGAAAACCGAGACACGGGGTGTCTACCCTTTCAGAGCCAGCACTACCCTCAACATTATCCCCCATTGCCAAAAACGCTTCTTCCGAAGAGGAGAGAACCGATGAATAGCGTATTACGCCTTTCAGCGTATCGCGCCTTTGCGATTCTCGGCATGATGCTCGGCCTTCTTTCGCTCGCACCCGATCAGGCACTTGCCGTCGAGTGCGAACGACCGCAGGCGATTTACGGGCAGATTTCAGCCGTGGATGCAGACGCGCGAGCGTTCAATGTAGCAGGCATGGTCTTCCACACCGATGCCGACACCCAATTCTTTAACATCGATGGATCCACGGGCGGCTTCGCAATGATCCAGCAGGGCGAGTGGGCGAATGTCGAATTCTGTCCCACGGCCAGCGGCATGGAGAACATGCAGTTGATCGCGACTGAAGTGCACTTGCTCGATCCAACCGTTCCGCCGGAACCCGAGATGGTGACCTTTACCGGTCGGATTTCTCTGATCGAAAACGATTCCCTGGTCGTCGGCCACAATCTGGTCATCCTCGATCAGAACATCGTCTACGAGGACTTCGATGGATCATCTCTCGTCTTCGAAGACTTCGTGGTCGGCGATTGCGTGACCGTGGCGGGCATTCCGTTGCCTTCGATTCCCGAGTGGCCCGTCTTCCTGGCCGAGGGCCTGCGGAAGTCCAACGATTGCTCCGATCCGAACCTCGAAACCGTCAGCGGACGCGTGACCGACATCTTTCCGAATGAGACCTCCTTCGAGCTCGATGGCCATCTTCACGTCACAACGACGAGCGAGACTGTGTTCATGTACTACGACGACAGGCCGGCAGGTTTCGGCGACCTGGCGTTGGACATGTACGTCGCCGTTCGTGGCTATCCGAGCACGATCCCGGAGGAATTTGAAGCCCGCAAGGTCATCCTTCGCCCCCAGGATCCCGTCGTTGTCACGCTGGCGGGGGAGATTGAGGCGATCGACACGACGAATCAGAGCCTGATCGTTCAGGGCACGCAGGTCCTGACCGACAACGAAACGGAAATCACCGGCCCCGGCGGGGAAGTCATCCCATTCGCCGATCTGCACCAGGGCCTCTTTGTGGAAATCGTCGGCATTCCGATGGATACGACAACCGATCCGGCAGGGGGCGACTTCCTGCCGGTCGTCCTTGCCAAGATGATCCACGTTCCGGGGGAACCCGGTCCGACGCATCTCTTCGGCCCGATTCGCGACATCGACTACACTGCCGCGACGTTCCTTCTGAATGAGTTCCAGGTGATCACCAATAATGAGACCGAAATCATCGACATGGCCGGCAATGCTGTCGATTTCTCGGTTTTGGCTGAGACGATGACCGTCGAGGCGATCGGCGAAGTCACCAGGTACCCGGAGCCGACATCCGCCGGGACGATTGGACTCGGCGAGTTTGTGGCCAACCAGATCTTCATCCGCAGCGACGAACCGCCGCTCATTCATATCGCAGGACCGATTGAGCGCATCGAATCAACCAACCATGTGATCTACATGCTGGATTGGGCCGTTCAGATCAACAACCAGACCCTGATCGTCGATGCCAACGGCAACAATTTGCCGTTCTCCGACTTGAGCGAGGGACTACTGGTTGAGGCCATCGGAGAGGAACTTCCCGCGACCGATCCTGCCGGCACGACGGATCCGAACATGCACCAAATGCTGGCTCAGGAAATCCACGTGTTCGGCGAAGTTCCCCCGCAGCATGTTTGCGGACCGATTACGGCGATCGACAGCACCGGCAGCCTGACCATCAACGACATCGTTGTGATGATCGGCCCCGATACACAAATTGTCGATGCGGCGAACAACCCGATCCCCTTCTCTGATCTCACCACCGACATGCATGCGTGCGCAGAGGGCGAATGGCAGGCTGATGGTGTCTTCTTCGCTCACCTGATCATCGTAGAAGATCCTCGGCCTCCGGTCGGCGAACCGATCATCGTTCATGGACAGATCGAGTCGCTGGCGACCGGCCGTACAGCCATGATGGTCGACGGTCGTCCGATCGTTCTGAACGACCAGACGCGCATCTTCAACTTCCGCGGCGATCCGCTGGAGTTCTCCGACCTGGCCGTTGGCGACCGCGTCGCCGTGGCCGGTCTCACCATTCTGGATTCGACGGATGGAGCCGTCGAGGCGCGCTTTGTTCTCGTATTCGGCGAACCGGGCGACGGTCTCGTCATCGAGGGCCGCGTCAACTTCGTCGACTTCGAACAGAACCTCCTCATCGTGAACCGGATTCCGATCTCGATCTCGAACGAGACCGAGTTCATCGACGGACGCGAGCGCAGTGATTTCGGCATGGCCGATCTCTTCCCCGGCGACATCGTTCGCATCAACGCCTACCTGTCGCTCAACAGCGCATCAGACTTCAACCTCCAGAATCTGCGATTGGTCGCAGAGACGGTCACGTTGCTTGATCGCGAAGACATTCCCTGCGAACCCATTCAACTCGAAGGCGTCGTCGAAGAGCTCGACACGACTTCCAATACGCTTGTTGTGCAGGGGCACTTCATCCGCACAACCGACAGGACGGAAATCCACGATCCGGAAGGCAACCTAGTGGGCTTCGACGCTCTCGCAGTCGAGCAATTCGTCCACGTCGGCGGTGTCGTACTGGATGACGATTCGGTGCTCGCGCACTTCATCCAGATCCTTCCGAATCCCGAACCGCGCGAAGTCGAAATCAGCGGTAACATCTCGCGCATCAATCCGAACGAAGGGCGCCTTGTCGTGGCCGGCCGACCTGTTCAGGTGACTCCCGAGACGGCGATCATTGGCCCGAACGGCGGACTGCTGGAGTTCGGCGATCTGCAGGTCGGTATGTTTGTGACCGTTCGAGGCGTCGTGAATCCCGGAACCAACTACATCGTCGCTTTCGAGATCGAGCTTGAAGATCCGATCTGCCCGGAAGTTCATCTGAACGGGCCGATTATGGACTTCCTGGTGACGACGCAGGACAATCTTGTCGGCGGCATGATCGTCGGCGAGGAGAACGTTCTGATCGCCTGGGATACGCGCCTGATCGATCACGAGACGAACGAACCTCTCGAAATCTCCGACTTCCAGATCGGCGACTGGGTCCACGTTGAAGGCTGCCTGGATGGAGCCGGCAACATCATGGCGAATGTCGTTGTTCGCCTCGCCGGCGAGCCCGGCGAGCCCTGCCCGCAGAACTCGATCTACTTCGGCACGATCGACTCGATCGATGAATCCAACATGGCGATCGATTCCGACGGCATCCTCGTCGTGATCAATCCAGACACCGTGTTGCTCGATTCGGAGCGCAATCCCATCACCTTCGGCGATCTGACTGTCGGTGCGGACTTCCGCGTCGTTGGTTGGCTGACGTCCGAGGCGGCGATCTCTGCGTGCGAGCTTCGTCTGCTCGAACCCGTGGCACCGCCCGCACAGCCGGATCATATTCGCGGGCGTATCGTCTCCATCGACGCTGCCGCAAAGACACTCCTGATTGGCGAGACGACCGTGCAGGTTGTTGAAGCCACGCAGATCATCAGCCGCAAGGGCGAGCCGCTCAACTTCGCTGATCTCCAAGTCGGTCAGCTTGTCGATGTCGCCGGACAGCGTGCCTCGACTGGCGTTCTCGTTGCTCAGTTGATCAAGGTGCAGGAGGAGAACCCCGGCCCCGGCGATGACGATCCGCGGACCGTCGTGTTGCGTGATTTCATCACGGATTTCGGAACCAGCGGCACTATGACCGTCGGCGCGACGCCGGTGATCGTGGATGCTGATACTGTCATCCATGGATTCGATGGCGAGCCCATCGCCATGGCCGATCTGAACATCGGTGACTACGTCCGCGTTCGCGGAACGGAAGACGAAGGCGGCGTCGTCACGGCCATCACGATCGACGTTCGCCTGACGGTCATCCAGGACATCGATCGCGAGGCGTTGACGCTCGTTGCCAACGGACGCACCGTCCAGGCCGTCGAGCAGACCGTGATTCGCGAGCATCAAGGCGATGCGATCGAGTTCGCGGATCTGGCCATCGGCGACCTGGTGAACATCCAGGTACACATCCAGGACGGCGAACTGATTGCCAACGTGATCACTCGCCACGCAAGTGTCACGACCGGCGGAATGGAGATGTTCGACATCACGAGCGGCCGCATCAATGAACTGGGCCAGCCTGCGATCGTTTCCGCCAGCAACAACACGTTTGGCTATGTCGCGTTGCCGCAGGATTCCTTCACCGGCGATCCGGACACGTTGTATGAAGTGCGCGTCCGCGTTGCGACGAACATTGAAAACCGTTCGGAGATTCCAACGCTTCGCCTGCGTACAAACCTGCGTAACTTCGCGAAGGGCAATTGCCTCGTGGTCGACTCCTACAACGGCGGAACTTTCAGTCCGACGACGGACGGCTTCGAGTACACGTTCGTGATGACGGCACCGGTCGAGATGGAATCGGCGAGCTTGCTGGAACGCCAGTGGTTCCTCTCGATGGACATGCTGAACTTCGATTCGCAGTTTGCTCAGGATGCAGAGTTCCGTCTGCAGGGCATCGACGTTCGTCCGATCGACATGGATCGTCTCTCTGTCGCTCGCACGTTCATCGACGATCGCTTCGCAGCGGGAACGAACGGCTGGGTTTTCAGCGGCTGGCCCGAGCGCTTCACCCCGCCCGCGGCCGGCACCGGAGCCAGCGGTTCGCTGGATCTCGCCGCGACGGACACGAATACGTTCGGCTTCTGGTTCAAGGATACCGGCGTGACGCTCGAAGCGGGCAAGATCTATCGCGCCCGATTCCTCGTCAAGTCGGCCTCCACAAATCCCGAAACCGTTCCGGAGTTCCGCCTGCGCATCAACTCGAGCGCTGCGAATCTCGCTGCAGTGGTCAACATCTCGAGTGAGAACGGCGGCCCGGAATCGCCCATCGACGGCGCGCGCGCCTACGACGCGTACCTCGTGATGCCGAAGAACGCGACCGGCAACGCCCGTGCGTTGGTGGCCTTCGACATTCTGAACTTCAACGATCAGGACGACCTCAACAAGGCGATCTCGCTTGAAGAGTTCATCTTCGAGGAACTGGTCTTGATGCCGTAACCGGGATCCCCCATCAATACCCCCACGACAGAGTCGGGCCGGTCACATCGACCGGCCCGATTCTACTTCACCCTCCGGGAGGCTTTCGAGATGACGGCCACGTTCGACGATTTCATGAATCTGGACATCCGAGTCGGCCGTGTGCTGGAGGCGACTGTTTTCGAAGGCGCCCGCAAGCCTGCCTACCGCCTTCGGATCGATTTCGGTGAGGAGATTGGAATCAGGCAGTCCAGTGCCCAGATTACGGACGCCTACGCGCCCGAGGACCTGGTTGGACGCCTCGTCATGGGAGTCGTCAATTTCCCGCCGCGACGGATCGCTGGCTATCGCAGCGAAGTGCTCACGCTTGGGGTCTACAGCGCCGGCGGCCCCGTGATTCTGATCGCCCCGGATGACTCGCCCCACGTGGCGCCAGGAGACAAACTGGGCTGATTCCGTATCGACAAGCCGGGGGGAGATGGCCTATATGCCCATACCCGAGCGGCTGAAGCGCGCTCAATCGACCTAAGGGACGGTACATGGAACTCAGGAAATTCGGCCAACGATCCGGTTTTGAAGTCCCCCGCGGCAACATCGGCGCAATGCGTCTGCCCGAGGACATAGACGAGGCTGTGGCGCTGATCCGCCACGCCATCGATTCCGGAATGCGGTACATCGACACCAGCCGAGGGTACGGGGATTCGGAGATCAAGCTGGGCCAGGCTTTGAAGGACGGCTATCGCGAGAAGGTCATTCTCTCCACTAAGTGGGCGCCATGGATCGTCAAAATCGAGGAATCGGACGACGCATCTGAGAGTTGCGCGCGCAAACGCATTGAGGAATCCATGACGCGCCTCGAAGTGGACTACCTTGACTATTACCAGATTTGGAATATCCAACAGCGCGATCAATACGAGGCTGCTATCGCGAAGGGCGGGATGCTCGATGCGATCGTGAAGGCGAAGGACGAAGGCCTCGTCGGTCACATCGGATTCACCTCCCATGACACGCCGGAGAATCTCCTCTCGTACTTGCCCGAAGTCGACTGGTGCGAGATCGTGCTGCTCTCTTTCAACCTTCTGAACACGCGCTACGGCGATGTGCTGAAGGCCTACCACAAGGCCGGCATCGGCACGATCGTCATGAACCCCGTCGGTGGAGGGAAACTGAAGGAGGCCAGCGAAGTCCTTCTCGAACTGGGCAGAGAAGTCGGCGCGTGTTCGGTGCCGGATCTTGCCCTGCGCTACATCATGAGTCATCCCTACATCGATACGGTGATCTGCGGAATGACGCGCCCGTCGGATGTCGACGATACGATTGCTTCGGTCAACGCCGGCAGCTTCGACAAGAAGCAGATGAAGAAGATCGAGAAGTTTCTGGCGAAGGTCGCGAAGCAGCAAGAGAAGTACTGCACGGGCTGCGGCTATTGCCTGCCGTGTCCGCAGGGAATCGATATCCCGGCGGTGATGGCGGCGATGTTCGAAGAACGCTTCTGGGGATTCCGCGAAGCGGCTCTCGAGAAGTACCAGAAGATCGAATCGCCCAAGGCCGACGAGTGCATGCTCTGCGGCGGCTGCGAATCGAATTGCACGCAGAGCATCTCCATCATGGAAGAGATGCAGTACTGCCAGCGGGTCTTTGGTGAGGTTTAACTACTTCTTCGCCGACTCCACGACAGATCGAATCGCGCGGATCGCCTGATCGATTCCCGCCCGCGACACGTCGATGTGCGTGACGGCGCGGATGCGCGTCGGCCCGCCGGAACTCAGGCGAACGCCGTGTTCCAGCGTCTTAGCGCCGAACTCCTGAGCCGTCATCCCCAGATCCTTCACGTCGAAGAAAACCATATTGGTTTCCGGCATTTCGACCTGAATACCGGGCAGGTCGGAGATCTCTTCGGCCAGGATTCGTGCGTGCTCGTGATCTTCCGCCAGGCGATCGACGTTATTCTCCAGTGCGTATACGGCCGCGGCTGCAATCACGCCGGCCTGTCGCATCGCTCCGCCGAACTGATGCTTGAAGCGCCAGGCTTCGCGAATGAAGTCCTTGCTGCCGGCCAGCGCCGCACCCACCGGCGCGCCGAGGCCTTTGCTGAAGTCCAGCCAGAGTGAATCGAACTCGGCGGCGTATTCAGCAGCCGGAATACCGGACTTCACGACGGCATTCATGAGTCGTGCACCGTCCATGTGGCGCGCGAGGCCGAGCTTCTTCGCTAGCCCGCAGACGTTGCGAATCTCCGGAAGCGGCCACACGCGGCCGCCGCCCATGTTGGTGGTTTGCTCGACGCTGACCAGTCGCGAGCGAGGGTTGTGGTTACTTCCGGGAACGCGATAGGCCTCTTGGACCTGTTCCGCCGAAAAGATGCCACGATCTCCATCGAGGAGCCGGGGCATCGCGCCGGCCAGCGCGGCCATTCCACCAACCTCGAAGTGCACAGGGTGTGCTGTCTTGTCGATCAAGACCTCATCACCCGGTGCGCAATGTACGCGAAGGGCGATCGCGTTACACATCGAGCCGGATGGCAGATAGATCGCATCGTCCTTCTCCAGGAGATCCGCCACCATGCGGCACAGCCGATTGACCGTCGGGTCTTCCTTCTTTTGCTCATCCCCGACCTCGGCCTCGGCCATGGCGCGCCGCATACCCGCCGAAGGCCGCGAGATGGTATCGCTGTAGAGATCGACCTCAATCTTCATGTTGGAAACACCCCCAGAGAATTACAGGAACCCTCGCAGAAGCCGCCACGGGGGCCAAGCCCAATGAGAAGCCCCTCGCCGTGGCAGGCGAGGGGCTGTGAGAGCTGCATTTCAGGGCCGATCAGTGCTGGTGGCTGTTCGCCCAACTGATCAGTCCGAGTTCGTTCGGGTGGATGAGGTCCGGGTGCTTCGGCACCACGCGAACCGTATAGCCGTATTCACCGGAATCGCCTTCGAGCAAGTTGCCGCGGAAGACGTACCGGCCCTTGTCGTTCTTGCCTTCCGGATGCATCGGGATCGATCCGGCCCGGGGAAATTCGTCCTCGCCCGTTTCGGCCAACGATGCCATGTAGATCTCCACCTGGACGTCATCGGGATCGATGGGGCCGAGATCGACTTCGGCAACCAGTTCCATCTTCTCGCGGACGCGCACCGTGTGCACCGGGGCGCCGTTGTTCTCCAGGAACGCGTGGATCCGAATGCTCGGCCAGTTCGTGCGAATCTCCTCTTTCCACTTCGCGTTCTGACGGGCGCGCTCGTAGCGATTCGCGACAAGCAGCCCATGCCGCTGCCCGGCGGGCACGTAGTACATGTTCGTGTAGTCCTGCACCATGCGGTGCGTGGAGAACATGGCGGCGACTTCCTTCATGGATTCGCGAACGCGGTTTACCCACTCGCGCGGAATGCCCTTGTTGTCGCGCTTGTAGAACAGCTTCGCGATCTGATGCTCGAAGGTCGCGTAGATCGACTCGGCATCCGCTTCATCCTGCTGATCGGGATTGTCGTAGAAGCGCTCTTCGCCAAGCGCCCAGCCCACCAGGTGATTGTCGCGGAACGCCTCGGGCCACCAACCGTCGAGGATCGAGCAGTTCAGGCCACCGTTCAGAGGCACCTTCATGCCGCTGGTACCGGATGCTTCGTACGGGCGGCGCGGATTGTTCAGCCACACGTCGACGCCGCTGGTCAGTCGGCGGCCGATGTTCATGTCGTAGTTCTCAAGGAAGATGATCTTGCCCTGGAATTCGGGCTCGCGGGACATCTCCTGGATCTGGCGGATCAGCGCCTGACCCGGAACGTCGGCGGGGTGTGCCTTGCCGGCAAAGATCAACTGGATGGGGCGCTCGGGGTTGTTCAGAATGCGAGCGAGACGCTCCCGATCGCGGAAGATCAGCGTGGCACGCTTGTAGGTCGCAAAACGACGCGCAAATCCAATCGTCAGCGTATCCTTGTCCATGATCTCAGACCACTCGCGCAGCCTGTCCGGCGACTCGCCAAAGCGAGCGTGCTGCGACGTCACGCGCTTGTGCACGAAGTCCATCAAGTCAGCGCGCAGCTTGCTGATCGCGTTCCACAGATCCTCATCGGGAATCTTGTCGACCTGCTCCCACAGCTTCGGATCGGAGAGGCGCTCGCGCCAGTTCTTCTCGAAGTACTTGTCGAACAGTTCCTGGATGTCGATGCTGAGCCACGTCCGCGTGTGAACGCCATTTGTGATGTGCTGGATCAGGTTTTCGCGCGCGGGAACATCCGGCCAGATGTGTTGCCACATTGCGCGCGAAACGTGACCGTGCAATTCGGAAACGCCGTTGGCCATGGCGACCAGGTTCAGCGCCAGAACCGTCAAGGAGTAGAGCTGTGAACCATCCTGCTGCGTGTCGAGGCCAAGGGCCAGGAACTGCGCGCGGGAGATCCCCAGGGATTCCCAGAACGGACGGAAGTACTTCTCCATCAGCGCCGGCGGGAAGGCATCGTTGCCAGCTGGGACGGGCGTGTGCGTCGTGAAGAGCGTCGACGAACGAACCATTTCCACGGCATCCCGGAACGCCAGGTTATCATTGTGCATGTACTCGCGCAGACGCTCGAGGCCCAGGAACACCGAGTGCCCTTCGTTCATGTGGAAGATCGAAGGTTCGACGCCGAGAGCACGCAGCGCACGCACGCCGCCGATGCCGAGGAGGATCTCCTGCTGGATGCGCATCTCGTGGCCGCCGCCGTACAGGCGGAAAGTCAGTTGGCGATCTTCCGCCGTGTTCTTGTCGATGTCTGTATCGAGCAGATACAGCGGGTTGCGACCGACCTGGACCCTCCAGACCTTGGCGGTCAGGACGCGGCCGGGCAAATCGACGGTCACATAGATTTGCTCGTTCTTGGAATCGAGCGCAGGCTTCACGGGCAGATCGCGCCAGTCGAGCGCCTTGTAGATCGCGCGCTGCTGGCCGTCGTGATCGATGTCCTGGATGAAGTAGCCTTCGCGATACAGCAGGCCGACGCCCACGAAGGGCAGGCCCAGATCGGAGGCGGACTTGCAGTGATCGCCGGCCAGAACGCCCAGGCCACCGGAGTAAATCGGAAGCGATTCGTGCAGGCCGAATTCGGCGGAGAAGTAGGCGATCTGTGTGCCGGTCTTGCCGCCATGAGTGACGTCGAACCAGGTCTTCTTGTCGCCAAGATAGCCCTGATACTGCTTCATGACGGTATCGTACATTTTTAGGATGGGCTTACTCTTCGAGGCTTCTTCCAGGACCTTCTGAGACACTGTCTCCATGAAGCGCACGGGATTGCCTTCGGTACGGCGCCACGTCTCGGGACAGATCTCCCGGAAGAGCGCGCGAGCGGACGGGTTCCAGGACCACCACAAATTGTTGGCCAGATCCTCGAGACCCTCCAAAGGGGCAGGCAGCTTCGGCAGGACGCGAAGCTTGCCAAGGAATTGTGTCGGAACTTTTCTTTGCAACATAGTAGCTAACCTCTGACTGGGACGGGTTCAGGTCTCCCTGTGGTGCTGCATTTCCAATGCGAGACGTCCGGTGCGCGCCTGGTGCATCCCCCCGCGCTGCCGAGTCTCAACTCCCAACTTCCGACGAGAATGTGTCGGATGGGGCCGAATGAGGGAAAGAGAACAGATGAGCGAATCCGCCTGCGGCAACCCAAAAAGCCAAGCCGCAGAACGAAAAAAGGCCGATTTTCCAGGACTTACGCGACGGAAAAACGTTTTATCGGCTCTTCGACGCGAGTGCGCCATATTCAGGCCATGAGCGCAAAAAGAACCGGCCCCGTCTGATCAACGGGCCCGGGTTCATGCAATTCGACTGATCCCGCAAAGGGCGCTTACTCCGAGTAAATCTTCGGATCCAGTACGCCGATGCACGACAGATTGCGATAGTATTCGTTGTAATCGAGCCCATAGCCGACGACGAACTGATCGTCGATCTCGAAGCCGCGATACTTCACCGAGATCTCGTTCGCACGCTTCACCTTCCTCTTATAAAGGAACGCGCAGACTTCGATCGTCGCAGGCTGGTGAACGCGAAGGAGATCGCAAATCGCACGCAGCGTCCGGCCGGAGTCGTAAATATCCTCGACGACGATCACGTCCTTGTCTCGCAGGTCGAGTTCGACGTCCTTCGTGATTTGAACGTAGCCCTGCGATGATGTTCCGCCCGCATAGGATGATGCGCCGCACATGTCCCACGAGTGGGGGAGGGGGATGGCCCGCGAGAGATCCGACAAGAATACCAACGCACCGCGAAGAATCCCGACCAGCACTAACTGGCGGTCCTTATAGTCATCGGTGATCTGCAGACCCAGTTCCCGCACGCGGCGCTCGATATCCGCCTGCGAGTAGAGGATTTCCGTCATGTGATTCAGAAGGGGATTGTCCTTACTCGGCATAATAGATCGCTTTTCCCTGGGATTTGATCAGTGCTCAGTCACGCATATTGAAGCCCGGCATGGGCGTGAATTCGTACACATCGGACAAACTGTTGCCGGAGAAATTGAATGTCTTTCCGGCATCGTAGTAAGTGAAACTGGTTCGTTCGACGCCCAACTCGGGCCAACGCTTAATCTCATTCGGATCGCCGTACATCACGACCGTGCGCAGAATATCATCCAACGGCCGTTCGATCGTCTCGGCGCCTTTGAATCGCAGCACGATCTCATCCGCAAGATAGACCCACTCTTGCTCTTGCTCGGTGAACTTCCCGGCCATGCGATGGCCTTCGATCGCCTCGGAAGGCTTCACGATGCGGCGATCCATGGTGTAGATGAAGCGAATGAAGTCCGGCGTTCCGTAGCGCGCCCAGGCTTCCTGCTGCGTTCGCCGCAGCGTTGGATTGTCCGGCCAGTCCAGCTCCTCCCGTGGCCAATCCACGGGCACAGCCATGACATTAATCGAGAACTCCGGATCCGGAGCCAGTTCCGTTGGCTTGTCTTTGCAGGCGGTAAGGAGAAGTACCGCAGCCAGCATCATCACCCCAAAAGGCGCGGCAGACAGACGCAATCCCAGCAAGTTCCTCACGATGCAGAAACCTCTCATTCCCCCAGCATCTGGTCCAGTTCGGCCTTCAGCTCGTCGTAGTCCTGCTTGATATTCATCAAGTCCTTGGTCTTCGACTGGACCTCTTCCAACTGCAGTTCCAGTTCGGCGACCTTGTCCTCCAATTGGGTGATCTGATCCATCTGCTCGTCGATCACCTCATCCTTCTCGTGAATCTTTTCCTGAATCTTCTTCAACACCGAATCATGAGTCATTGGCGTGTCCTTTCCTGCCGACTCGGACTGGCCGGGGCTAGTTCCTCGCGAACGCGGGGCAACGGCAATGTGACAAAGCAGGGAACGGCGGGCAAGCCCGGAGTCGCCTATTGGGCAAAATCGTTCTCTCGGCGGCGCAGGGCCTCGAACTCTGCGGGCGTATCCACATCGACACGAGTAGCGGGATCGGTCTGATCCACCTCCACGACGCGGCTCAGGTGGGTTTCGATAAACCCCCGAGGACCGTTCGGACCATTGTAGGAGAGAAGCGCGTCGAATAACTCCCTTGGAATTCCCACCGGATGCGCCCATCGCCCATCGAATGTCGCCACAATCAGATGTTTGGGGTTCTCTCGGCACGCCAGGAATACCGACCGAAGCGTTTCGGCCTGAATCTCGGGCATATCGACGAGGCAGAACACTGCATGGCTCGCACTCGAATCCACCTGGCGTACTCCCTGCTGGAGCGAACTCAGCATTCCGGCATCCACGTTTGGATTGTAGACGAGCCGGACATCCGAGAGTGGATTCGCATCAAACTGCTCGGAATGGGCTGGATTCGCGACGACGATCAGCGAAGAGAAGCCCGCATCACGGAGCTTCCCGAGGATAGCAGCGATGAACGTCGTTCCCTGGTAGGGGAGGAATGGCTTCGGCCGGCCCATGCGCTTGGAATGGCCGGCCGCCAGGACAATGGCTGCCACCGGTGGTGTCATTCGATCTCGAGAACTCGCAGGAAGTTGGTCTTTCCAGGCGTGCGGAGGGGCATCCCCGCCAGTACGACGACCCGCATGCCCTTTTTGAGCAACTTGTAGTCACGCGCCGTCCGGAGGGCGGCCGTAATAATCGCGTCCGTCTCGCTCGATTCCTCTTCCGTCCCCCACAACTGACGCATTTCACGCGTCTGCACGCCCCAACTCAGGCAAAGGCGCCCGACCGTCGAGGGCTCGGTGCTGAACGCCAGGATGCGGCACTTCGGACGGAATCGCGCGACGCGCATGGCCGTCGCCCCGGACTGGGTCGGGCAGATGATCGCATCCAGCTCCAGGGCATGCGCCATATCGACGGCTGCTTCGCTCACCGCCTCGGCGACAAGTGGAGTCTCACCCGGCGCCGTCTTCCACAGCATCTCGCGGCAGCACTCCAGATCGCGTTCGGCCTCCTTGGAGACATTGTGCATCACGCGGACTGCATCGATCGGATAGTCTCCCATCGCCGTTTCGTTTGAGAGCATGACAGCGTCTGTGCCGTCCAGAATCGCGTTGTAAATGTCGGTTACCTCGGCACGTGTCGGGACCGGATTGGTCACCATGCTGTTCAGCATCTGCGTCGCCGTAATGACCGGTTTGCAGAGGTAATTGCATTGGCGAATGATGCGCACCTGGGCAGAAGGAACCTCGTGAATGGGGATTTCGACGCCGAGATCGCCGCGGGCGACCATGGCGCCGTCGGCGAGTTCCAGAATCTCGTCCAGAGCCGCCAGGGCCTCGCCTTTTTCGATCTTTGCGATCAAGGGGACCTCGCGGCCGATCCGTCGCATGGCGCGCTTGGCCAACTCAATGTCCTTGGGGCTGCGGACGAAACTCAGCGCAACCAGGTCAACGCCTTCCTTCAGCGCAAACTCCAGATCGCGGCGATCCTTCGGTGTCAGCGCCGGTATTGGCAGACTTGTGTGCGGCAGATTGATGCCCTTGCGCGAGCGGAGAACGCACTTGTTTTGTACCTCGCATGTGACGTCCTCGTCGCCTGTTTCGAGGATTTTCAGTTTCACCATGCCATCGTCCAGCAGGACCGTCTGGCCCGCCTGGACGTACTTCTCAAAGTCCTTGATGTTCACCCGGTAGGTCCGATTGCGGCTGCCGGGGGTGCTCGAAGTCAGCGTAATCACGTCGCCAGGAGTGAGCGGGACCTCGCCGCCTGGGACTTCTCCGATGCGCAATTTTGGCCCGCTGAGGTCTGCCAGAATGGCCAGCGGGCGCCCAATCCTCTCCGAAACCTTCCGGATATTCGCAATCGCCGCCGAGTGAGATTCGTAATCGCCGTGGGAGAAGTTCAGGCGATAGACGCTCGCGCCTGCGTCGGCCAGCGCGCGTAGTTGGGAGAACTTCGCGCACGCGGGACCGACGGTGACGACGACCTTCGTCCGGGACTTTTGCATCGGGGGAGTTTTGGGCATGGCCGCTCCTTCAGAGAGTACCCGCGTGCGCTCGCTCAACGACGACCTCGATAATGTCGCGGGTGCTGTTTTCCTTTGGCGCTCCGGCAATTACGGTCTGGATTCCCAGCCGTCGAGACGTCTTCAACTCGGGGACGTTATCGTGACGATAATCAGTGCCCTTCGAATGCACATCGGGCCGCAGATCCTCCAGAACCTCGTCCGCCGAATTCGTATAGAAGATCGTCAGGTAATCGACCGACTCGAGCCCTGAAAGGACCTGGAGGCGAAGGTGTTCCGGCAGAATCGGTCGTCCTGCGCCCTTCAAGCGATTGATGCTTGTATTCGAATTCACGGCCAGTACCAGGATATCGCCCGCAGCTTTGGAGTTCTCGATGAAGCTGACATGCCCGCCGTGCAGAAGGTCGAAACAGCCGTTTGCAAGGACAACTTTCTTGCCGGCGACCTGTGCTTCGGCGGCCATATCACGCAACTGGCCGAGGGACCGGAGCTTGCGCGAGAGCGTCTCATCGTTCGCTTCGCGCTTCAGGAGCTCGGCGAGCAGAATCCGCGCCGCATCGTACACATCCGGCGCAACGAGTATGTCATCCTGGCGCTGGCGGAGTTCCTCCTCGCTCTTCTCACCATACCCCGTTCGCACCAGGATTCCCGTGCCCCCCGCCGCGCGTCCGAACTCGATATCGGACACCTTGTCGCCGATCGAAAAGACCGGAACATCGTTGAGACCCAGCTCGCGTCGGGCTTCGATCGCCATGCTTGGCTGTGGCTTGCGGCGTTCCAGACCCGTCAGGTATTGTTCGTGCTTCGCCTCTGGATGGGCCGGGCAGTAAAAAGCGCCGTCGAGCGAAACGCCCTGGGCCTCAAGCTCTTTGACCACGCGGTCGTGAACCGCACGCATCGTGTCCTCATCGAAGTAACCGCGGCCGACGCCGGACTGGTTCGAGCACAGCACGCAGGCCACGCCTTGCTCCTGCAGCAGCTCGATGGCACGCGCGGCACGCGGCAGCAGGACAACCTGCTCCGGGTCGGCGAGGTAGTTCTTCTCCTCGATCAGGCAACCATCGCGATCGATCAGTGCAAGGGCGCGGTACTTATTCTCTGTGGTCACGGTGAACTCCTTGAATTGGCGGTGCGAATGGTTCGGTGGGCCCCGGCGCCGCGTCAAGCCGCGAGCCGCTCGCTCCAGACGAATCCTTGCACCATCGGGGGCAATGACGACAAACTTTTTTCGCGGTTTGCACGAGGGACAAAGAGGCAACCTGAGCGATTCCAAGACTGAAAGATTTCCCCAACACTGCCATTCACACTGTATATGGTTGACAACACGGGCCGCCACGAGGGGAGTTGCACCGATTGTTTGGAGCCACCTTTTTTTTGTCTACCAATGCATAAGATTTCAACCCACAAACAGAACGGCGAAGTCACGGGCGGAATGCCCTTAACTAATTTCACCGTAGTCACAGGAGGCACTCGATGAGTCCAAAGAAGATGGTGTATTCTTTCGGGGGAGGTAGCGCTGACGGCGATGGCAGCATGAAAGAATTGCTGGGCGGCAAGGGCGCGAATCTCGCCGAAATGTGCAAGATCGGCATCCCCGTCCCCGCCGGCTTCACGATTCCCACTGAAGTCTGCGTCTATTTCTACAAGCACAATCGTGCATGGCCGCAGGGGCTTGATCGCCAGGTCCGCGCAGCCCTGAAGAAGGTTGAGCGCGAAATGGGCCGCAAGTTCGGCGACCCGAAAGACCCGCTGCTCCTCTCGGTTCGCTCCGGCGCTCGCCAGTCGATGCCCGGCATGATGGAAACCGTCCTCAACATCGGCCTGACCAGCAAGACCATCCCGGGCATGATCAAGAAGACCGGCAACCCCCGGTTTGTCTATGACGCTTACCGTCGTCTGATCACGATGTACAGCGACGTCGTCATGGAAAAGTCCGCCGGCGTCGAAGTGAAGGAAGACTGTGGCATTCGCATTCAGCTCGAGGAACTCCTCGATGAAGCCAAGGCAAAGCGCGGCTGCGAACTGGACACTGGCCTGACAACCGAAGATCTGCAGGAGCTTTGCGAGAAGTACAAGAAGAAGGTGAAGCAGATCCTAAAAGCCGACTTCCCGGACGATCCGATGGAGCAGCTTTACGGCGGCATCAACGCCGTGTTCGCTTCCTGGATGGGCAAGCGCGCCAAGGACTATCGTCGCCTCGAGCGAATCCCCGACGAGTGGGGCACCGCCGTCAACGTACAGACCATGGTGTTCGGTAACATGGGCGACACGTCGGCAACCGGCGTTGCTTTCACCCGCGACCCGTCCACTGGCGAGAACAAGTTCTACGGCGAGTGGCTGGTCAATGCGCAGGGCGAAGACGTTGTGGCAGGTATTCGTACGCCGAGCCCGCTTTCCAACCGCGACAAGACCCCGGACCAGAAGAAGAGCGGCGTGAAGAGCCTTCAGCAGGCCATGCCGAAGGCCTTCAAGGAACTGGTGGCCATCCGCAATAAGTTGGAGAAGCACTATCGCGACATGCAGGACATCGAGTTCACGATCGAAGATCGCAAGCTCTGGATGCTGCAGTGCCGCGTCGGCAAGCGCAACGGCACCGCCGCCGTTCGCATGGCCGTTGAGATGTTCAATGAGAAGATGATCAAGGCCGACGAGGCCCTGATGCGCGTCAAGCCCTCGCAGCTCGACGAACTGCTGCACCCGTCCATCGATCCGAAGGCCGAGAAGAAAGAAACCCCAATCACCAGTGGTCTTCCCGCCGGTCCCGGTGGAGCCACCGGCCAGTTGGTCTTCTCCCCGGATCGCGCCGAGCAGATGGCCCAGAAGGGCACGAAGGCCATCCTGGCCCGCGTCGAAACGAGCCCGGAAGACGTCGCCGGCATGCACGCAGCGGCAGGCATTCTGACCGCTCGCGGCGGCATGACCAGCCACGCTGCTCTCGTTGCCCGCGGCTGGGGCAAGTGCTGCATCGTTGGCTGCGGCGAGATCTCCATCGACTACAGCACCCGCGTGATGAGCGTCGGTGGCAAGAAGTACAAAGAAGGCGAGTGGGTGACGTTGAACGGTACGACCGGCAAGCTGTACGCCGGCCAGCTTCCGCTCCTCCCCGCCGATCCCGACAAGAACAAGCACTATCGTGAACTGATGAAGCTGGCGGACGCCCGCCGCGTTCTCAAGGTCCGCACCAACGCCGATACCGGCCGCGATGCGACCATGGCGCGCAACTTCGGCGCCCAGGGCATCGGCCTCACGCGCACCGAGCACATGTTCTTCGAAGCGGACCGCATCAAGGCCATCCGCGAGCTGATCGTCTCCAAGGATGCCGACCAGCGCCGCAAGGCCATTATGAAGCTGCTGCCCTATCAGCGCAGCGACTTCGCCGGCCTCTTCAAGTCCATGAAGGGACTGCCTGTTACCATCCGTCTGCTGGATCCGCCGCTGCACGAGTTCGCCCCGAGCGAGCCCGGACAGATTGAAGAGCTGGCCCACGAGATGAAGATTACCGCGAAGGATCTGAAGACCCGCATCGAGCAGCTTCACGAGCTCAACCCGATGCTGGGACATCGCGGCTGCCGCCTCGGCGTCACCTATCCGGAGATCACCGAGATGCAGAGCCGCGCGATCTTCGAGGCTGTCGCTCAGTTGAAGAAGAAACGCGTTCAGGTGCTGCCGGAAGTCATGATCCCGCTCGTCGGCACCTTGGCCGAGTTCGAGGACCAGGCCGCGATCGTTCACGCCGCTGCCGCGGACGTGATGGCTAAGAAGAAGATCAAGTTCGACTACATGGTCGGCACGATGATCGAGCTGCCGCGCGCTGCTCTGACCGCCGGACAGATCGCCTCCGGCGCCGAGTTCTTCTCCTTCGGCACCAACGACCTGACCCAGACGACGTTCGGCTTCTCTCGCGACGACATCGGCACGTTCCTGCCCGAGTATCTCGACAAGAAGATGCTGCCTCAGGACCCGTTCCAGTCGATCGACCAGCAGGGCGTTGGCCAGTTGGTGCAGATGGGAACTCAGAACGGCCGCGCAACCCGCCGAAACCTGAAGGTTGGTGTCTGCGGCGAGCACGGTGGCGATCCCGCCTCCGTCGAGTTCTTCCACCGCGTAGGCCTTGATTACGTCAGTTGCTCGCCGTTCCGCGTGCCCATCGCACGCCTGGCGGCTGCGCAGGCGGCAATCAAGTTCTCGCACGGCGAACTGACCGGCCAGGGCGGCGCTGCCGCTCCTAAGAAGGCCCGCAAGGTCGCCGGAAAGAAAGCCGCCAAGAAGGTCGTGAAGAAAGCGGCGAAGAAGACGGCTAAGAAAGCCGGCAAGAAGGCCGCGAAGAAGACGGCCAAGAAGGTCGTGAAGAAGGTGGCCAAGGCTGCCAAGAAGACGGCCCGGAAAGCCACAAAGAAGGCGGCCACGAAGAAGGCGGCCCGTAAGGGACGTAGGCGCTAAGCGCTGACTCTGGCTAATCGTCGGACAACCACCGCCCGCGAGGAACTCCTCCTCGCGGGCGGCTTTTTTGGGCAATCGAATCGCCGCGCGGCGTCTTGCAATCTTGATAATGAATAAGTCGTGTGAATTACCACAGAATGTCCAGAATTTGCATTTCCCCTTGTCGAGTGGGTACTGGCCGCATACTATCATTGCGTATCAAAAACTGAGTGCGGGGTTTTACCGGTGGCAGTTTCCAGCCGCGAGGCGTGGGGAAAGTTCCAGTCATGGTTGATCGACGTCCATCCCAGGGCGCGCAACCAGTCTGCATTGATCGCGGAACTCATGGGTTCCGAGACATTGACTTTTTCTGTCCCCCAACTTCAGGAAGCCATCTGGGAACTGGGCAAATCCCCGGATTCCGATGAGATCTTCAAGCGCGAAGATCGTTTCCGGCGATTGCTGTCGGACTTGCGAAGAAACATTGCCGAGTACAATCGTCTGACTCCCGGAGACGGGCGCCTGATCCTGGCAAAGCGCGGCCGGGCCGACGGAACGCTGTCGCTCGGAATGACGGAGCCGACACAAACTGGATTCGATGAGGAAGACCTCGGAGAAAACCCCTGCCGCAGCCACGATGTCTTGTCCGGTACCGAGACGATGGTCGCATCGCGCTGGGCCTTGCTGGGAGCGACTCCGACAGAGGGCAAGCGGCTTGCCCGCTGGCTGACGGACGAAATCGCCGAATCGCAATCCTACCACAGCGACGGACCTGAATGGCGCGGCGAAAGCCTCATCCGCCACGGCTCGGGACATGATGTCGAGCGGCTTGTTCGCCTCGCACTTCCTGAAGCAGACGAGCGGCAACGTTGGCGCCTGATTGCCCTTTGGGGAGAGGCATTTGACGCCGTCAGCGGCCTCTGCCAGATCCATGATTTCCTGGAGGAACAATTCCACCAGATCGAACGCGAGGGTCTGCAGTCGAGCGATCCGCAGGCCTACTTCCGAATTGCGCGACTGCTCGTGCGGTCAATCGCGCAAGGGGCCGACAACACTGCTGAGTTTGAAGAACACATCGAGGCATTCGTCTCCCAAGCCTACGACGCGGGCCGTCCCAGCGATGCCCACACGCTGCAGGCCTACCATCTGCATCGAGTCTTGGGTGAGGCCTTCGAGCGGGATCGCCCGGCGCTTTTGCCGGCAGCCATGCGCCAGTTGCGCCAGTTGTTGGAGAAGACCGCGGATGATCCCGACCATGTTCAATTGCATGTGCGAACGATCTATTGGATCGGCCGAGCTCGAATGGCGCACGACCTGACCGAGATCCTCAACGAATCACGGCCAATCTTGCGCGAACTGGCAGATCGATGCTGCCAGCGTACCGCCGCGATGATCCAGAGTTACCAGGTTCACCTGCTCTGCCAGGCAGGGGAGTGGACTCACGCGCGGGCTATCTCCTGCCCGAATGTTTGCCGACGAATCCAGTATGCCGATCGATCCGGCGTGATATTCCCGCTTCGGGACCTGGAGCACATCCTGCGCGCCAGCCGAAACCCACCTGGCCAGGATGTCTTTGAGGCTCTGGCTTTGGTCCGTGGAATGCTGTGTGAGATTGTGAAGGACTATGCCTGCCGGTTCCTGCGCCCATCCAGTATCCGACCAGTCCCAAAGGCATTTCCCGCTGAGCGACTCCAGCCACTCTCAGACCTTCTGCCCTGGGTTTTTGAGGCGGACTGGAAACGTCTGTTAATGGAAGCACCGCCGACCAGTCCCCTTTAGTCGATTTCTCTCAAAGTCAACCGGTCCAAACGCACGATCCGCGTTTGACATTCCCATGGGGGGAGCCTAGTCTTCGGATTCTTTGCGTCTGCAGGCGATTGTCGGGCTTGCCTGCCCGAGGACAGTCGGCTATGGTGCAAGAGAGGTCGCCTCCCAAGGGCGGCCGTGTCAGTAATCTTGAGATTGGATGACTATGAAGAGGGAACTTACCCTCCAGATACTCCTCGTCGCGGCAGCCGTCGGGCTCCTGCTTGTCGTGCTTCTCGAAAGTCGACCGGTTGAAGTCGATACGAGTACGACGCTATCTCCGATCGTCCACGCGGACGATACGGAACCCGCAGACGACGAATCGCCCTCGGATCAGCCCATCTCCAATCCCGAGGATGAAACCGACTACAATCCAAGCGCCCCAGGCTCTGAGACGAGCTTCAATCCCCGTGGGCAAACGACCTCGGATGCACGCACACTGAATCCAGGAACGCAACTGGCCCAGGCCCGCCCCTCCGGCCCCGGTCCCCGAGGAAATGACCGGTCGGACCGGCCTGGTGCTCCAGATTCATCGCCTGATCCTGCCGGGCGTCCTCCGGATCAACGTCCCGACGGCCAGGCCGGGGCGGGACCGGATGGAAGACAAGGCTCATCCGCAGCACCGAGACCCGCGCCTCCAGGAGCCGCACCGGCGGCCTCCGATGGGGCGACAGGCGAATCCGGCGAGTCGGGTGATGCAGCCGAAGGCGACGACGGGCCTCCCGTGTACTGGGGGGCCGTTCCCGTTCCTTCCGGCCGGGGCACACGGCCAAAGCCGACGCCGTCCGGCTGATCCGAGGCAGACCGCATTCGCGGCAGAGGCGCCTTCGGAATTGACAGGTTCGCTCGACACCGCTATCGAGTGGAGCGATACGCAGGAGGTGGGGTTTCACCCTCCCCGGCGAGAGTGAACTTTTTTGCGGGTGTCGGAGGGAATCGACCTTCCGTCGAAGTATTTGGGAAGTTGTGCAGGATATACGGCCTTACTGAGTGGACTTTTCGAAACCATGAATGGATACAACCCGGATAATCCCCTGATTGCCCAGGCAGACATGTCGGTTCTGTTGGAAGTCAACAGCCCGCACTATGCCGACTGCCGGGATCAGTTGGCGCGTTTCGCGGAACTCGTCAAATCCCCGGAGCATATACATACCTACCAGATTACCCCGTTGAGCCTGTGGAATGCAGCGGCTTCGGGGATGACCGCGGAGGAAATCAGCACGGCCCTGTACCAGTACGCAAAGTACCCGGTGCCGGAAAACGTGATGATCGAAGTCCGCGAGCAGGTCGGTCGCTACGGTCGGCTGCAACTCACCAAGGAAGGCGATTCCCTCTTCCTCAGTTCTACCGACAAACCGACCATGGCCCAGGTCGTTCGCCTGAAGTCGGTCAAGCCGTTCATTGCGGAAGTTATCGACGACCTGAAGGTCCGCGTTGAGCAAGCCAACAGGGGGCTGCTGAAGCAGGCTCTGATTAAGGCGAAGCTGCCCGTCGAGGATCTGGCCGGCTACACAGAAGGCGAAGCCCTCGACATCTCGATCCGCGGGGCGCTGGGCTCCAACGGAAAGCCCTTCCGCTTGCGCGAGTACCAGCAGGATGCCGCGGACATTTTCTACGCGGCGGGCGGAGTTCGGGGTGGCAGCGGCGTATTGGTCCTGCCCTGCGGCGCCGGCAAGACCGTGATCGGCATCGCCACGATGGCCCGTGTGAAGCAGCGGACGCTGATTCTGACGACGAATATTACAGCCCTTCGCCAGTGGATCGATGAACTGGTGGACAAGACAACACTGACCCGCGACGAGGTGGGGGAGTACTCCGGCGAGCGCAAGGATATCCGGCCGGTGACCGTCTCCACCTACCAGTTGTTGACATATCGGAAGAGCAAGGGTGACGAGTTCGTCCACATGGACTTGTTCAACGCCGAAAATTGGGGCTTGATAATTTACGACGAAGTCCACATGCTTCCGGCGCCGGTATTTAGAACAGTGGCCAACATCCAGGCACGCCGCCGTCTCGGGCTGACCGCGACGCTCGTGCGTGAGGATGGACGGGAAGATGACGTGTTTTCGCTGATCGGACCGAAGAAATTCGACATGCCGTGGAAGCAACTGGAAGGACAGGGCTGGATCGCAACGGCGATCTGCGTCGAGATCCGCGTCCCACTTCCCCAGCCCATGCGTGTCGATTACGCCGTGGCGGATCAGCGTGAGCAATTCCGGATGGCATCCGAGAATCCGGCCAAGATGGGCGTGATTCATCGGCTGATTGAACGCCATCGCGGCGATAATATCATGATCATCGGTCAGTATCTCGACCAGTTGGACAAACTTGCCGCGGAGTTCAAAGCTCCTATTATCACCGGCAAGACGCCCAACAAGGAGCGCGAGGACATCTACTCGCGCTTCAAGACGAAGGAATTGAAGATGATCATCGTGTCGAAGGTCGCGAACTTCGCCATCGACCTGCCAGACGCCAATGTGGCGATCCAGGTCAGCGGCACGTTCGGATCACGACAGGAAGAAGCGCAACGGTTGGGGCGTGTGCTGCGGCCCAAGGGAGAAGGCGTCGAGAACATCGCGCATTTCTACTCGGTCGTGACACGCGACACGAAGGAACAGGAATTCGCGTACAATCGCCAGATGTTCCTGACACAGCAAGGCTATGCCTACCAGATCGAGTTTGAGGAGCTGGAAGAGGCCGAGTCGGAGTCGACGAAAACTAAGAAGAAGTAAGCGACCGCCGATCTTTTCCGGCGATCCCACTCTGGGTGAGACAAGAACAAGAAGATGAAGCTGAAGAGCATTCTTAAAACACTCTCCGTAGAGCAACTTCAAGGAGTCCAGGAGCACTGGGGTATTGCTCCAGCGGACCTGGAAGTGGCCGATTCGGAACAGGAAAAGCAAGACATCCTGATCAACAACCTCTACCAGCGTCTGCAGAACCGAAACGCCTGGGAAACGGCCACGGAGAGTCTCTCCGAGCGCGAGAGAAACCTGATCAACTTCCTGACGATTCATGGCGGCGACCTGGAGGAAGAAGAAGTCCTCCGGCGTTTTTTCGAGGGCGATCGCAAGACCATGACGGAGACGATCGACTCGCTGGCGCAGCGCGGCATCGTGTTCAACGACGAAGTGCCGGTGACGCAGCCGCTGAACCTCGTCGGTATTCCCGAGCCTTTCTTGCGTTACATCGATCTGCCGTCCTTCTGGGAAGGCTATCTCGGCCACTTCCTGAAGGAACTCTCGAACAACGAGTTGAAGCACATTGCCACGCAGGGCCTTCGGCTGCATCCGGAATCGGCGAACAAGAACTATCTGATTCACATCATCCGCCAGGCGCTCCTGGATCCGAAATTCCTGCGCCGGTATCTTGATCGTTTGACCGACGGACAGCGCTCCGTATTCCAGAGCCTTGCCTCGCGAAAAGGCGTTTCCGTCTATCGCGACTTGCTCGAGCTGAATGTCCAGCGGCGCTACGATCACTCGCGTGGGGATTCGATCCACTGGTTGCTGAACACCAGCGGTCTCGTCTTCACGGCGGTTCCGGGAGGCAACAAGTACAACAACCTCCTGATGATCCCGCGCGACATCATGTACATCATCTCGAATCACTTCCAGTCCGACACGCGCACATTCAAGGAACTGGACTCGGTCACCGTCGTTGAGAAGGAAAAGAAGCCGACGGCGATTATGGATAACTCCAACACGTTGCTGCGCGATATCGTCGTGTTCTGCAACTACGTCGATCGGTATCCGGTGCGCGTGCTGGCGACGGGCGGAATCGGCAAGAACGACCTGAAGAAAATCATGCCGTTGCTCAGTCGATTCAAGTCGCTGAAATACGCGGAATTCTTGTCGCTATTCCTGATTCAGAAGAAGTTCCTCGCCTCGACCGGCGAGTCCTATCGAGTTTCTCACACGTTCCTGGAGTGGCTGGAAAACAGTCAGAATGCGTTCCAGGACATCTTCAGTTGGTGGCTCACAACGACCGGCTGGAACGAGGAATTCGTCGAAGGCAACACGGTGCATATTGAGCCTGCGCCGACCGGCCTCGTTTCGATCGTTGCATTCCGCCGGGTCGTGCTGGATGTGCTGACGGAAATGCCGCGGGATCGTTGGTGCGTCGAGGACGGCTTTTATGAGGAAGTCTTGCCTCGTATTCAGCAGGATATTCCGCGACGGAACGAGCCGCTCAGTTACGACAAGCATACGCGAAGCAATGAGCTTGTGATCGAATCGATTATGGCGGAGTGCCTGCATTGGCTCGGCATTCTGGCGATCGGTCTGAAGAACGAGAAGGATGCCGACCTTGTCGGGATGCGCCTTGGCGACGGCAAAACGATGAAGGCTCGCGGTGGCAGCCGTGGGCGCCCGCGCAAGCAGAAGCAACTGCAGTACACGTTCCGATTCACGGACCTGGGGCGTTTCATCTTCTCCCGTCCGATGGATCGTTGGGACAACCTGTTCGACAAGGAACACCCGAACGAAGTGCTGCCACTGCGGTACGACGTTGATTCATTCATTGTTCAGCCGACCCACGAAGTGATCGTGCCACCGGACCTGGAGTTGCGCACGTTCTATCACCTGAACGAGATCGGCCACGTGAAATCCATCGACGTGATGTCGCTGCTGACAATCACGAAAAGCAGTATTCGCGAAGGACTCGATCGCGGCTTGAGCGGAGACGAGATTCAGGAATTCCTGAAGAAGCACAGCCGGACTCCGATCCCCGACTCGCTGACGATTCTGGTTCGCGAATGTAGTGAAAAGCACGGCGAGGTGAACATGGGCTACGCCGGCGGCTTCATCATCATGGATGACGAGGTCTTGCTGACGCAGATTCGTGCGAATCGTCGTATCTCACCATCGATTAAGAACATCTACGACGAACGCGTGGTCCTGCTGAACACCGACGTCGATCTGAAGAAGGTCGCACGCGAACTGCAGAAGGTCGGCTTCATGCCGCGCTTGGAAAGCGAACATGTCCACGTTCGCGAAGACGAACGCTTCAATTTATCGCTGACCCGCGAGGACATGGTGAAGCTGATCGCGTCGCTGCGCTTTACGCTCGATGTCGCGAAGAATGAGAAGGGACGCCAGGTCGCAGACGAACGCCTCTCGCCCTTGCTGGAGCGCCTGAAGATCGATCCGCGCGCCTTTGCAGCGCTGAACGATCTTGCCGATCCGCTTGTCAGCACGTGGAAGAAGGCCGTCGAGACCGCCACCGAAACCCGCGTTTCAAACGTCAAGCGTGAATACAAGAAGCAGATCTCTCACCTTGTGACGACGTCTGTACCGACGGGGCCGTCGAAGTACAACTTCTCTGGACCAAACCCCGCCGAGCAGGCTTCCGACATTCGTCGCATGTTGGACTTCGCTATCGAAAACGAGTTCGAGGTGGAGATTCACTACATCAAGGCGAACCGCGACGAAGTGGATGAACTCATCGCGCCGGAGAGCCTGGAGCGCGATCGCCTGTATGCGCATTGCCGCACGCGCGACGCGTATTCCGTGTATCGCGTCGATCGGATCATGGAGTCAAAGCTGGTCTGATTACCACACCGTGGTCGGGCCGAACTTCCAGCGGAACAAAATGTAAACGACAACCAGAACGAAGTATCCGGCGGAGAGAATCGCTTCTCTCCGTCGGCTTAGTTTTAGAGTTCTCAATAATACGTGCCAGAGCAGTGTTGTCGAGAAGATGGCCACATCGAAGCTGCTGACCGCGTGCATGGAGTAGTCCATGTTGCTGAACGGCCAGAAGGGAAGCATGTTTCCGAATCCCGTGATGATATCGCCGAGGAAGTGCAGCACCACCGCGCACGCCGCAACAAACAGCAGGAGTCGGAATGGTGCGCGTGAGGGCGGTTCTTCCTGGCGTTGAAGATTGTCCGACACGAACCAGCCGAATCTCCGCCATGGCTTTACACTGCTCATTGACCACGCAAGACCGGCGCAGACGAGCGACATCACTACCAGCCCCATCAGGCAATGAGACGCGACGCGATGGTACTTGCCGTAGTATGCGGGATCGATCAGGTAGAGCCACGGATCGGCGTCGATCAGCAGGCTGCCGAGGACCGCGGAGAGTGTGAGTTGCGGCAGCCATTCCTTCTGCGGACAGGCAAGTCGCGCGGCGCCGGCTCCAACGAGTGTATGCGTCACAAAGTCCATCGCAACGTCCTCCGCCCATAATATGGGGACGGAGATGGACGGATGCCAACGGAATTTGCTACACCCGTTTCTTTTTGTTTCGTCCGTAGTCTGCGAAAATAAAAGAACCGAGTTTGTCCAGCGTCGCGTAATACGCACGTCCCCGATTCGCGCGCGTCAGCCGATCGACAAAATCCTGCAGATACGGATCCGTCGTGATCATGAACGTCGTGATGGTGATGCCCTTGCGTCGCAATTGCGTCGCTTCGTTGATCGTCTGATTCACAATCTTCGGATCCAGCCCGAACGGATTCTTGTAAATCTGTCCCTGCTCCGTGATCGCGCTCGGCTTGCCATCCGTGATCATGAAGACCTGCTTGTTCAGCGCTTTGCGACGCATCAGAAGCCGTTGCGACATTTGCAGGCCAGCCTTCGTGTTTGTGTGGTACGGCCCGACACTGATGCGCGCCAACTGATCGAGCGGCACTTCGAAGGCCTCATCGCCAAACAGGACGACGTCGATCGTGTCCTTCGGGTATTTCTGCTGGATGTACCCGACCAGGGACATCGCCACCTTCTTCGCCGGCGTGATGCGGTCTTCGCCGTAGAGAATCATCGAGTGACTGATATCGATCAGGATAACCGTCGCGGTCGTCGTAAGGTGCTCCGTCTGATGGGACTCGAGGTCTTCTTCCTGCAGCGAGAACGAATCGAAACCGCTTCGCACCAGCGCATTCCCGATCGACTTCGGGAAATTGATGTCCTGGATGGAATCGCCCCATTCGTACGGGCGTGTGTCGGCCAGTTTCTCTCCGCCTTGGCCGGAATGCGACGTTGAGTGTTCCCCGATGTCGCCTTTCGACAGGTCCTGGAAGATCTCCTCGAAAGCCTGCTTCTGGATTTCCATGTCTGCGCGATGCGTGGCGTTCAGCGTGCCGGTGGCTGGGTTGTGTTCCAGCAGGCCCTGCTGCTCGAGGTAATCGCGAAACTCCTCGAACGAGATGCCCGTCATCTTCTCCAGGCGACTCGACTCCCACATGTCTTCCATGTAGTCGAGCGCTTGCTGGGCATCGCCGGACGTGCGATTCAGCAGTTCCAGGAAGAGCTTCAGGAGCTTCTGGCGGTTGATCTCTTTCGAGACTTCCGGGTCGAACGATGTGAATTCAAACTCCAAAGGAAGCACCTATCCCTGCCGGCTGCGATTGTAGCACAGGCGGCATTTTGCTTCACTCCGTCCCCAGTTCCTTCAACTTCTCGGCCGCGGCGCTCTTCGGATCGATCTTCGCGGCCTTCTCATAATATCGACGCGCCAGTTCCGGGCGGTTTGTCGCCTCGTAAAGATCGCCAAGGTGCTCGAGCAACTCTGCATCGTCGAGGCTCAACTTCTCGGCGCGCTTCAGCCAGTCCTCCGCTTCCGCGTACTGCTTCTGCTGGAATTTTACCCAGCCCATCGTGTCCAGAATGTACCCTGCACGCGGAGCCAGTTCCAGCGCCCGCCCGACCAATTCCTCTGCACGATCAAGATCCGTTCCGGTGGTGGCGTACAGGTAGGCCAGGTTGTTGCACGCATTGAGCAGCATACCGACCAACTCGGGATTGCCTTCCGATTCTTCGATGACGGCGTCGTAGTAATGCTCGGCCAGGTTCACCTCCTCTTGCTCGCCGTACAGATTGGCGAGTCGGTACAGCAATTCGATGTCATTCGGATTGTCCGAGACGAGCGGCCGCAACACGCCGATCGCACGGTCGGTTTCCCCAAGCGCCTGATAAACGCTCGCGCGAGTCAGTTTCGTCTGCATCGGCTCGTCGATACTGTAGTCGCGAATGTAGCTGTTCAGCTTCTCCGTGACTTCATCCGTGCGACCGAGCGTTGCCAGGAAAATCATCTCCTGCTCGCGATACACGGGCTCATCCGGGTTTTCTTCCAGCAACTTCTGGATGTACTCGAGTGCCTTCTCGTACTGTCTCAAATCCTGGTACAGGCCCACCATCGAGAGTAGCCACGTCGTGTGGGATTCGCCCTCGGTGTACATGCCCTCCGCTTCGAGCAACGTACGCTCGGCGATTTCGTTCTCGTTCAGATGCAGATACGCTGTCGCCAGATCGCGACGGACATTGATATTCTTGGGGCTGATCTGCAGGGCCTTTTCGAATGCCCAGCGACCGCGATCCCACTCGCCGTACTGCATCGCCATACGGCCGTAATCGAAGAAGAAACCGAACTTGTCAGCAACGACGGCCGGCGCAGCTTTCTGCACGCGGTCCAGCGCCGTCTCGTTCTCCAGGATGAAGTAGAGGACCGCCAGAGTTACCTGGTTCTCAGTGTTCTCGGGATCGACGGCGAGCAATTGCTCGTAGAGTTGCGAAGCCTCTTCCGTGCGGTTGTGCCGGCGGTAGAAATCGCCCAGCAGCTTCAGCATGTGATCGTTGGCCGGCGCGAGATCGAGAGCGCGCTTCAGCAAACGCTCCGTTTGCTTCGGATCATCGAAACGTTCACTCAGCGCCGCCATTGCCAGCAGCGTGTCCGGATCTTCCGGATCGATCGTCATCGCCGTGCGCAGCAAGTCTTCAGCGCGGTCCAGTTTACCCTGATCCATGTAGACGAGCGCGATCTCGCGATACGTGGAGGCGTCTTCAGGTCCCGCCTCAAGGGCGCGCTCAAACAGCTCATTCGCATGCTCCTGGTCGCCCCGAATCATCGCGATTCGCGCCAGAGACAGGATGCTTGGAACATGGCGCGGATTGATCTCCAGCATCTTCTCGCGTTCTTCTTCCAGGCGATCGACATCGCCCGCCCGAGCCAGGTAATCCGCGAACAGCTCGTGCAGGTCGATCTCCAGCGGATTCGGCGCGAGAAGCGCCTCGTAGCCTTCAATGACCGCCTCGTCGCCGCCTTCCTTCATCAGGATCGTTTCCCACTGGCGACGTACAGCCACCGATTCCGGCTGCATGATAACACCTTCGCGCAGCAATTCCGTCGCATCGTCGACACGATCCATCTGCACAAGACGTTGCGCCATTCCCATCAGGCGCGAGATGATCGCGGGGTTGTACTTCACCAACTGCGAATAAAGGCCGGCTGCGTATTGAATATCTCCAGTCAGTGCACTGGCCTCGGCGTGCAGCAACATCGCCTCGTAATTGCGTCCGTCGACTTTCAGGATTCGCCCGGCGTACTCTTTGACTTTCTCCAGATCCTGGTCTTCGCTATACGCAATCCGGGCCAGGCTCTGCAGCGCCTCGATATTCTTGTCCTTCACGTCGAGGACCTTATGATACCACTCCTTGGCCTCGTCGTACTTCTCGCGATAGGTGCTCAGCTTCGCCAGTAGCAGCATCGCCGTGTAATTATCCGGATCGGCTTCGAGGACTTCCTCGGACAGTTTCTGCGCCCGCGGAAGATCGTGCTGATAGAGCGCGGCTTCTGCGGCGCGATTCTTCAGCCACAGATTCTCCGGATCCTGCTCCACGGCCTCCATGAAATACTCGAACGCCTGCGTCGGATAGCCGGACTGGTTCTTCAACGCGCCCTGGACATACGCTTCTTTGGCCTTCTCACCGAGGGCATCGAAGATTGGCGGCGCTTCCGCCGCATCGTCCATTTCCACCACCGTGTGCGGCACGATCATCGGGCCGAGCGGCGCCGGGAACAGGTAGTGCTCTGGCGGGGGAGTGTCGGTGATGACCGGCGTCGGGATCGGCGTGGGTGCTGGGATCGGGGTCGGTTCGGCGCTGACCTCCGGCTTCTGAGGCTTCTGTTGTTCGGCGGGCTCCTCGACCTGGGCCATTTCGACCACCGGCTCATCCATCGTCGGTGCTTCGATCACCATGCTATCCGTGGTCACATCCTGCATTGGTTCCGGCACGTGTGGCGCGCTGGCGCACCCCGCCCAGAAGATTCCAAGTACCAATGATGTTCCCGCGACGGTGAGTTTCGGTCCGAGTTTCCCGCTGAGAAGTCTCATTTCCATCCAATCGTTGCGTATTTTTACTGGCGACGATGCCGCCCGTTCAGTTGAAAGCGTCCGCCAGGATATCGTCAACAGCGAAGCCCGGGCCACTTTCGCCGCCCCTTGGCTTCTTCAAGTAGACGAAGAACTCGCGATTTCCGTCCGCGCCGGCCACTGGCGACGCGGCAGCCCCCAGAAGCACAAATCTCTGTTCGAGCGCGGCCCCCAGTACCTCCTCGACGGCCTTCCGTCGAGGCGCCTCATCGGTCACGACACCGCCCTCGGGGACATCACCCGGCGGCAGTTCGAACTGGGGTTTGACCAGGAGAATGGCTTCGCAGCCTTCCGGTAGGAGCGCTGAGATCATCGGAATGCAAGCTCGCAGCGAGATGAACGACAGATCTGCCACGACCAGCGACAGTTCCGGAGGCATGTCGGCAGCCTTCAGGTCTTTCAGGTGCGTCTGCTCTCGGCTGGTGACGCGTGGATCTCGAATAAGTCGTTCGTGCAACTGCCCGCGCCCGACATCGATGGCGAGCACCCCCCGTGCGCCGCGCTGCAGCAGGCAATCGGTGAATCCTCCCGTGCTGGCTCCCAGGTCCAGGCAGGCGCGTTCAGTCGGTTCGATGCCAAATCGGTCGAGTGCTCCCGCCAGCTTCAGTCCTCCGCGGCCCACATAGGGATGCTCACGCCCTTTGACTGAAAGTTTGACATTTGTACGCACCGACTCTCCAGGCTTCTCGTAGCGCCGATCCGCCCCATGCACACGACCGGCGCGAACGAGACCGGCAGCCTCCGCCAGATCGCCGGCGAGGCCCTGTTCAACGAGCAGTTCATCGACACGCTGTTTGGGGATCTTCGCCATGGTCCTCATGTCCCGTTCAATCAACCTTCAACCTTGCGTCCCGCGGCGGTTGAAGTCCATCCCGAAGGGTTGCCAATAACCACTGATCGGACTGGACTTCGATCCGAGAAGTTTGAATGGCGCCCAATGAAGGAATCGTTGGGGAGTGCGTAAGAGACAGTGAAAGGTCGAACCGCCAACCGCTCCGAATTTCCGGCAAGATCCGGCGGACGACCCAAAAACCCAGGGAGGGGTCCAACGAGCCCCTGAGAATCCCGGCGAAGAGGAGTCACAATCATGAAAGGGACCGCGAAGTTCACCCACTTGCTCCTGTTGATGGCGGTTCTGTTGCCCGCGTGGGCCATTGGTGGCGCACCGAAAAACGAACTGACCAATTCCATCCCCGAATCGGTGTTTTTCATGGTCTATGCCGAAGACACTGACCAAGCCGATTTCGTGAAGGACTACTGGGGCAACGTCTGGACAGATGTGCAGAATGCCGGCGTCCTTCAGGACCTGTTCAGCTTGCTGATGGGTTCCGTCGAAGATCCCGAGCAGCGCGCCATGGCTCAGCAGAAGATCGACGAGGCCATCGACACCGTCACTGCCGTTGATTGGGAATCGCTGGTCGGCGGCCGGATGATCTACACGATGCGCTACATGGAAGGGAAGTCCATCAACGTCAACGGAGAGAACGTGAACGTTGGTCCGCCGGAAGAGGTTTGGCTCTTCGATTCGGATCCCGCCAAAGTGGACTCCAACTACAAGGCGATGCGGGGGATCCTCGAGTACATCGATAGCATGTCCGGGGAGAACATGGTTCTCGAGGACGAAACAGTCGGCAAAGCTCAGTACACGTTCGCAGACGTCCAGGTCGATGGCACGAGCATCATCAAGTTCGGCGTTGGGCGCCACGGAAACGTCCTGGCCTTCTCGCTGCACGAGACGCTTCTGAAGGAAATCTTCGAGAATATGGACAAAGGCGGCGCGGAGGAATCCCTGATCGCCTCGGAGCGCTATCAGTCTGCGTTCAAGGACCTTCCCAAGCAGGGCATCAAGTACGTCTACTTTGATATGGATCGCATGGCCGATGCCCTTGAAGGCGCGATTGTGCCGGCGCTTGAAATGGCGAAAGAGCAGGCGGGCGAAAACGATTCTCAGGAACTGATGACTGTGACGACCATCATGGAACTGACCTTCCGCGAGATGCGTTCGCTCGATCGCACAGCCGAAGTCGTCCACATCGATGGCTACAAGGTTATTGGCGAGTCCTACGCCTACCTGGGCGACGACGCGAAGGACACTCTCGTCTACAAGATGCTTGGTACTGTGGACCCCGTTCCCAATTGGAGCGAGTACATCCCAGTCGAAGCAACCAGCTTCAGCGTTTCCGCCGGCTGCGATCTGAATGCCTTGTACACCGGCGTTCGCGAGATCGTCGCTGAAGAGATCCCCAACGGCGAGCAGGGATTGGCGCAATTCGATCAGCAGCTTACCCAGGTTGGTTTCAGCATCGAAGACGATCTTCTGAGCTGGATTACCACCGACTCGGTCAGCTTCTCGATCCCCGGAATGGCGACCGGAGACGGCGCCACTATCATTCGCGTCAAGAATGCCGACAAGGCCCGTGAGATGATCGAGAAGGCAGTCACTATGCTCGATCAGTTGGCTGCCCAACAGACAGGCCAGAATCTGATGAGAATGCCTGCCACGCAGTTGGGCGAGGAGTTCGAACTCGTGACCCACCCGGTCGTCGCCGCATTCATCCGCCCGGTGATCGGCGTCAAGGGCGACCGCCTCTTCATCGGCTCCTCGGAGCGCGCCATTGCCCTTTCGCTGAAGACCGCGGCGGGCGAGCACGACAGTGTCCTTAAGAACGAGCGCTTCCAGAAGCAGGGCGTCCATCCCAAGGGTGAAGTCACCAAGATGACGTTCAAGGACCTCTCCGGCCTCGGTCAGGAACTCGGCCAGATGTTCGGAATGATGGGAATGGCCGGTGCCTTCATCGGAGCCCAGCCCGACGCGCCGAAGGAACTCACGAAGGTCTTCTCGATCCTGCAGCGCCTCGCCCCAGTGGCCCAGCGCGTGGACTTCCTGGAGACTTCCTCTTCCGCAACCGTTTTGAATGCGGACGGCTGGTACGGCATCCGGGCGACGAACTACCGCACGCCGGAACCCGTCGAGGCAGTGGCCGAGTAGTCAGCCCTCGGAATCGAACGAAGCAAAACAAGTGGGGCTTCCAGCAGATCGCTGGAAGCCCCGATTTCGTTGGCGGAAGTGTGTTCGGGATCAGTCTTCCAACTGCTCTGAAATTTCGTCCGGAATGTCGTGGTTGGCGTAGACCTCATCGACGTCATCGTTGTCTTCCAGGGCGCCGATGAGCTTCAGGCAGCTCTGCGCGTCCTTCAGTTCAAGGGTAACCGTGTTCGTCGGGATCTGGCGAATGCCGGAGCTCGTGACCTTGATGCCGGCCGCTTCCATACCCTCACGAACATCCTGGACGTCGTCCGGATTCGTCGTGATCTCGTGGAACCCCTCTTCGCTCTCGATGTCTTCCGCCCCGGCTTCGAGGGCCGCCTCCATCACCTTGTCGTCGTCTTCGCATTCCGCTTCGATAACGCCCTTGCGCTCGAACAGATAGCTGACACAGCCCGAGTTCCCAAGGTTCCCACCGTATTTCGTGAAGGTGTGGCGAATCTCCGAAGCTGCGCGATTGCGATTGTCGGTAGTGACTTCGACCATTACCGCGACGCCGCCCGGAGCATAACCTTCGTAGAGGATCTCTTCGTAGGACGAGCCTTCCAGTTCACCGGCGCCTTTCTTGATGGCGCGCTCCATTGTGTCCTTGGGCATGTTGACATCTTTTGCGGACTGGATGGCAGTGCGCAGTCGCGGGTTCCCGCCGGGATCGCTTCCGCCCAGGCGGGCGGCGATCTGAAGCTCCTTGATGACGCGAGTGAACAGCTTGCCGCGCTTCGCGTCGACCGCGGCTTTCTTGTGCTTAATGGAATGCCATTTACTGTGGCCGGACATCTGAATGACTCCTTGGGTGAAGAACTCGTTGGGGCACCGAAGGCCCTGCTCGTTTCTCCGTGAGGCGAAGGGTTTGCCCGGCTGCCCGGGACAATCTCAAGCCCAATCGCTTTCGCCTCCTGGAGATTCCTACTGGACCTCAAAATTCCCGCGAGCGTTCGTGGCGCCCGCGGGAATCTCGATTCAAAGCGATCAAGCTACCGATCCTGCCGTCCGGGCGTTCAGTCCGTCAGTCGGGTCAGGGCTCGATTGAAACGCCGCGTATCCGTCATCATCGAAACGTGGCTCTTGGTGTAACCAAACTTATTGAGAACAACCGCGTACGGAGAGCTGGGAACATTGTATTTACGGGCCAGGGCATTATCCAGTTGGAAGTCCAACTGAACGGGGATGAACTTGTTGATCAGGTCCACCGCGTCCGCATCCGCAAGAACTTCGTTCTCGAACGTCTCGCTCTGCTTGTTGGAGCCCAGGAAGACGACCAGGATGGGTTTGCCCTGCTCGCGAGCCACTTCCATGGCCTTGTCCAGGTCGTACAGCCAATCGATGTCGCCGGCAGGCGCCGGTGTCGGCTCGGCCTTCGGCTGGCTGGCCGAGTAATCGACAAAGACAGGTTCCGCATCTTCGCTCTCCATCGTCGAGGCGAAGTTCCTCAGGTCCTGGCTGCGAGCGATGTTCGAAGCTGCGGTGTTGGAGGGCGGTGTCGAGGCTGCAAATCCGCCGGAGCCGCCGAAATCGGACGGAGGCGTGCCGAACGGGCTGCCGGTCGAAGATTCGGGGAGCGAGGCGCTGCCGTATTCATTCATCGAGGTCGATCCTGAGGACGAGGAAGCCCCGGAATCACCACCGCTGCCGAATGGATCCCAAGAGGCTCGCGTGCCGCCCGTGAACGGATCGTTGCTGGAAGCCGTAGAGGTCGACGAGCCTGCGAACGGATCGGAGGCGCCTGCCTCTGTGGCGAACGGATCGGCGAACGAACCCGACGAAGAGGATGCAGCGGCCGTCCCGGAAGTCGGAGGAGCAGCAAAGCCTTCCTGTTCACCCTCTCCACCCTGAAATTCAAGGATTTCGGAACCGCCCGAAGACTGGAACTCCACGTTCGAGCCGAAGATTCCCTCGCTCTGGGCTCCGCCCGTGCCGTCGCCAAACGGGAGACTCTGTCCGCCGGAACCGCCGAAGGGATCCTCGGCGCTCGGGGCGCTGCTGGAAGCGGTGAACGGGTCTTCAGCCGGAGGATTGGCAAACGGGCTGTCACTGGAACTCGTTGGGGGGCTTGAGAATGTCGAAGCTGAATTGTCGGCTGCCGGCGGATTTTCAAAGGGGCTATCCGCCGAGCTCACAGCCGCCGAGCCCATGGTATCGCTTGGCGGAGGTGAATCGAATGGCGAAGCGCCACCAGCGGGTTCCGAGGACGTGGCGCGTTCGAAGGGATTCTCCTCGGTCACGGCGTCGGTGGGGAGCGATCCGGCTTGGACGGCGCGAAAGCGAACGCCGTCGGCGTAGACTGCCATCGGACTATCGTCGTGCGCGGCCTTTGCCTCATTGGGCACAACGAGATCGATCATTGTACCTTCGCCCTCAGTCAGGGGGAATAGGCCCAGGGAGAACCAATTATCGGCATTGGTCGAATCCATTGTCAGTGGCACGGAGGCCAGCTCTGTTCCATTGACCGTTACCTTCGCAATAGCGCCGGTTACGTTGGATCGAGTCGGCCAGGTCATTTCGATCTGGTAGTCGCCACCGTACTTGATAAGTGGGTTGAAACGAACCGCGCCAGTCTGACTTTCCATCTTCAAAGCCACGGCTGTCGCGCCGAGGTAGCTCGCCCGGCTCTTGACGTCGCTGGGCACCCAACTGCCGCTGGTAATCTGGAAGCGGTCCGAGTTCTGGCCGCGGGAGTCGGACTCGATCACGAAGGTCTGGGCGCGCACTGCCACGGGCACCAGAAGCAGCCCCAGCAGCAGCATTCGGAGATGTCGTGTAAAGACAGTCGATTCAATCATGGAGTATCCCACTCTTTGCATGTAATTGGGGGTGGCCGAGCAACGACCCAAGACAGTATGCTGCCCGAGGCTGGCACCGGGCGGCAAGGAGTTTGCATGAACCCCCCATGGAAAATACGGAATGAGCAAGCCGTTCCGCTTTTCTCTCCAAGGAGTATTCCAGAACCGCACCCATATCAAGTGCTAACAGGAGTCTATGAATCGTGCTGGACACATTGATTATCGGGGCCGGACCCGCAGGTCTGGCCGTTGCCAATACCCTCAAGAAGGAAGGACTCAGCGTGCTTGTGGCCGACAAGGGCGCAATCGCACAGCATATTAGTGAGTATCCGACATTCATGCAGTTCTTCTCCACCCGCGAGCTTCTCGAGATTGACGGGTTTCCGCTGACCATTACCGAGGAAAAGCCGAGCCGGCGGCAGTACTTGAACTACCTGACTCGCTTCGCCCAAGATCGCGATATTCCGCTCCAGACCTTCACAACCGTTGAGAAGGTCAGCAAGACGCAGGGTGGCTCCTTTGAGGTTCAGATTCGGCAACGAGGCCTGGAGCCCGAGACTGTCGAAGCTCGCTCGGTCGTGGTTGCCTGCGGTGCATTTGACAATCCCCGGCAACTGAATGTTCCGGGCGAGGATCTGCCAAAGGTTACGCATCACTTCAAGGAGGCGCATCCATACGCGGGTACCGAGGTACTTATCGTGGGCGGGCGCAACTCGGCGATTGAGACGGCACTGGAGTTGTATCGTTCCGGCGCCAACGTATCGCTGTCGTATCGCCGGCCGGAATTGCGCGGCTATGGGATCAAGTATTGGATTCGTCCAGATATCGAGAATCGAATCAAGAATGACGAGATCAAGGGATACATGGGAACAGAGATCGCCCGGATCGATTGGGGAACGGTGACGCTTCGCGACACGTCCACGGGCAAGGACTTCGACATCGCCAACGACTTCGTGATCTGCCAGACAGGTTACGATCCGCCAGCCGGTTTTCTTCGCAACATGGGCATCGAAATCGAGGAAGGCACCAACATTCCGAAGCACGATCCCGAAACGCTCGAGACGAACGTCCCGGGTCTCTTCATCGCCGGCACGATCATCGCCGGCAACGTCAGCGGGCACGTCTTCATCGAAAACTCGCGCCACCACGGCGATATGATCCTGAAGGGCCTGCAGCAGGGGGAACTGGCTGCCAGGTAACGAATTCTGCCAATAAGAAAAGACGAGGCGCGGAGGGGAATTAGCCCTCTGCGCCTCGTGTCTTTTAGAGACTTTCGTCTCCTGCGATCAAAGGTGCGGCAGCTTGCGGTACCGCGCGCGGCGATTCTCGAACGCGGCGTCGCCGATTTCTTTGCGGCGAATCGCTTCGTATTCCTCGTAGTTGCCTGGGAACCAGCGCACGGTGGCATCGCCCTCGAAAACGAGCAGGTGCGTACAGATGCGGTTCAGGAAGAAGCGATCGTGGCTGATGACCAGCACACACCCGGCGAATTCGGAGATCGCATCCTCAAGCAGTCGCAGCGTGCCGACGTCCAGGTCGTTCGTCGGTTCGTCGAGCAACAACACATTGCCGCCGGCCTTCAGCAGTTTTGCCAGGTGAACACGATTGCGTTCGCCACCGGAGAGGTTGCCGACCTTCTTCTGCTGATCGCCACCGCGGAAGGCAAATCGGGCCACGTAACTTCGTGACGCGATGCGGATTTTGCCGAACTCGATATCGTCGGCACCGCCGGTGATTTCTTCGAAGACGGTTCGATCGCTTTCAAGATCTGTCCGGTGCTGGTCGACGTGGGCGAGTTGCACTGTCGGTCCAACGACGATCTCGCCGGATTCCGGTTTCTCCTGGCCAGTGATCATTCGGAACATCGTTGTCTTGCCGGTTCCGTTCGGACCGATGATGCCTACGATCGCGCCCTTCGGAATGGAGAACGACGTGTCCTCCATCAGATTCTGGCCATTGTAGCCTTTCGTAACGCCCTTGAATTCGATGACCTGGTCGCCCAGATGCGGGGCTGGAGCGATTTGAATCGCGCCCGAATCTTCCTTGCTGGCGGCAGCTTCCGCGGCGACGAGTTGTTCGTATTCCTTGATACGCGCGTGGCTCATCTGGTGACGATCCGCCGTGCTCATGTGCATCCACTTCAACTCGCGATCGAGGGACTTGCGGCGGCCCGTGGCTTTCTTCTCCTGCTTCGCGAGATAGTCGAGCTTCTGCTGCAGCCAGGAGGAGTAGTTGCCCTCGAATGGAATGCCATGCCCGCCTTCGAGCTCCAGGATCCATTTGGTGATGTTGTCGAGGAAGTAGCGATCGTGCGTCGAGATGATCACCGTGCCGGGATAATTGACCAACTGCTCTTCGAGCCAATCGATCGTCTCGGCATCCAGGTGGTTTGTGGGCTCGTCGAGCAGCAATAACTCCGGACGTTCCAGAAGAGCCTTGGCGAGCGCCACGCGGCGCCTCTCGCCGCCCGAGAGTTTCTCCACAACCATTTCATCCGGCGGCAGCACGAGCGCGTTCGACGCCATGCGCAGGCGCGTGTCGAGTTCCCATCCGTCGACGGCCTCGATCTTGTCCTGGAGAGCGCCCATGCGATCCATGGCCTTCTCCATTTCGTCCGGATCCATCTCGCCCATACGCTCGGTGATGTCCTCGTATTCCTTCAAGAGCGTGACCGTCTCGGCGAACGCCTCTTCGAGGTTTTCGCGGACGGTCTTCGAGAGATCGAGTTCCGGCTCCTGGTGAACGAAACCGACGCGCGTTCCGCGGGTGGGCTCCGCGTGTCCTTGGAAATCGTCATCCTCGCCGGCCATGATTCGCAGCAACGTTGACTTGCCGGACCCGTTTTCGCCGACGATTCCAATCTTCGCGCCGGGATAGAAGCTCAGCCCGATGTCCTTCAGGACGTGCTTCTGCCCATAATACTTGTTCATACCATACATGTGAAAAACGAATTGCTCGGCCATCGGATGGACGACTCCTCGATTGGTTGTGGGCGTGTGCATGCATCAGGCATGCCGGACGCGGCAAAGGTTTTTGTGTTGGAGATGGATCAGTCGTCCGCTGTCGAAGTCGCTCCGTCGACGTACAGCCATGCGACGCGGATTCCGGCCTCGGTCATGACGGGCGCCAGAACGCGATGGTACAGGCTGTTGCGCCCTGGGCGGAAGCCCTCCAACCCGTCGAGCGGCGGCAAACGTCGGGATGCGTCCGCGAAGTAAAACAGCTCGCCTGGGATTCGATTCCAGTTACCCGCCTGCTCGAATCGCTCGGTCCACTCCTCCGAGCCATCGACCGTCGCTGCGATCTCCTTCTGCGTCTGCAGATCGCTCGTGGCATCGGCCGTGCCATCGGCCAGGTTGAATCGCAGCGGTATGGAGAGGATTGGAATACCGGGACGCAGTTCTCCCACTCGACCGCGTATCTCGATCTCCTGAACTGCGGAGAACCCTGTGCAGAATCGGACATGATTCGAATGGCCCTGGCGCAAAGTGCCATAGACGGCAACGCGCAGCAGATGATTCGACGGCGGGGGAGTGGGCATGGAACGACTTTCGGGGCTATTGTGTTGAAGTCATTTCAGACGGCATTGGCCCCGCTGGCAAGTGAAACAAGGGCAGAAGATTCCGAAGCACTAGCCCTCCAACTGCTTCAGGTCGTTCTCCAGGTGCCTCTTGTTTTCCTCGATGGCCGCCAGCAGAGGCGAGTCGGACGGGAGCAGGCGGCGGAAGTTCGCCTCCGCGCAGGCGTAATGTCCGGCCGCTTCATGCAGGTATTGGGCGATGCCCGTTTTCTGGCCGAGCATGTGAAGCGAAACGCCATAGTGCATGTGGAAGTCGCCGCGTGTCGTTGTCGGAGCGAGATCTTCGAGGTTCGCCTCCGCGGGCTTTTCAAGGGGAGCGAACTCATCATCGTCGGCCCACTCGGCTTCATCCTCTCCTTCGTCCTCCCACTCTTCGTCATCCTCCAATTCGTCGATGTTTGAGAGAACCGAGCCCACGCTCTTCATCACGTCATCCCAATTGACATCCTCCGGATCGATTTCGTCGTCCTCTTCCTCATCGAGGAAAAGCGGCGGATCGTCCTCATCCAACTCGAACCGTTCCGGCGAATCCAAGTGCATCTCAACCGGATAGCGGTCGCCCTTACCAAGCCGCCGGGCTCTCTGGTCATTCTCGTCGACCAGTTTGAATTGTTCGATGGCGCGCTCGAACTCCTCGTTTTCTTTCAGCGCCATCCCCAGCAATTGCCGAATGAATCGAAGCGGTCGCGGCTCGATGTCATACTGCTGGTATTCGATCTGATAATGATAAGTCGGCGAGAAGAAGTGGCTCATTGCCTCTTCCATCGGCGCTTCCGCAGGGAACTCCTGCGGCGGCTGGCAGTATATCTGAATCATCGTCTTCAACGCGCGTTCAAGGAGCGACACGCTGTTCGCCTGGGCGCCGGCATCGACCATTCGCTGAACGTGGCGCGCGCACAACTCGGCAATGGCCTCACCGCTTGTGTCCAGCGCCGCACTGTCGAACGCGCGCTCGAAGTGCTGCTCCGCTGCTGCTTCAACCCCACGAGCCTCCGCCAGGAGACTCATCGCGTAGTGGCACTCCCACAACTCGGGATGAATGGTGGAACCCACGAGTGCTTCCATCGTGTACAGAGCGCGCCGATAGAGTGCCTCGGCCTCGTCAAATCGCTCTGCCTGATAATGCAGGTCCGCGGCGTTGCGGACAATGTTGGCGAACTCCTGGCTTGCCTCTCCGGCGGATTCGCCGACAAGGGCAACAGCGCGCTTGATTGTCTCAAGCGAATCCGACGTGCGATTCATCCCGCGATACACGGCGCTGAGAACACTCAGAACTCGCGCATGTTGGATCGGACGTTCGTCGGCGATAAGGACCGCGATCGAATCCGTGCACTCCCGAAGCAGCGCCTCGGCGCCCGAGAGATTCTGATCCATGTAGAGCTCAACAGCTTCTTCATACGTGTCGTACCATTGCTCTGCCGAACCGATCATGATCGCCTCTTGATCGCAAGAAATATCGCCGCCATTGGGTTGAAGCTATCCAGAGCGGTCAAGCGCAATGCCCGAGGGGGCACATCGAAACGGCGTCCGTGATTAGAGCGCAACATTCGATAGCATGCTCGTGCTCAGCGGAGCGGTGTTCATAATCGTCTTCGTCGGGCGCATAGGGCTTACCCCGGATGCTTTCCAAACTCCGTCAGCAGCAACAACTCGCCGTCGGGCAGGCGATAGAGTTGTGCCGTCGGGCTTGGGATTTGGCGATTCTCGATTCCCCACCACTCGCCGGCGACCCAGCCATCGCCTTCGCGGCCGTAGCAGAGTTTGAACTCCATCGGCTGGTAAGGCAGGCGGAATTCCCACAGGTGGCCGTAGGGCGTTTCTTCGACGTGGCTGAACGGCACGCGACACGGTTCCCACGATCCGAGTTCCGGAAGGTTGCCGGCGATGAAGACCTTGTGCCCTTCGACGTCGCGACGGATGAAGCACAACACGCGCAGGGGCGTCCCGCTTGGAATGGCCTTTTGTTCTTCAAGCGGCAGCGGCCCGCGGGCGCCTTCCACGAATCGATCGAATTTCGGGGCCGGAGCATCGGCCTGCTGGGTTTCGCGCTGAGGCAGAAGACCAACCTGCATGTCGCGTAAAGCCCCTCGAACTTCATCCAGCAGCGGCTGGGCAACATCGGCGATTTTCGTCTCCGGAGAACTCGTCGCCAGCGCCTCGCTCGTTTCAACGAAGAGCTTCTGAACCTGCGGCGTGCGTGGCGAGACTTCCTTCAAGGCCGCCAGCGCACCCGAGAACGCTGCCTTGCCGATATCGACGGGTTGCTCTGCCAGATACACGGCATGCCAGTAGGAGGCGGGCAGGCGTCGATCCGGCAGACGCGCGATGTTCTCCAGGAAACGCTGATGCTGCCACAATGAGAACCGTTCATCCCACGGCAGATCGGGGGATCCGCCGAGATCCTGCGACCGCCATGGTACCGGCTCCCAAACACGCACACTGCCGACACGATTCGCCGTTGCCAGTTGACGGCCTGAAGGACTGAACCTCGCGTGCGTGACGGCCCCATAAGGATCGGACAGACGGACCATCTCGCGCCCAGTCGTCACGTCCCAAAGCCGGAATGTCCCATCGTCGGAAGTGCTGACCATGTAGTCCCCGTCCGGATGGAAATCGAGATCGAGAATTCGCCCATCGTGACCCACTAGCCACTGCTGCGGCTTTCCGGTCTGCACATCCCACAGTCGAATGCGATTGTCGGAAGAGCCCGTCGCCAAGCGCTTGTTGGACTTCCCGAAGGCCGCGGCCGTGATCGATCCATTGTGCCCGCGCAGCACATGAATCAGCTCGCCCGTGTTGGCATTCCAGATGCGCGCCGTCTGATCGCTGGAACCCGTCACGACGAGATCGCCATCATCATTGAAGCAACCAACCAGAACGGGGCCTTCATGACCTTCCAGGATCGCGTAGGGCTCCTCTTCGTTGGCTTTCCACAAACGGGCGGTTCCATCGAACGAGCACGTCAGAATGCGAATCGCACCTTCGGCAACGTCGATCGTGGAGAGCTCGCGCTCGTGCCCCTTGAGCGTGCTCAGTCGTTCGCCCGTTCTCACATCGTACACGTATGCCGATTGATCGAAGGTTGCGACGGCGAGTCGCTCGCCATCCGGAAAGAATGCCACGCTCGAAACTTCGCGATCCTGATCGTCCATGTCGAGGAACTCCCGTCCGTTCCCCGCATCCCACAGTCTTGCCGTTCGATCGCGTGAACCAGTCGCGATGAAGCGCCCCTTCGGATCGAAATCCAGGCCGAGCACTTCCTCCTCATGCCCCTCGAGGCGGAACTCTTCCGGTTGCCCCGAAGGCGCCCAAATCTGAATCGCATCGTCTCCGCCCGAAGAGGCAAGAATCGTCCCGCGCGGGCTGTACCTTGGCGGACAGAATGGTACGGCCTGTCGCGACAGAACGGCCAATTGCCGGCCGGTCGATGCCTGCCAGACGCGCACCGTGCGATCCAGCGACGTCGTCGCGATCAATGCACCATCCGGGCTGAATGTCACGTGGCTGAGTTCTTCCTCATGTCCCTGCAATTGCACCAGTTCAAAGCCGGTCGTCGAATCCCAGATCCGAACTGTTCGATCCTGCGATCCCGTCGCGATGCGGCGGCCATCGGGACTCCAGGCGCAGGCCGTCAGGCCGCCTTCGTGCCCATTCAGCATCATGCGCAGTCGACCTGTATTCGCTTCCCAAATGCCCGCCTGGCCGTCGTGCGATACGGTCAGGATGCGTCCGCCGCTGGGGCTGAAGAGCGCATCGGAAACGCCCAGCTCATGCTCGCCGAGAACCACCACCACCCGACCAGTTTCGCGGTCCCAGACAATTGCCGTGTTGTCGTATGATGCAGTGATGATCTGTTTGCCATTCGGAGAGAAATGCGCGTTGGCAACTTCCTCGGTGTGGCGTTCGAGAAGGATGAAATTACCCGTCCCGACATCATACACGCGGGCGTACTTGTCGCGGCCGGCGGCAACGAAGCTCAGGCTGTCCGGCGCAAACTCAACCGTGCGTGCATCGACCGGCCAGCGATACAGTTCGCGTCCAGTGTCGGTTTCCCAGAGCCGGATCGATCCCGTGAAACCGCACGTTGCTGCCAACTTCCCGTCCCGGCTGATTGCCCCCGTTCGAATGCGTTTGCGATGACCGTGAAAGACCTGCTTCTCCTTGCCCGTATCCATATCCCAGATGCGGGCTTTCAAGTCTTCCCCGACAGACAGCAGCAGATGCCCATCTTCGCTGAAGTCCAACCCCGTGATCGCGCCCGTGTGTCCCTGCAGCGCAATCAACTCGGGGTGACAGAGTCGCATCAGCAGGCCCCACGCGATTCCGCGCCGCGATTCATCAATGCCGAGCAGCATGCCTTCGGCTTCGTCCAGTGCGCCTTCCGTCAGGCGACTCTGCGCAAAGCGAATGTCGGAAACATACTGCGCGCGTTCGGCTTCGTAAGCACGCTGCGCGGCTTCGCGCGCCAACTGCCGCGCGTTTTCCTGCTCGCGCATGGAGATTTCGAGTGCGCGACGATTCTGGCGGTCGTGCTCGATTGAAAACCAGCCGCCAAGAATGAGCAGCATCCCGACGAGGACCATACTGGCAGTCAGATAGAGACGACGTTGACGAGACTCGCGCTGCAGCTGTGCGCGGCGCGCTTCAAGTTTGCTCAGTAAGCGCTCGCGCTGCTCGCCGGCTGGAGCGGAAGCGAGCATCGACTCCGCCAGCAACAGATCGCCGCCCTCGACGGCTTTTTGCGCGTGCAGCAACACGACACTTTCATGCAATTGCCGCGCGTGGAAATTCTCCGGCCACAGTTGAATCGCACGGCCGACCTGAAGTCGAAATTGAATGAGCCTCTGGTAGTCCAATGTCTCCGGAGAGAGCTGTTCTTCCGCGAGCTCTTCCTCGACCCGATTCGTAAGTTCCTGGCTTTCGCGCCGTCGGCCGGCACCGGTGACGTAGTCCTGAATGGCGCCCAGGAACGCCTCGACCGATTCGATGCGATCCTTCGGATCTGCAGCCATTGCGTGCGCACACAAGCCGCGCAATTCATCCGGAATCAGCTCACCCTCTGTCCGCCCTTTCAGCGGATGAATGCGGCCCTGGCAGGCGGCTTCAAATGCCTCGCTCGCCTGGCTGCCGTCATGAGGTGGGCGCCCGGCCAACAGATAGTAGAGGATTCCGCCGAGCAGGTACACGTCAGTCCAAGGGCCGACATCCAAAGAGTGCTTCTGCGTTTGTTCCGGCGCCATGTACGCGGGCGTTCCGGCAGGTCCGCCGGCGGTCTGCTTCGTCGGAGCAAGCCCGGACTTGACGAGCAGCGGCACCTCGTGCCCCGCCAGTTCTTCGTCAAACACGAGGGCCAAGCCCCAATCCATCAGCACGACTTCACCGTAGCGGCCGACCATCACCTGGCTGGGTTTCAGGTCGCGATGAACAATGCCCTTGGAGTGTGCGAAGGCGACTGCTTGCGCAACATCGATCAGGATCGGCAGATGACGCGCGAGGAAGTCTGCGAGTGGCAGGTCCTCGTCTGACCAGATCATCTTATTCCATGGTGTGCCGCGAACCAACTTCATTGCGAGCAGCGGACGTCCTTGCTCGTCGCGTCCCAGATCGTGAACGGGTACGATGTTCGGATGTTCGAGATTGCCGGTCGTGAGGGCCTCGCGTCGGAAGCCGAGTTCGACATCGCGCGAGCAAGTCCCAAGCGTCGTTGCCTCGGCATCCGCACCACCGAACGGTAGCTTCACCGCGATCTCGCGGCCGAGATTGTTTTGAATCGCTTCCCAGACTTCGCCGCAACCGCCGTGGCCGACACGGCGGACCAGCATGTAATTGGTTCGAGTCAGTTCCGGCGCGTCGCGAACTGCTTCCAGATCATCGGGATCGGAAGAAGCGACAGAGACTGTCCATTGGGAGAGGTTCTGGAATGATGCGTCCGGATCCGGAAGCTCCTCATCGGAGTCCGGCTCCAATGCAAACGTCTCTTCCGGCGAGCCGGTTTCCGGCTCGTGGAAGGGCCAAGGCGTGGGATCTGTGATCTGTTCATCCACGCGAACAAGAGTCCCTCGCCGACAGATTCGTTACAAGGTGATTTCGACGGTGTTGCTTGGATCGGAGGCGCCGGCCTGATTACGCGCCCGGACACGGAACCGAAGCGGAATTCCGACCGGCAGTTCCTTCATGCGCAATTCGAGATCGAAGGAATTGGCTTCGAGCGTCCATTCGGTGCTCTTGTCGGCTCCCTCGCGCCGTTCCACTTCGTAGACGCGGACCGGGCCTCCCTGGCCGCGGGCGGGCTGGCGCCACTGCAGGCGAACGCCCGCTGCGCCTTCGGAGACAGCCTCCAGATCGCGCGGCGGAGCGGGTGGGGGAGTGACGGTTACTTCGGACAGGCCGCCCCAACCGATGCGCTCCAGCTTCGACGGGTCCTGCTTCGAGTCGTCCTCAGCCTGCTTCAACTCGTCCTTCATCTTGCGCATCAGTTCCTGCAGGGCCTCATCCTTGGCCTCCGTTGCCGCCTTGTAAGCATTCAGGGCGTCCATTTGGACGTCCTTCTGCTTCTGATAATCTGCTCGCAGGCCTTCAAGACCTTTCGGGTCGCAATTGGGAAAGTGTTTCCCATAGGAATTCAGGCCGGAAATCATATCGTCGGCCAGCAGGATGATTTCGCCTTCTCGTCGAGGAAATCGGGGCATCGGGGCAACCTCACTCCAGAATCTGTTGGCCGTTTCCATAGACGATCGAATCGCAGTTCCGCAATTGCCATTTTGGACCGACTGTAAAGCGGATCGGACGACTCCAGATTCCGGCACAACCGTCGCTACCTCAGTCACCCGCGGAGCAAAGCCGCCTGAGGCCTTGACTTTCCGCCCGCCAGCATTCACCGAAACGACCAGGCATCGATGCCCCATGCCTGTCGGAGCCCCCGTCCTAAGAGGTAACATGAGCAACTCCAGCACTCAGCACTACGAACAGATCCTGGCCCGTGTCGAGAAGCCCGGCCGCTACGTCGGCGGCGAACTGAACCAGGTCGTCAAGGACAAGAGCACCGTTTCCGTTCGGACGGCACTGGTCTTTCCTGACCAGTACGACATCGGTATGTCGTACCATGGCTTCAAGATTCTGTACGAGCGCGTGAATCGCCGGCCCCAATGGTGGGCCGAGCGCGCCTACTGTCCCTGGATCGACATGGAGCAGGAGATGCGGCGCGCCGGGTTTCCGCTGCGCGCTCACGAAAGCAAGGATCCGCTGGCGCTGTTCGATGTACTGGGATACTCGCTCCAGCATGAAATGAACTATACTAACGTGCTGAATTCGCTGGACTTGGCCGGGCTTTCTCCATGGTCTGCTTTCAGGAAATCCGTGTTCCCGATTGTCATCGCCGGAGGCGAGGGCGCCCTGGCCGCCGAGACGCTCGCGCCATTTGTCGACGTGTTCGTCACGGGAGACGGGGAAGGGGTCCTAGAAGACCTCCTGCTCTGCATCGAGGAGTTCAAGCGCGAGTTGGCTGCGGACGGTGTGGATCTGAGCACCCTCCATCCGGCCGGACCGTTCCGGCCCGGCAACGGTCGGGAAGACGACCGCAAAGGCCTGGATCAGCACAACGACATTCCGATTTCGAATGACCTGAAACGCCGACTTCTGCGCCGTATCGCTGGAATCCAGGGCTGTTACGTGCCTGCGTTCTATCACTTCGATTGGCGAGAGGACGGAACTCTGCAGGGATTCCGCCTTCTGGAGAGCGGTATTCCGTCTTTCGTTAAGAAGAATCAGTTCAATATCGGCGAGGACCTCGGCGCCGTCTGTCCGGTCGTGCCAAACGTGCGCGTCGTGCACGATCGCGTGACCGTGGAGATCAAGCGCGGCTGCAATTGCGGGTGTCGCTTCTGCGCCGCCGGCATGATCAACCGGCCGCTGCGCGAACGCACCCCCGAGCAGATCCTCAAGATTGCCCAGGAAGCGATTCGAAATACGGGCTACCGCGAGATCAGCCTCATGTCGCTGAGTTCGGCGGATTTCACGGCTTTGCCGACTACGATGCGGATGCTGCAGGAGCAGTTTGGCGCCAACAAGATGGGTCTTTCCCTGCCGAGCCTGCGAATCAACGCGTTCGATGTGGAATTGGCCTCGATCATTGCGCAGGGGCCGAAATCTGGTTTCACGTTTGCCCCGGAAGCCGGAACCGAGCGTCTTCGACGCGTCATTAACAAGGCAGTGGATGAATCCCACTTCCGCGAGACGATCACGCAGGTGCTGAAGCGCGGCTGGCGGACGCTGAAGTTGTACTTCATGATCGGCCTGCCAACCGAAACCGATGCGGATCTTGATGGGATCATTGAGTTGACGAAGTACGCCGAGTCGGAAGGCCGCCGGATTCATGGCAAGCGCTTCTCACTCGCGATCACCTTGTCGCCGTTTGTTCCGAAGCCACACACGCCCTTTCAATGGCACGCCCAGCCCGACGTCGACGAGTTGCAGCGCCGCGTGTACTACGTTCGCGAGCGCGCCGAATCGCGCTTCACCCAGGTGCGTGCGCACAACTTCCGCGGCTCCTTTATCGAGGCCGTTCTGGCCCGTGGCGATCGCAAAGTCGCCCGCGTCCTCCACCGTGCCTGGCAGAACGGAACGTGTTTCGATTCCTGGCGCGAGGGGTTCCGTTTCGACGCGTGGATGCAGGCCTTCCTGGACGAGCAGGTGGACCCGACCTTCTACGCCAATCGCGAACGTGCTCAGCACGAGTTCTTTGCGTGGGATCATCTCGATCCGTCGCTTGGCAAGCTCTTCCTGATCCGCGAAAACGAGAAAGCCAAGCGCGAAGGCGAGACGCCCGATTGCGCGTTGGTTCGATGCGTGAAGTGCGATGTCTGCGATGATGTGACGATCAAGAACATACTCGCAAAGCACGAATCAATTCACGCCGAAGAGATAGCGCGCGAGAATGCAGCGCTGGAGAATGTAAGCACTGACATTCTGGAAGGCGAAGGGTCGGTCGAGCAGGACGGGAAGACGGATCGCGAGTTGGCGCGCCTGCAGCAGGTCAGGCCGCTGGAAGGCGTGGAAGAAAATCAGGCTGTGCAACGCATTCGCTTCACGTTGTCAAAGACCGACGACTTGCGCTGGTTGGCGCACCTCGACCTGATTCGACTGGTCGAGATGGTCGTGCTGCGCGCCGGGCTGCCGATCAGTTTCTCCGAAGGCTACAGCCCGCGCCCGCGCATGAGTTGGGGGCCGCCGTTGGGCGTCGGTACGGCCGGCGAGGCTGAATACTTCGAAGTGCAGTTGAGCGAGCGGCTTGAACCATCCGAGGCCCTGGCGCGACTTCAGGCCCTCAATTGTCCCGGCTTGTCGTATCATACTGCCGAAGAAGTCGAACTGCACGGAAAGGCGATCTCTGCGGTCGCAAGTGAAGCCGACTACACGCTCGAAATCCTCGGCGTGGAGGGATTCGATTTCGACGAAGCCGAGCGACGGATTGCGGTATTCAACGACGCCGAGTCTTTTCCGCTGACGATCGAGCGAAAGGGCAAAAAGAAGCATCGCGAGTTGAAAGACGGCATTCATCGAATCGAGCCCGCCGAATCGCGCAATCCGGACCGTCCGGAGTTCCGGGCGCGCGTGTCGCTCATCCCCGGCAAGTATCTCGATCCCGGGGTTGCGCTCCGCCACATCCTGGATGGCATGATTCCCGACGACGCGCTCGTTTTGCTGACGCGCAAGAACATGATTTTGGCGGAGGTGCCGCAGCAGGCTTCCGCTTGAGGGAGTCGGAGTCATGCCACGCATTCTCGTTGCCGGAAACGTGAACTTGGAAACGTCGGTTCTGGTCGGCCAGTTCCCCATCGAGTACGCGAAGTCCCGATTCATTCCGCACGGCGTCTCAGACAACCCCGCCGGCGTGGGATGGAATATCGCCCTGGCGCTTCGGACACTCGAAATCGATGTCGAATTGGCGGCAATTCTCGGTCGTGATGCGTTGGGGCAATCGCTGATTCCGGAAATTGCGTCCCACGGGATCGCAACCGGTGGCATCGTTCAAGCCATGGACGACTCGCCGCGCAGCGTGATCCTGGTGGGGGAGGAAGGGCGTGCGGCTGCGTTCTCAGATCTCAAGGATGCGCTTGCGCAGACCTACCCACTCGATGACTTCGACGCGCTTCTCGACCGCGTCGACCACGTGCATGCGACGAACATCGAGTGGGCCCTCGCTCTCGGCCGCAGGGCCAAGGAACGCGGGAAGCGCGTCTCCACAGACGTGCAGGCAATTCCATCCGTTGACGATGCCTACAATCGACGTTTCATCGAGATCGCTGATGTGGTTTTCTTCAGTGACGAGAATCTCGAGCAGGATGCCGAGTCTGCGATTCAGACGATGTGGAATCGCGGCGTGCAGATCGCTATCTGTGGGTGTGGGGCAGACGGTGCGATGCTCGGCGTGAGAGAATCGCAGACAATCGCAACTCTGCCGGCAACGCCGACACGACCAGTCGTCAGCACGATCGGCGCGGGCGATTCGTTGGTCAGCGGATTCCTCTCGGGCTTTGTTTCAGGACTGACGCCCCGCGATGCACTGGCGCGGGCTCAGTACTTCGCAGGTCACATGATCGGCGAACCCGGAGCGACAAGAGGGTTCTTGAAGAAGGATGAACTCGACAGGATTTCTTCAGGGCAAGTCTAGGCGCGCTCACTCAGTTCCGCCCAACGCTCGTACAGTTTGTTCAGGCGCGACTCCAGGTCGCTCTTCTCGCTGACCAGAGCCGCCACTTCGTCCTTCGGACGATCCATGTACGTCTGCGGATCCTCCAGCAGGGCGTGCACTTCGTCCAGTCGCGTTTCCGCTTCCAGGATCGTCTCTTCCATCGCTTCAAACTCGCGCCGTTCGTTGAAGGTAAGCTTCTTCGGCGGTGTCTTGGGCTTCTGGCGAGTGGCCTTGGCCGGTTCCGGATCGCGGGCGCCTCGTTCCGCCTCGCGCTTCTGCTCCAGCTTATTGCGGTAGATGCGGAAGTGCTCGTAATTGCCGACGACTTCGTGCACCTGGCCGTCGCCCTCCAGCCAGAGGATGCGCGTTGCGACGCGATTCAGGAAGTAGCGGTCGTGACTGACGACAATGCAACTGCCATCGAAGGCCACGAGTGCATCCTCCAGCGCGCGCAACGTTTGCAAATCGAGATCGTTCGTCGGCTCGTCGAGCGCGATCAAGTTGCCGCCCTCACGAAGCAGTTTCGCCAGCAGCACGCGATTGCGCTCGCCCCCGCTGAGGCGTTTGATCGGCATTGCAGCCTTCTCGTCATCAAATAGAAACCGGCGCAAGTACGCACGCACGGTGATGCGCTCGCCGCCGACGCGCAACCAATCCGCATCGCCTGTCACCGTCTGGAGAACCGTTTCCTCCGGATCGAGCGCTGCGCGCTGCTGATCTGCGTAGACAATCTTCACGTTCTTGCCGCGCTTCACCTTGCCGCGATCCGGTTCGTCCTGCCCGAGCATCAGGCGCAGCAGCGTCGTTTTCCCCGCGCCGTTGCGACCGACGATCCCGATGCGATCTCCAGGCACCATCGTGAACGTGAAGCCCCCGATGAGCTCGCGATCGCCGAGTGTCTTGAAGATGTGCTCGACTTCCATGACCGTCTTGCCCAATCGAGGCGCATCGGGAAGTTGAAAGTCCGTAAATCGATCGATCGGTGGTGGACCGTTCTCCAGGGTCTGCTCGATCGCGGTAACTCGCGCCTTCGATTTCGTCGTGCGTGCTTTTGGCTGACGCGACAGCCAATCCAGCTCCCGGCGCAGGTGCGTTTGGCGATTGGCCTCTGTGCGCGCGGCCAACTCTGCCTCGCGCTGTTTCGTAATCAGGTAATCGCTGTAGTTGCCGGCGTACTCGTTGACTTGCCCACGCGCAATTTCAACCATCCGCGTCGCAACGCGATCCAGGAAGTAGCGATCGTGTGTGACAAGCACCACGGTGCCGGGATAACCCGAAAGGAACTCCTCCAGCCACTCCAAGGTTTGTGCATCGAGGTGGTTCGTTGGTTCATCAAGGAGAAGCAGATCAGGTTGCTCAAGCAACACACGGCAAAGTGCGACACGACGCTTCTCGCCACCGGACAGCGTTGAAATCTCGCGCTCGCCCGGTGGCAGATCGAGATGGTTCATCGCCGCCTCGAGGCGGGCATTTGCCGTGTACGCTCCGCGCGCTTCGAGCGCGTGGGTCAATTCCGCCTGGCGTTCCAGCAGTTTCGGTGTGCGTTCCGAGTCAGGGTGTATCTCCAGTTCGCGATGAACGTGATCGCGTTCCGCTTCCAGTTCGTGCAGCTCTGCGAAAGCGCCCTCCACCCATTTGCGGACAGTCTGCGACTCGTCGAGCGTGAACGACTGATCGAGATAGCTGACCTTCAGGCCGCGCCGCGAGCGAACCTCGCCCGAATCCGCCTCGATCGCTCCGGCCATGATTCGCATGAGTGTCGATTTGCCGGAGCCGTTCACGCCGAGCAGGCCAACGCGATCGCCCTCGTGTACGGTAACATGAATGCCATCGAGCACGGGGCGCGACAGAAAGGACTTGTGAATGTCGAGCAACGCCAGAATTGGCGGAGTATCAGCCATAGATTGCGATCGGTCTACTCCTCGCCATCGAAGTGATCCTGCTTCTCGACAGGTTCGTTTGCGCGCGGGGGGTTGATGACGACGGGCGGAGGCACCTCACCCTTATGCAGCGTGCTGCCGACGAGCTCCCGTGCGGTGTTTCGCCCCTGATCCAGACGGCCGGTGACTTCCTCTCGCGAGAGGAAGGCCTCGTCGTTCGGCTTTGCCGCGCCGGCGCCGCGCTCCAGATAGAGCGTTTGCGTCGGGAATGCGAATTCAACACCAAGGCGCTCCGCCAACTCCATTACGTGAATGTTGAAGCGATGGCGTTCGCGCAACTCCGTCGACCAGTCGGGCGTCTCGAAGAACATGTACACAAGAATGTCGAGCGAATGCGCCCCAAACGTGTGCATGTAGACGTGGTAGTAGTCCTTCCGCGTGTACGGGTGCTCGCGGATGATCTCGCGAATGCCTTCGCAGAACGCCTCGATGCGCTCGGGAGGCGTATTGTAGGTGATTGCAAGCGCCGTCTTGTAGCGTCGGTAGCGTCGCATGCCCAGGTTGTCGACCGTGGCATTCATTAGTATCGCGTTCGGGATTGTCACCAGGGAATTGTAGAACGTGCGCACGCGCGTGGAGCGGAAACCGAGCGACTCGACGGTTCCTTCCGTGTCGCCGGCAACAATCCAGTCGCCGATCTGGAACGGGCGATCGGCAATGATCGTAACCGAGCCAAAGACATTCTGCACGGTGTCTTTCGCCGCCAGGGCAATAGCCAGGCCACCGAGTCCGAGCGAAGCGATAACGCTGGTGGGGCGCAGATCGAGACTCTCAAGAATCGTCAACGAGCCGATGATCACGATAATGATCTTCGACGATTTGCGAACAAATGGGACGAGAAGATCATCGAACTTGGACGCCGTCTTATCGGCCCAGTTACTCATGTGGCCTGCGATCACGTCGACGACCCGCAGCAGGAACAGAATGAACGAGCAGCCAATGATGAGAACGATGATCGAGTAGACCGCGTTCAACATCTGGGGTGGCAACTCGAGGGAAGGCAGATTGAATCGCCAGAAGGCTGCCATCGCGACGAGGCCAAGTGGCCGGACCAGCTTCGCGCGGCCCTGCTGAGTGGTCTCGATCCGATAGCGCTCCAGGCGAGGAGCCACGAGCATCATCAGGAAGAAGACGATGATACGGTCGATCAGGAGGCCGATCATGGCCAGGACTGCCATCGCCACCCACTGCCAGCCCTTCAGAATGAACTCTGAGTTCCGCAAGACGTCTGGCATCAAGTCCTGAATCCACGAACTGTCCAGCGTCAGATTCTCCGTGCTCTGAACGCCTTCAGCGAAATCCTGGTCGCGGAAGTGCTCGACCAGCCGATCGATACTGGCCACCGTCTCCTTTGTGAATTTCCAATCGCCGTTCTTGTCCGGGGCGATCGTTACCTCGCCGGCAGGAACCTTCAGGATCGTGTGAGGGGCGGCATCTGGCTGATCCGAGTAATCTTCATAGACAATGAAGCCGGACTTGTCGAGAACCCCGACTTTCAGCTTCTTCGCCAGTTCCTCGCCAACCTCATTGCGGATTCCCTTTGGGATGTCGCTGAGGTCGAGAGTCGCCACGGCTTTGTCCAGCGACTGCTGGTTCCCCGTGTCGTCCGCATCGTTGAACATCGTCAGGAACGTCTTGATCGTCGCCCTGGGCGAAGATCGCTCCGCCGGTACCTGGACGACGGTTTCAGTTTCTTCAGGTGCATCCTGCGCACGAATGGCCTCTGGCAGAGCGAACGCCAGAAGGACCAACATCAGGATCAGGGACCAACGAGAGAACCTCACGGTTGTCATGATCTTCCGCTCCACAGCTCTTGAAAATCGGAGTGCCCGTCAATGAAGCACCCCCGCGTTTGTAGTCGCGGGGGTGCGTGAGAGCCAACCTTCTTTTGGGCGATCAGGGTGTCTCGTCCACCGCCGGATAATTGGCGAAGGAGATGACGTCCAGTTGGATCGAATCCAGGAACATCGTGTCCGAGTTTGTATTCGGCCAATTGACGAAGTTCATCACGTCCCAGCCGATCAGGATCGGGAAGTCTCCAGAGACACTCCCCGGGATCGGGAAGAACGTGTAGTGCTGGGCCGATTGACCGCCGGATGGGGTCAACTCGTACGAGCCGGAGGGAACGATGCCCTGCGTCACGGTCGTGCTGAACCGGGCCGAGGAGATGCGGTAGCGAATCTCCGGGTTCGAGGAGGCATTCGAGCCGTAGCAGTTCACGCTGGTGCGCATGCGCAGGAAGTAGGGGCCTCCGGAGGCAGGCACGTTGGCAGATAGCGCCAGCGGGATCGTCGACCAGAATCCGAAGCTGGGCCTCTCGCTGTCGACGACGCGACCCATGAAGCGGCCACGATAGCTGTCCGGTCCGGCCTGGACGATCTCGTAAGTCATCTCGGGCACGCCGTGACGTTCGGGCAGTGCACCCGATTCCCACATACCGAGGATTTGAGTCTCCGCTTCCTCGGCCGTCGCGAACGAATTCGAGTCTGCCATCTTCGTGTCCACAGAACTCAGGACATTAATCGATGTATCGGTCGAGGTGATACGGTACAGATCCACGCGCTCGAGGCGATAGCCACCGTTCGGATCGTCCTCTGGCATGAAGTTCAGCAGGTCGAAGGCGAGCGTGTAAGTCTGGTACTCGGACGGCAGGTCGAACATCTTTCGCGGAGGCTGGAACAGCAGATCCATCGGGGTCAGCGAGTCTGCGCTTGGGACGGCAAAGCCTTCGCCGACGCTGTAGGATTCCATCGTCGCGTAGTGCTGGTAGTCGCGGGAATTGACGCGCAGACGCAGGCCCGGTGCCATTGTCGCATCGGCTGTGGTCCGGCGCAGATAGCCGCGGAACAGGTAGAAGTCCGGCTCGGCCTTCAAGCTCGCTTCGTATGGGAAGAGACCCAATGCGTTCGAGGGAGAAGTGTAGAAGCCGAAGGTGTTCGTACTGTCGTTGTTGGCAGTCAACTGCAGATAGGATCCGCCGTCCATGCTCTCCGTGGCCGCGAGCGGCGCATCAAAGTCCGCGCTGGAAATGAACTGCCATCCGTCTCCCACCGAGTCGAAATCGTAGTGGCCGATTTCGAAGATCAGATTGTCGTCCACCGGAGTCGGCGACGGCGGGGGAGTGGGGCTCACGGTCGGGGTGGGATACGGCGTCGGCGTCGGAGGCACCGGCGGGACGGCTTCGCCGCCGGTCGAGCATGCGTTGATACGGACCCAGGCGACCTCGCCGATTCCATTCACGACCTGGTCGGCATCGACGTGCTCTTGTCGGAATCCAATGAAGCCGATTAAGTCGCCGTCTGTAGACCAGCGCGGCACATCGCCACCAAGATAGTACTCAAGGGAGGTAGCGGCTTCTTCGGGCGACAGTGGCATCCGCGGCAGAAGCAACGACGTGATGTAGGGGTCTTGGGCACCAGAGATCACGTGCTCGATGTTCTCAAGAATGTAAATCTTGAACATCCCAGTCGCCGTCGGATCCTCGACCGAGTTCGCATTCGAGGCGAATGCCAGACGATTCTCTTTGTAGGAGAACTTCGGATTGCGTTCCCAAGTACTCCACTCGACCAGTTTCACCGGCTGGCGGGCCATTTCGCCGACTGGGTTCGAAATCGTCGGAGCCGCATAGAGGTTAATCGAAACGCGATCAGAGCCGTCTCCATTGGTCAGGATGTTGCCCGCGCCATCGCGGACAGTTTCGACCGCGGTGAAGACGACGACGCCATCCGAGTAATCCACGGTCAGTTGACCGAATCCGGAGAGATCGGCAAATTCGTCCGGCCCAATCTGGTAGTCGGCGCCGACATCGTCGAACAGGAACGTATCGTCCGACCCGTCACGATAGATAGCCCGAATCTGTGAGCCATTTGTGTAGTAGATACGATCCGTCGACTGCGAGAACGTAGCAAATGTCGGGAATTCCGTCGTCGGAATCTCCACTTCATCGTATCCGTCGGAGTGAATGGTGTAGAGTCGGCGAGCGCCGGTCGGTGAATTGGACGTGTACAGAATCCGCATGGTCTCGTAGTCCGAGTCCATATTCAGAATCTGGGTATCGGAATGGAAGATCGGAACCGGTTCGCGAATCAGGTCGTCAATGATGACCGTACTGCCGCTAATCAGGGCTCGATCTGTGAAGGATTCCTGCTGGGCGACCCGCACCGTCTGAAGGTCATCGGCCAGGAAGATCTCCTCCGTGTTGCCCGGCGACATGATGGGCTGCGTGCCAAGAACGCCGACACGTCCCTGATTTGGGGCTTGAATGAGTTCGCCCTTGGGCGTCAGTTGGTAAACCGCAATGTCCGCCAACTGGAACCCTCGGTAGTCGCGGCGGACTGCGTCGGCGCGATTGTCGCCATCGTAGACAGGCAGGTACGAACTCCCACTTGTCATCCGAATCTCCAACTGCAGCGATTCATCGTCCATATACTCGTAAGGCATCTGGAACACGTATGTGTTGAAGTAGTATTGACTCTCTGGAAGCTGGGGCCTGTAGGGCTCGATATCCCCCCAACTGGCGACCAATACTTCGTTGCCAGAGCCACCACCTTCGTTCGAGGTCACCTTCTCTACAGCGGGAATCAGCGAAGGCTTCTCTGCCGTCCGGGAGTCACCGGTGATTCTGCCCAGCAGGTTGCCGTCACCAAAGACCTCGATCACATCGTTTTCCGACAGGATAGTGCCAACTTCTTCGCTCGCGTTTTGAGTCCCGAGTTCGTGTTTGACCATCACCTGGATCAAGACGGGGAGACAGCGTTCGTACGCATAGTGGATATCGATTTCGTTCTCGCCACCGGAATCCTCGTCATCATTGTTCTGCACGACGTACTGGTAGTTTGGAAGGTACATGCCACGGGGATTGAAGCGAATCGTCGTATTAGCGAGTTCGAGCGAAGGCCGAGTCGACATCAGATACGCTCCAAATCCCGGGGGCTCCGGTTCCCAGGCGTCGTCTGAGAATTCCAGATTCCCGATCGGGATGTACGGATCCTGGACGAAATCCTGCAATTCCCAGTTCGTAATCTGGTCCTCAGTAAACTCATAGGGTGTTGCCAAGACATACATGGGATACTCGAAGTCCTCGATGGGGCTGAAGCCCTCATCTGTGTCGACGCCTCTCACTCTGCCAGTCTCAGGATCCCCACCATACTCAGCGCCATAGCAGATCCAGTATGGATCTGCGTCTTTACGGCACTGAATTCGATCGTAGAGATTCGGGAAGTTGGCTGGGTGACAGGAGCCGTCAACCAGTTGGACGCCTTCCTCCTCATCGAAGGTCGGCTCGATGTCCAATTCCTTAATCGTATCGCCAAAGTTCGGGAGCTTCGGTGCTTCCAGCCAATAATCCAGGCGCAATGGGGCGGGAGAATACGTATTCGCGTAGTCTTTCAACAGCGCATTGTAGGGATTCGGCATACCGTAGCCCAGTTGGCCGAGGGCATCGTATCCATCGAGCCCACGATGTCCATTGTTGCCCGACAAACCTGCACCCACAAATCGACGTGCATCACCGAAGCGATCAGCCGTCTGCGACATGACCTTCACAAGATCGGTGACAGTGATGGAGGACTCGACACCCATGATGAGAGCGGCGACGCCCGTGATCGCAGGACAGGATGCGCTCGTGCCGCTGAACCACTCGTAGGAATCTTTCGTGTAGTTTCCGAAGGGATCGGCCACATCGAGCGAATCGGCGCCCGCAAACCCTGGAGGGCCGGACAGATCGGTCGTCACGATGCCCGTGCCCGTCAGCGAAAGAGTCGGCCCGACGAAGTCGAGAGCCTCGCCATAATTCGAGTACGAAACACGGTTTCCCCGGTCGCCAACGCCACCAACAGAGATCGAGTAGTCACTGCTCGCTGGGTAGCTGACCAATTCCATGCCATCATTGCCGCTCGAGCAGAAGTGCGGCATACCCAATCCAAATCGGCCACTCTCCCAGGAATACCTCAGAGCAACGTCGATTGTTGGAGAACTGAGGCCGGGGTTGAAGCCCCAGGAGTGATTCCCCATACTCATCTGCGCATCGGTCACGTCGATAATCGACTGAGCGACTTGCTCGTTCGATGAAGTCGCATCGCCCGCGATAATGCGTGCGGTATAAATTCTCACGCCCGGCGCGATCCCCGAGACGCCCTTGCCGTTGTTGCGAGCCGCCGCGATGATGCCGGCGACAGACGTTCCATGACCATCCGATGGAGTCGCAAACTCAGCACTCGGATCGGGATCCTGGTCGACGTAATCGTATCCCAGGCGCGTGTCGAGAACGCTCTGATTCACCGGGTCGGAAGCGGACGTTCCCGGCAGCAGATTGTCGGGGTCGTCCGTATTGATCTTCCAATCTTCATGATTCAGATCTGTGCCGGTATCAAACACAACGACGATCAGGGGCGGGTTCCGTTGGCCATAGTTCGGGACGGTGTGCGCCCCGGCGACGGAGGTCTCAGACCACGGCATGGTGTTCCAGGTTCGAGGGACATCAAGATCGACGTCGATCTTGCCACGGTGCTTGTAAGTGTTGTCGCCGTTGTTTGTCAGGTGCCACTGAAGGTCGATGAATGGATCGTTGGGATGAGCCAGAGCATTGGACGAGTGCAGGCTGACTGGCATGATGATCCCGGGCTCGACCCACGAGACTGATTTGTTCTCTTCCGCAAGACGATTGCTGAAGGCTGGGATTTCTGCGCGAGAAACACTGGTCTCCGCGGAATAGAGATCATCCAGCATTCGTTTTGTGTTGGTCAGACCATTGGCGGCGAAGAACTTCTCCCGCGCATCGATCGACAAGGGCTGCTCGAAGTGAATCATCACGCGGCCGGTCATCGTTGCGGCCATCTTCGGGTCCTCTTTGCCGAAGAAGAAGAAGATCGGTTCGACACCGACGATTCGCTCTCTCAGGTCGCTACGAGTGCCGAGGGCCTTCTCAACGGCGGCCCGATCGCCCTTCATGACAATCTGCTTTGCGAACCCCAACGTCATCAGCGGCTCGACGCCGAGTGCGCGCGAATCGATCTTGGCCAGTTCATAGAGATCCCCTCGATTTGTGTCGCTGGTATACTGCAGCGCCACGAAATTGTCCGACTTGACCAGGGGGATCTTCTCTCCCTTGTAGCCGGGGAAGTAGGGGGCGTCCTTTGTGCTGGCTGCCATCGCAGAGATGGGTAGCAGAATCGTCAACGCTACCAGAATGAACAGGCCTTCTGCCCAGTGAGCTTTCCTCGTCCAGTTAGCCATCTGAGTCCTCGGGAAAAGTAACTTAATTACACACATAATCATCGCCCCGCCCAGTCCTGGGCGCAGCGGTCCCAACGTTCCCTCAAGTTAGGAACAGAGGTCATTGACCGCAAGCGCTTTTGTCCGGCGGTCAGTAGCCTTTGAGGAGGCGTCGATTTTGAAAGTGTACGGTCGTTCTTAGTTGTCGGGCGACTGCTCTCGCTCGGGGATATGCCACTGGCAGCAAACATTGACTTCGCGCGCCGCTTTGGCGTCGTCCAATCGGCCAGTGGAAAGCGTCGAGGGAGAGTGTTTCACGCCCTCCGGATCGTCCTCTGTTTCCTGTGCAATCTGCTTCATCGCAGCGACAAATCCGTCGAGCGACTCACGGCTCTCGGTCTCCGTCGGCTCGATCAAGAGGCACTCCGGAACCAGTAGCGGGAAGTAGATGGTAGGCGCGTGATAGCCCAGGTCAAGAAGGCGCTTTGCGACGTCGAACGCCTTGATCCCACTCGATTTAGTGGCGTGGCGGACCGTGACGAGGGCCTCGTGCTTGCAGGGGCGCGAGAAGGGCTGCTCGAACATCTCTGGCAGTTGGCTCAGCACGTAGTTGGCGTTCAGAACGGAGAGGTTGGCGACATCTTTCAGCCCCGGGCCGCCCTGCGCCAGGATGTAAGCCAGCGCGCGCAAGAGAACCCCGGTATTGCCGTGGAAGGCCAACATTCGACCGATCGAGTGCTCGCGGTCGCTGTCGGAGAGCGCAAATGTCCCATCTTCGCACCGCTCGACATGCGGATCGGGCAGGTAGGCCGAAAGCAGCGGAGCCACGCCGACCGCCCCGGAGCCTGGCCCTCCGCCGCCATGCGGAGTCGAGAACGTCTTGTGAAGGTTGATGTGTACGACGTCGAATCCCATGTCGCCGGGGCGAACCCGGCCCACGATCGCGTTCAGATTCGCGCCATCGTAATACAACAGTCCACCGGCTTCGTGGACCAGTTTCGCGATCTCGAGGATATCCTGCTCGAAAACCCCGCATGTATTGGGGTTGGTCAGCATGATCGCCGCGACCTTGTCATCCAGGGATTCCCGCAGAGAATCCAGATCCACGCGGCCCTCGGCGTTGCTTTTCACGGTGCGGACCTTGAATCCGGCCAGCGCCGCGCTTGCCGGGTTGGTCCCGTGTGCGCTGTCCGGGACCAGGACGATGTCCCGGTCCAGATTGCCGTTCCGACGATGGTACTCCTTGATGATCGCCATGCCGGTGTATTCGCCCTGGGCGCCCGCGGCCGGCGTCAGTGTGACATCCGCCATTCCAAGGATGCGCTTCAGCAATTCCTGAAGCTCGAACATCAGGCGCAGGGTCCCCTGGCAATCGTCCGCGATTTGCAGCGGGTGCAGGCCCTGGAATCCCGCCAGGCTGGCGACTTGGTCGTTGACCTTGGGGTTGTACTTCATCGTGCAACTGCCCAGCGGATAGAACTGCCCGTCGATGGAGAAGTTGCGCTGAGACAAACGCGTGAAATGCCGGACCGCATCCAGTTCAGAGACCTCGGGCAGCACGGCGGACTTCTTCCGCTTGTGGCGCTCGGGAATAGCCTCGCGCGCAGCGCGTCGCGTCGCTTCATCCGCCACTGGCAGGCTCGAGCCACGCCGTCCGGCGCGGCTGCGTTCATCGATCATTGGAAGTATCTGCGTCATTTGTATGGTTCGCTTCTCTCTTGATATCAGGTCGCTTATGGCGGGTTCAGGAAACCATCACTTGAGACAAGACCTGGCGGGCGGCGTCGATGTACGCTTCGACATCCTCGGCCGTGTTCATCTCCGTCGCGCAAACCAGGACCGCGTCCTCCATCTCCGGATAGAAACGGCCAAGATCCAGGCCGCCAACGATTCCGAAGTCCTCGCGCATGCGATCGAGGAAAGCCTCGGCGGGGATCGGCAGCTTCAGCGCCGCCTCGTGGAAGAATGGCTCGTTCGGGAAGAGGAGGCTCGCACCTGTGTCCCGCTCAAGCCCGTCGACCAACTGATGAGCGCGTGCCACACAGGTTTCGGCGACTTCTTCCAGCCCGGCCCGGCCGACGAAGGTCATGTACATCGTCGCCATCAGAGCGAACAGGCCCTGGTTCGTGCAGATGTTGGAGGTCGCCTTCTCGCGGCGAATGTGCTGTTCGCGAGTCTGCAGGGTCAGAACGAAGCCTTCGATGCCGTTTTCGTCCGTCGTCTTGCCAACAATTCGGCCGGGCATCTTCCGGATCAGGTTCTCTTTGCAGGCGAAATAGCCGGCGTACGGACCGCCAAACGCCAGCGGAATGCCGAGGGGCTGGGCCTCGCCGACCGCGATATCCGCTCCGAAGGCTCCGGGCGGCTCGATCGCGGCCAGCGCCGTCGGGTTGCAGACCGCGATCAGCAGACCCTTCGTCGCATCGGCCAGCTTGCGCGCGTTTTCGGCCTCCTCCAGCACGCCGAAGAAATTCGGTGTCTGGATAACGACGGCCGCTGCCGGTTCGGGATTATCCAAGGCCTTCAGATAGCCGCCGCGTCCATCTTCGATATCGACGTGGCGTACCTCGACGTTGATCTCGCGCATGTACGTTTCCACGACAGTGCGATACGTCGGATGGATCGTCTTCGGCAGATAGACAAGCTCGCGCCGCGTGTGGCGCACGGCCATCAGGACCGCTTCGGCCAGGGCCGACGCGCCGTCGTACATGGACGCGTTGGCGACGTCCATCCCGGTCAACGCGCAAATGTGCGACTGGAATTCAAAGATGGCCTGCAGCGTTCCCTGGCTGACCTCTGCCTGATACGGCGTGTAGCAGGTCATGAACTCGCCGCGCGTGATCAGGTGACGGACCGCGGACGGGATGTAGTGCTGGTAAGCCCCGGCGCCGAGGAACAGCCGCCCGGGATCGACCGTGCGGTTCTCCGCGGCGGCCTTCTCGAAGTACCGAACGACCTCGAACTCGCTTCGCGGCTCCAGCTCCAGCATGTCCTTGCGGATCAACTCCGGCGGGACGTCGCTGAACAGGTCATCGAGTGAATCAACACCGATTGCGGCGAGCATCGCTTCGATGTCCGCCGTTGTATGGGGTGTGTAAGCCATGCTTACTCCTCTTCGATCTTCTTCTCGTAAGCCTCGGCGTCCATCAGATCGCCGGCTTCTTCATCGACGCTTGCCGGGCGGATCTTCACAATCCAGCCGTCTTCGTAAGGCGACTGATTGATCTTGTCGGGCGAGGACTCGAGGTCCTCGTTGATCTCGACGACTTCGCCGCTGATCGGGGCATAAACTTCGGCGGCCGCCTTCGGCGATTCGAGCGTCAACAATTCATCGCCCTGCTTCACGACCTTGCCGACCTCGGGCATCTCAACAAACACGATGTCGCCAAGCATTTCCTGCGCGTGATCTGTTACGCCCATCTTCCGGACGTCGCCATCTGCTTCAATCCATTCGTGAGAGCTTGTGTAGAGCACGTTTGTGGGGTTCATCTGCATCTCCTGCGGAGAGTAAAGTGGCTAGTGACTAGCCACTCACTTGATGGGTTTGCTTTTCACTTCAACGAACGGAGGCCGTTGAACCTTCGCCTCAATTGCTTTGCCACGAGACACGATTTGCAGTGTCGGATTGCTGGCCGCAGCAGTCTCCACCAACGCCATTGCGATACCGCAACCAAGAGTGGGGGAGTAGCCTCCGGATGTGACGACGCCGACCGTCTTCTCGCCGTCGGCGACTTCATCGCCGTGGCGCAGCGGACGGCGCGAGTCGATCTTCAGACCGACCGATTTGCGCGGTGCGCCTTCCTTCTTGTGGCGTTCGAGAACTTCGCGGCCGATGAACGGATCGTCCTTCTTCAGGCTGACCGACCATCCGATGCCGCCTTCGACCGGCGAGATCGTCTCGTCCAGGTCCTGGCCGTAAAGGCAATAGCCCATCTCGAGTCGCAAGCTGTCGCGTGCGCCGAGGCCGGCCGGTTGAACTCCGGCGTCGAGGAACTCCTTCCACCATTCGGGCGCCAACTCGGCGGGGCAGAGCAGTTCGATGCCGTTCTCGCCGGTGTAACCGGTCCGCGAAACCAGGTGAGGGCGGCCTTTCAAAGTCATGGTAAACATGGTGAAGGCTTTTGTTTCTGTCCAGCGCTGCCCCCCGATCATCTTCTCGATCAGTTCCAGGGCATCGGGGCCCTGCACGGCGATCATCGCCCACTGTTCGCTCTCGTCGATGATCTCGACGTCCTTGAATCCGAGGGCATCGCGCTGTTCCTTCATCCAGGCGACGTCCTTCTCGCGGGTCGCCGCGTTCACGACCGTAAAGCCTTCCTTCTCGGTCAGGCGTGTAATGATCAAGTCGTCCACCACACCGCCGTCCGGCTTGCACAGGCACGTGTAGAGCGATCCGCCATCGGCCAGGCGCCAGGGATTTCCGGGCACGAGCAGCGCGAGAAACTTCAGGTAGTTCTCGCCCAGGAAGCGGATCTGGCCCATGTGCGAGACGTCGAACATGCCGACGGCATTGCGGACGGCCTCGTGTTCGGCCAATTGGCTGCCGTAGTGAACGGGCATGTCCCAACCGCCGAAGCCGGTCATGTGGGCGTTCAGATCAAGATGACATTGGTGAAGGGGAGTCTGGAGAAGAGCACACATCCGGGGCACCTCCGTGGGGCGCAGAATCGAGTCAACCGTCGCATGCGCGGCGGCCGTTACCCTCCTCTGTCCCGGGACCTGAGAGATTCCCCGGCGCGATGCGCTTCGGAGATGCTCCTTCGGTGGCCGGCTGGTGGTGCCGGCGCTCTCCAGAGGCCCGTCGGTCCGCGGTTCGTTTGCCTGAGAGTTTGCGAGGGCCACTTACCCCTTCGGCGCCTCCGGCCACGACGGCCGGAAGTCTCTCCCGCGGACTTCGTCCGGATGTGCGTTTGTAGCTAATCGAGCCAGCCCCGCTCGTCAAAGGATATTCGGCCATTAATGGGGGCGACCCGTGGCATCATTAGTTCAGTATCTGCGGTACTTGATGATCGCATCCTTCATGTTTACGTGGTTATCAAGGTCCTCATCGAGTTCGAGGGGAATCCGCGAGGGATTCCCTGGATCTGAGCCGAAATAGGATTCGAAAGCGTCCCCAAAGCCGTCGCCGTCGGAATCCGGCCCCTGCGCCGCACGTTTATAGAATCTGACCCGAACGGTTGGCGGGATGGGAGATGACGAGGTCGTTCGCACCAGCGTCGCCACCGACGCGCGAAGACCATTTCTGGCGACTGAAACGCTCGGCATCACTTCGTAGGAACCGGTTGAGAAAACCGGTATTGCTCGGCTAGAGTAATCGCGGCTCGGGCGGATTTCTGTCAGGCGAACCTGCTCATACTTCGTCGTGCAGGCGACCACGGTGCCATCTCGGTCCAACGAAATCGATGGAGTCGTGACTCCGAACAGAAAATCGTCACCATCCCAGAACCCGTTTGATTGGTAGTGGCTGCAAGTTGTCCGGTCTTGCGTGAGTTCCTCATAGCCAACGGCGAAGTTGCCGCTCTGATCCATGCCAATACTCGGCGGACCGTAGCTCAGCCCGGGGCCCTGAATCGTGATCGGGCTTCCCAATTTGGTTCCGCCCGCGGAAAGCCGCTGCACATTGATCGCGTAGGTGGAGGTGTTGTTGTCGTATGCGCGATAGGCGATTGCCACGGATGTGTCGGTCGGTAGATTTGCAACAACATCGACGGCCACCGCGGCATCGGATTCAGGTGTGCCCGTCTCAGCCAAGGCGAGGTCCCCTGTGAACGGAGTTCCATCGGAATAGCGGAAAATTCTATACCGGATATCGGTATCCGACGTGTTGAAGTAGTATGTCCAGGCAACGTAGAAATCGCCGTTTCCGAACATTGCTACATCCGGATTCGTGATATCATTCGTATCGACACCCTCGACGGGAACCAGAGTCGCCCCGCCCATGGGCACGCCGTACTCATTGTACCGCTGGAAGTACACCTTTGCGTAGTCACTGACCCCTGGTCCCGCCTGTTCCCAGACGACGACAAATCCACCATTGTCCCGCATCGCAACACGAGGATTCCGGTACGCGATATTGTCTGTCGGCCCCGCAACATTCAGGAGAGTACTACTCTCACTTGTGAAGAAGATTTTCGCGTAGATTTGACTCTTACTCGGGGGAGTCTGGTCGCGATAGCCCTCCCAGACCACGACCGTGTAGCCAGTGTCCGAGACCGCAACATCGCACGCATGGTCCGAAACATTCGAATCCTCGCTGGCGTATTTTGCGGAGTGGACGGGAAGGAGAGCCGTGCCACCTGCCAGAAGTAAGACTGCAATAATCGGGAACATGGCTCAGTTCACCTCCGCAGGGATCGTGTTCTCCCTGCCGGTCGAGAAGTTATAGAGATACTCTGCGTCCTCTGTAGTCGAAAGGCCATCGCGATTGTAGTCGTATTCGAGGGGAAAATCGGCAGGGGTCGTGATTCTAGTACCAGACATTCCCTCACGCCAGTTGCTCACCCCATCCCCGTCAAAATCTGACTCTGCATCGACCAGGTTGAAGAGGCTCTGGCGATAGTGCTTTCCATCCATCGTCGCCATGTAAGGTTGGACGTCCGCAGCGGCGGCAATGAAGCGTCCGCTACGCGATACGGCGATGGCTCGATTCCCGACATATCGTTCGCCGGCATAGAGGGGGAGGATGAAACTGAACCGGAGACTTCCCGTGGCGTCATAAGTCCAGAGCCTGCCATCGAGCCCGCCGTCATTGATTGACACACCAAAGTATCCTCCCCAACCCGCTGCGATCATGGGATTGGACGAGCTGTATGAAGACTGAACCACTACGTCCGTGAGATCGATAGCAGAAGCAGATGAGTCGAATCGCTTGAAATAGCATTTTGAATCGAACTCATTTCGCCACACAAAATGAAGTCTGGACACACCAGCAATCCATCCGAGCGAGACGTCAGGTGTTTGCATTCGATTCGTCGAGACAATTGCAGTGTTCACCAGGAATGGGCCGCCGATTGCCGCCCCATCCCCATCATAGCGTGAACAAAAGATATCGGAACGGCCATCAGGCTGGACTATTCGATAGGCAATCGCAAAAGTCAGGTCGCCCGAACCGTTCCCCGTGTCCTCTGGGACGACGGCGATCGCGGGGCTATCCTCCAGGTTTGATGTGGTGACCACTCCGAAATCAGTCGTCAGGGGGGTTCCATCGGAGAACTGAAAGAAACGAGCCCGCACGTCGAAGTCGGTTACAGAAAACTCGTCGGTCCACGCCACAAAGAAATCGCCATTCTCTCGAGCGGCGACCTTCGGGCTGACCTGGTTGCGTGTCGACTGTCCCACGGTGGGTACCAGAATCGGTGTGCCGATCTTGGTACCAGTCGAACTCATGCGTTGTGCATAGATGTCTTTCGTGGCGCCCGAAGTGGACTGCTCCCACACGACGACAAACGTTCCACTCGTCGAAAGCGCGATCGCCGGGCTCCCGCAGGTGTTCCCGCTGGCCATGGAGGCGACTTCGAACTCGGAGAGTCCCTCCGAGTCGCTGAAGAATCGTCCGCGAATCTGGTCAGAAGAGCTGTTCCTCCAGACTACAATGTGACCGGCAATATCGTCCACCGCGACATCCGACTCGGCAGCCGTCAGGCCTCCCATTGGAGTCATTTCGACTGCGGATTCGCGCCCCACAGGAAGAAACAGCATCCCGAATAAGACGGACACCACATACAAGGCAGTTGGTGACATTGGCACCACCTCGCGCGCTCTGAAGAATTTGTCATTGTGAGTATCGTTTATTGACTGCCGGGCAGCAGTAGCAACCAATTTATGCCCCGAAAGGCATGACAAGTCTGGAACAGGGTTGCGGACAGGAGGGAAGCAGCAGTAAACGCATACTGACATCAAAGGGGTGGAGGCCACCAATGACTGATCGCGACGCGCATTCCGTCGACCCCAGAATACCGACCTACTCCGACGCTGCCCAGCGGATGATCCAGGGGCAGTTTCAGTCCGAACTCCCCATCGGCGATCCCGACGAGGTGGGACGTCTGGGCGAAGCCTTGGCCAACCTGGGGAAGACTCTCGACAACAAGTTTCAACAGATCAGGAATCTGAGTGAGATCACCGAGCAGATCAATAAGGGTCTCCTCCTAGACGAAGTGCTCTCGCACGTCTACGAGTCCTTCGATCCGGTGATTCCGTATGATCGCATCGGCTTCTCGCTTCTCCAGGACGAAGGTCGCGCCGTTCAGGCCCACTGGGCCCGCACTCGGGCCAAGGATGTTTTCCTGACCAAGGGCTTCACCGCACCGATGGAAGGCAGCAGCCTCCAGACTATCATGGAAACCGGCCAGCCGCGCATCCTGAATGACCTCGAGGCCTACCTGGCCGAGCATCCAACATCGCGTTCGACCGAGTTAGTGGTGAAGGAAGGCATGCGCTCCAGCCTGACATGCCCGCTGATCGCCATGGGGCGGCCGATCGGCTTCATGTTCTTCAGCAGTATGCAGCCGAACACGTACCGCGACGTCCACGTTGAGATCTTCCGCCAGATCGCCGGACAGCTCTCCATGATCGTCGAGAAGAGCCGACTCTACCAACAGCTCGTCGACCTGAATGAACTGAAGAACAAGTTCCTCGGCGTGATCGTCCATGACCTGCGCAATCCCCTCAACATCATCAAAGGCTACGTCGGGCTGCACCTGATGGGCGCTTTGGGCGAACTGCCCGCGGAGCAGGGGCAGATCATGAAGTCCATGGATCGAGCCTGCGAGACGATGATTAATCTCGTAAACGATCTGCTCGACATCAGCGCCATCGAAGCCGGCCGGCTTGTCCTGGAACCCGAAACGATCGAGGTCGTGCCGTACTTGCAGGAGTTCCACGATTCCTCCGCAATTCTCGGTCAGGCAAAGACGATCGACGTGATCCTGGATGTGCCCGACGATCTTGGGACGGCCTGGTTTGACGGACACCGGGTCGGGCAGGTGCTTGGGAATCTCGTGACGAACGCGCTGAAGTTCTCCTTCCCCGGCACCCAGGTAACCGTCAGCGCGCGCATGGGTGCGGAGCCCGAGACGATCGAGATCAGTGTGGCCGACCAGGGCCAGGGCATCCCCGAGCAGGAACTGCCGAAGCTGTTCATGGACTTCGGGCGCTGCAGCGTGAAGCCGACGGCAGGGGAGAAAAGCACCGGCCTTGGCCTCGCCATCTGCAAACGCATCGTCGAAGCCCACGGCGGCCACATCTGGGTCGAAAGCGAAATCGCCGTCGGTTCGACGTTCACCTTCAGCCTGCCGACGAAGGCTCCGGAGGCTGACTGATCCCTCTCGCCGACAAATGCTATAGGATCCCGCGCTCCATCCCCAAACCGTGATGGTCCCGAACTTGTTTCTATGCTCCTCCATCACACTTGGAGGGCACCTTATTTCGGATGCGGAATACGCGGGCATTCACTCTCATCGAACTTCTCATCGTCGTGGCCATCATCGCTATCTTGGCGGCGATCGCTGTTCCCAATTTCCTCGAAGCACAAACGCGCTCGAAGGTCTCGCGCACCATGTCGGACATGCGTGCGATGGCGACGGCCGTGGAGGCCTACACGGTCGACTACAACATGCCGCCTCTGCCGGCGGCGGTAATGGCATCGGACTTCTCGATTCGCTATCCCATGCCGACCTACATGCACAACATGTACGCGCACAACTTCCTGCCCGCAGCGGTGACCACGCCCGTGTCCTACGTCACGACCATCTTCGTCGATGTGTTCGCCGATCCAGGGCTGCAGCCTTCACCGGAGCAGTCCTACATCTACTACCAGAATTGGGACTACACCCACAGGTTGGCCGCTGCTGCCGATGTTGACTTGATGGCGCCGATGCAGGTCCGTTCGGACGCCTATGGCGCGTGGGTCATGTTCGCAAATGGCCCGGACCAGGACCGAAAGGACATGGCGCCGGACCGCGTCGGCCCCACGGAGATCATCAACGGCGTATACGATCCGACGAATGGCACGATCAGCAACGGCGACGTGATCCGCACCCAGCGCAACCCCGGCGGGTTCACCCTCTAGTTTTGCCGCTTGTGCCCCCAGGGTCGATCGGATAGGGCTGGGCTAACTTACCCTCTGCCCGGAATCCGATCATGAGTTCCTCCTCCGATACGCTGGCCCGCCTCGTCGACCTCCACGGATCGAGCGTGGTCCACGATGCCGATCAATGCCGCCAGGCGCTGCTGGACGTTGGCGTCGAAGCCCCCACGGCGGAGCTGCTCTCGCTGGCTGTCCAGAGCGGCGCCTGCGACCGGTTGACGGGCTCGGACGCGGATTTCGACACCCTCTCGGTATTGGAGTTAGCCATCGGCGACCTGACTCGTTTTGGCCTGCCGGAGAACACCGCCCGCGGTGTCGCGACGACCTGGGCCGAGGCTCTCGGCATGGCGCTGCCCAGCGGCGAGGACATGATCCCGTCGCTCCCGCCGCCGGAGGACATCGAGACGCTCCGCGAGGGCGATCGCGATCGATTCCAAAGCCGAAACGATCGCATCCCCACGGCGACCGAATGGCAGCCGGGGATGGACCCGCTGCGGACGGTCGTAGTGGCTGAAATGGGTGAGGGTCAGTACCGCCAACTGGCGGATGCCGTCCGCGCCGTCATGGATGGAACCCGAATCATTGTTCGGCCGGGGAACTACCAGGGCCCCGTCGAGATCGGCCGGAACATCGAGATCGTCGGCGAAGGCCCCGAGCACCGCATTATTCTGACCAGCACGGCAGAAGCTACCTTGGAATGCACCGCCCACTACGCGGCTGTCTATGGCATCACGATTCGTCAAGTCGGGCGCGCCGAGGGCATGCCGGGATTCGCCTGTCATGTGAAGAGTGGCAAGTCGACGTTCGAGAATTGCGATTTCTCCAGCGACACGCTCTCCGCAGTGGTCGTCGAAGGTCCGACGAATCCATCGTTCCTGGAATGCTCGATCCATGATTCGCCCGAGGCCGGGTTCTACTTCTGGCGCGAAGCCGGCGGTATTGTGGAACGCTGCCGAGTAACCGGCATGGGCAAGGCCGCCATCGGCGTGACCGGTGGCGCGCGACCCGTCGTGCGCGAGACGCAACTGGCGAACTCGTGCCGTGGACTCAACATCACGAAGCAAGGCCGCGGCAGCTTCGAGCGCTGCACGATCTCCAACAACGAACGCGAAGGCGTTTACATCAAGACCTCCGGCGAACCGCACCTGCGCGGGTGCCGCATCGCAGACAACGGAACCTACGGCGTGCGCGCCCGCCAGTCGGCCGAAGGCTCGATCGAGCAGTGCCAATTGAGCGGCAACTCGAAGGGCAATTGGTCCATCGAAGAAGGCAGCGGCCTCGTCGCGCGCGCGAACAAAGAGTAGCCGCCAACCCAGTCAGTTCTTCACTTCAATCTCATGCTGATCGCGTTCGGCTCGGATGCCGTCGGCGCGGCACCCATCAACCATCCAGACGGTGATGGAGGCGTGGGGGATGGCGTCGGCGTGGCGGCCAACAAGATCAGGCTCGCCGTTTCGCTTTCCCATACGTCGCAATAGGGATACTGCGGTTCGCCCACTGCCTTGCCGAGGAACTTCATGCTCGGAGGGACGGGAGGAGTAACCGCGACATCGAGCGTCGGCGTTGTTGTTGTATCGAGGTATCCGTAGTCTGTGTACCACTGAACCACGGTGATGGTTGAGGGCCAATCATCCGCTTCCGGCCGAAGAGTCAAAGTAAACGTCGTTGCCTCGGGAATTGCGCCGACAGAGGATTCCAAGACGGCCGGAACAGGTTCCGCCACGCAACTGGGCGTAGGCGTCGGACTGGGTGTGGCGGTCGGTGTTGGCGGACGACAATGACTGTAGTGCGAGCAATCGAGTTCGAAGTCGCCGTAGTTACTGCCGGGACAGATATCGACAGCATCCTCCCCAAAGAGGCACTCATCATAAGTTATGTAGAGGGGCCAACGCTGATTGCCCCCTGAGCAATAATCGAAGCACCGATCGCTCGCGCCGACGCCGAATGTCCCGCATTCCCCCTCGAATGTAATACCTCCGGACGAATAGTCATAGAACGGACCACCGGAATCCCGGGCATAGGCGCTCATCACATAGCAGCCGGGAGAGAAATCCACATCCAGCCATACATCGAATGGGATATATGGTGGCAGATAGAAGCCCCTGAGGTCGAAGTTCTCACCGCTGATCCCCGCAGTCGCATCTTCATCGAAGAGCCTGAGCCTCAGACGTGCTGGGATTCTGCCAACGAGAAGCGTCGTCGTTGTGGGCGAAGAGTTGAGCCGGATGTTCCGCTGTACGTAGAAGCTGTCATGCTCCACATCGAAGATCGGAATATCACCATGCAGAATCGTGACCTGCAAAGGATCGTAAGCATTTCCTGAGACATGGTATGTTACAACGATTTCACCATTCCCTCTCGGGATATCGATCTCCAGAAGCTCGGACGGCACCAGATCCGATTCCTGAAGCAGAAGTGACTGATCACCTTCTTTCACTTCAACAACTGCGGTTGTCCCATAGTATAAGGTGTTAGTGAAGAATTGCACTCGGAGGGGAGCGGGAGGCTGCACCCTCGATAGCGTCACGCTCGTCATTTCTGACATCCACGTTGTGCAGTTCGCGAACGGAGGTTCGCCCTCTGCCCAGGCTGTGAACGTCACAGTCTCAGGTGCAGTTTCAGGAATCGAGAGGTCGAGAGTTGTCATCGTCGAATCGGCCGCGCCGAAGTCGGAAGCCCAATGGACTGCGGTTAGTGTAGAGGGCCAGTCGGCGGATTCGGGATTGAGGGCGAGCGTGAATGTTGTTTCCGGCGTGTATTCGGCGACAGACGCTGTCAGAATCGCCGGCACCGGAAGCGCCGGACATGATCCCGTGGTCGTGACGTCAGAGAGGCTCGGCGCAGGACTGTCCGCCTGTGCCACGCACGCGAGCAGCAACACGATCAGCGCCGTGGGAATGCACGGTCCCCTTCGCATCGGGCCTCTCCTCTTCCCAAGTATCCAATGGCATAGATCATCTACACCGGTGCAAAGGAGGGCACAAGCCTTTCCTCCATCTGTCATTGCCCCGCCTCGGAAACACCGGGACGGTTCTCCTTGTCCCATGACTTGCAGACCGCCATCGGCGGCAAAGGACGAACAGGAGGAGCGTCATGAAATCGTCTATCACAAGGGCCGGAATCGCCGCGGCGACCGGAGCCCTGCTGTTGCTGTCAACTGCCTGCACGAGCACACCGACACCGGCTCAGAAGGCACTCACACCCGAAACGACAGATGAGTTCGTCCCGTCATGGGCGAAGAATGTTGTCTGGTATCAGGTCTTCCCTGAACGATTCAACAACGGCGATCCGTCAAACGATCCGAAGCTCGAAGACCTGACAGGCGCATGGCCGACCGCGCCGGATAAACCGTGGGACATCTCACCTTGGACATCGGACTGGTATGAACTGCAGCCGTGGGAATGGGCCACGGGCGAGAACATCTGGTGGAACATCCTGCGTCGACGTTGCGGCGGCGACTTGCAGGGAATCATCGACAAGCTCGATTATCTGCAGGATCTCGGCGTGACCGCGATTTACCTGAACCCGATCTTCATGTCTCCGTCGCTGCACAAATACGACGGCGAATCTTATCACCACGTCGAGCCGATCTTCGGCCCGGATCCGGCGGGCGACGAGGCACTGATCGCGACGGAGAATCCCGCAGATCCATCGACGTGGGTGATGACCAGCGCGGATAATCTGGCACTTGAACTCATCAATGAAGTTCACAAGCGTGGCATGCGCATCATCTTCGACGGCGTCTTCAATCACCTGGGCTACAATAGCTGGCCGTTTCAGGACGTCGTCAAAAATCAGCAGGATTCACCCTACAAGGACTGGTTCGTCGTTCACAGTTGGCGCGACGAAGAAGCAGGGACGGAGTTCAAGTACCAGGGCTGGTTCGGCGTGGATACGTTGCCTGAATTACGCGAAGACGAGAACGGAATCGTCGATGGGCCGAAGCAGTACATCTTCGATTCGACAAGTCGCTGGATGGACCCGAATGGCGATGGCGATCCCTCCGACGGAATCGATGGATGGCGTCTGGACGTGGCCTTCTGCGTCGATCACGCCTTCTGGAAGGACTGGCGCAAGCACGTCAAGGCGATCAATCCCGAGGCCTACCTGACGGCGGAAATTGTCGATCCGATTCCAAAGGTGAAACCGTATCTGCAAGGCGATGAATTCGACGCCGTGATGAACTACAACTTCGCGTTCACCTCTGCGGAGTTCTTCATCGAGGAGGAACACAGCATTACTCCCTCGGAGTTCGACGCGAAACTGCGCGATCTGAGGAACGCCTTCGGCGGGGGAGTGGCCTCAGTACAGCAGAATCTGTTTGATAGCCACGACACAAACCGAATCGGCTCGCACATCGTGAATCGTGCGCATGGGCACTATCGCGACTGGGGCAGCTACTTCAACAACTCCAAGGCCGAGAATAACCGCAACTACAACACGCGCAAACCCAGCGACGCCGATCGGCAGATCCAGAAGCTGTTCGTAATCTTCCAGATGACCTATCCTGGCGCGCCGATGGTTTACTACGGCGACGAGGCCGGCATGTGGGGCGGAAACGATCCAGACTGTCGAAAGCCGATGGTCTGGCCGGAACTGACCTACCAGCGAGAGACGACTCTTCCGACTGGTGCGAAGTTCTCGCCCGGCGACGTGGTCGCCTACGACCACGACATGGCGAGTCACTATCGCAAGATGATCCGGATAAGGAACAACCATCCGGCCCTGCGCACTGGGGATTTCGAGACGGTGCTGACGGACGACGAGGCAGAGGTGTATGCCTATCGCCGTATCGCCCCGCGCGAAAACATCCTGGTGGTCCTTAACAATAGCGACCAGCCCCGGGCGGTCAGCCTGCCAGTCGGCCGGGGCCAGGTCTTCACCGATCTGCTGAATGGAGGCCTGCTGGCTGCCGAGGGCACGACCTTGACGGTCAACATCCCGGCCCGTTGGGGAGCTGTCCTGAACCTCGAGAAGTAATCGATCGCGCCCCGGAGCCACAGATATGGCGGGCTCCGGGGCGCCGCTTGGCCTTGACGGAGGCCCGGCGGTCTCCCTACATTCCAACCGAAGTACTGATGAATACTCGTCGAGCGAAGAGGAAAACACGCCCAGATTGGAATCTGAGCCTCCCAGTCAGCTTTCCCGCCTCCTGATGCTGGCCGTTGTATGCGCCGCCGTTCTGGCCGCCGCGTCCGCCAGCCCGCCCCCCGGATCAACAGAGGCTATCGCCACCAACTCCACCGGTGCGTGGATTCCTTTGGTATTGGCGGTGGTGTGTGCTGCCTTGGCGGCGCTCTTCACCATGGTCCAGTCCGCACTGACGGGATTGAGTCGCGAGGCCCGCGACAAACTCTCGCAAACCATCGTGTGGCGCTGGCTCTCGCCGGCCGCCGGCCAGGAATCGAGTTTCATCGATCGCCTCTACACACGGTCCAGCCTCTTCTTCCATCTCGCGACGCTGGTCCTTGCCATCGACGGCTTTTCTCGCCTGAGCTTCCTGACACCACTGGCGGGCGGGCTGCTGGGCGGGATCATCTCCTCTGCGTTGTTCTTCCTCGTCGTGGACGTTGCGCTGCGGAACGTCGCTTTGCGCGACTCCGAACGCATCCTGCGATTCCTCAGCTTGCCGGCCTTCGCGTTCAGCCTGCCGATGCGCCCGCTGGTGCGCGCCTTGTCGGTCCTGGCTCTGCCACACCGTTTGCGATCGGTGGATTCGAAGCCGATCGTCGATCGCGAGTTTCGCCTCCTGCCGCACGTGACCGGCGTCGATCGCGTCGTTGAAGAAGAAGCCGTGGACATGATCGATTCCGTCCGCAAGTTCACCGAATCGACGGTGGCCGATGTCATGACTCCCCGAACAGACCTCGAGGGTGTCCAGATTGGGACAAGCTCCGAAGAAATCTATCGGATCCTGCGCGCGACATCTTACAGCCGCATCGTCGTTTACGGCGAGAATCTCGATGACATCAAAGGCGTGTTGCTGGCCAAGGAAGTTCTGCTGAACCGGCCGGAGAATCCATTGGATCTCCTGCGCGATCCCATTGTCACGTCGGAGAACACGCACCTGCCGGAACTGCTGCGGCGCCTGCGTCAGACGCGTTCGCGTATTGCGCTGGTCATCGATGAATACGGCGGCACGGCGGGCATAGCGACGTTGCACGATCTCTTCGAAGCGTTGATCGGCGAGCACATCGAAGACGAAGAGCAAGAGGACGAGCTTTGGATCGAGTTCCTCGATGCGGACCACGCCAGAATTTCGGGCCGTGTCGAACTGTGGGAAATCAACGAAGAGCTTGATCTAGAACTTGATGAATCCGTCTCGCGTACGCTGGGCGGCTACTTGATGCATCGATTCGGACGCCTGCCGGAGGTGGGTGAGAGCTGGACCGTCAATCGCGGCCACTTCCAGATTCGCGAGATCGTGAACAACCGCGTTTCCGAGCTCCTGTTTGAACGCGACCTGCCGGCGCGTGAACTGCTGGACGTCACGGAGGTGGAGCCATGACTCCAGCTCTCGGCGTTCTGCTCGTCGTGTTCTTGTTCGGCTTGTTGATTCGCACCTGGTGCGATTCGGCGGAGGCGCGCCAACTGCGCATCGCGGCGCTGATCATCCAGCCCGATGCCGACCAGGGCGAAGTCGTTTCCACAGCCCTGGATCGGACACGCATGTTGCTGAGCGCGATCAAGCTGCTGCGTCTTTTCTCGCTCTTCGTTCTGGCGACCTCCGGCAGCCTTGTGGCGATCGATCTGCGTGAGGTTGCCGCCGCAGGCGGGACCCCACCATGGTACGCGAATCCGCTGGTCGTCGACGTGTTTGCGTTTGTCGCGCTCTTCTTGATCTTGATCATCAGCTCCACCTATGGCGCACGTCGCGCGTTCCGCCGCAGCGAACAACTGCGCGAGAATCCACCCGCATGGATTACTGACGAAGACGTGAGCTGGCCCGCGTGGGTGGCGACGGGATGGATTGGTTGGGAATGGCTGATGCACTCGCTGGAGCGGTTCCTGGCCGTCGGAATGCGGCGCCCCCAGGCGACGATGTATGAACTCGAAGATCAGATTCGTCTCGACGTCGAAGATATCGATCCGGAATCCGTCGCAACGCCCGGCGCGAGCACAACCATCCAGCGCGAACGCACGGAACTCGAAATGGTTCGCGCCATCCAGCGACTGGATTCCACCCTGGTGCGCGAGGTGATGAAGCCGATCAACCAGGTGACAGCGATTCGCATTAAGGATTACAGCCCGAAGCGATTGCTTGAGCTCGCACGACGCACGGGATACTCGCGAATCCCGGTCTACGAAGACCAGATCACCAACCTGCAGGGCTATATCAACATCTACGATCTGTTGGACTTGGAAGAGAGTCCGAAGGACTTACGGCAACTCGTGACGAAGCCGATCTTCGTGCCCGAAGTCGCCCGTGTCGATGCGATCATGAACGAGATGATCACGCGAAAACAGCAGGTCGCGATTGTGTTCGACGAGTTCGGTGGAACTTCCGGTTGGTTGTCGCGCGAGGACATTTTCGAGGAAATCGTCGGTGAAGTCGAAGACGAGTATGAACGTCCGCGGCGCAAGATTCTACCGGTCAAAGACTGGTTCCTTGTCAGCCCGACGATTGACCTGGATGACCTGGAAGAGGAAATCGGCCTCGAACTGCCGAAGCGAAATTGCGACACGATCGCCGGGTACATCTACCAGCGACTCGGTCGCGTTCCGCGCCCGGGCGAAGTGCTGGAAGAGCGCGGTTGGCGGATCGTCGTTTCCGGACTCGACAATCATCGTATCCGGCGTATCCGAGCAATACCGCCTGCGCCTGAAGACGGAAAGCCCGAAGAGTAAGGCACTCATGTTTGGTCAGATTCTCAAGCAATGGTTCTGGGACTGCTACGACTACCTTGGTCGGCTGTTAGGCATGAACCTATTGCTGTTCGTCATTCTGTGGCCGGTTGCGTTCTACCTTGGGATCTTCATGGCGACGGCCGCGGCCGGTGCAGGAAGTGCCGGCTGGATGCTCGTCCTTTGCTGCGGGTTGGCGATCCTGATTCCCGTGGCGGGCACGATCTGGTTCGGCGGCCTGCTGCACTTCGGAATGCTTTCTTCCGATGAGAAAGATCCGCCCTTCCGATCGTTCTTCGCGGGCATTCGCAAGACGGGCTTTCGATTGTTTCGCTTCCTGCTGGTGATTGGGGCCGCCATCGCTCTTCTTGTTCTCAACATCTGGTTCTACTTCTACGCAGACATTCTCTCGCCGGAACTCTGGCTGCTCACGTATCTCCTGGGCGGGCTTTGCTTCTGGCTGATTCTCTTCGTAATGGGGATCGCACTGCACGGAATGCCGCTCGTTGTCCGATACGAGCGAAAGACCTGGCCGGCTTTGAAGGCGGGGCTCTATCTCTCGATGAAGTACCCTATCCTGACCCTCGGGTGCGTGCTGTACATCGGCAGTCTGTTCGTGCTGGCGGTGGGGTTGAGGCTCGTCGGCCTGATCGTCTTCGCATTCTCCGCGACTGGCATGTTCATCAACAGCACGCACGATGTGATTCTTGAAGTCGAAGAGCGTGCTGAACGTGCTGCGGCCGAGGAAGGCGACGATCGCCCGACGTCTTGGCGCGAAATTCAAGAAGCGGAAGATGAGAACGAAGAAGAACGCCTGCGCAAAGCACGCTACGAACGCACACTCCGCGATATCCTGAAGCCGTGGTCCCAAGACTGATCGATCAGAACTGCAGCTTATCCCATTTTTTCAAGCCGATGTACATTGGAAGGCCGATGGCACTGAGCTGAACGGCGAGGAATCCCAGCGCGTAGAGCGCCGTCCAAATCTTGTGTCTCAGGAACGGGTCCCATCCCCCGCGATCGAAAACGTTCACCGGGACGATGATCATTGCAATCGTCAGCCCGATGTAGCCCAGCGACAGCATGGCATTCGCTGTGCCTCCGAGCCCATTGGCAATACGCGCAGGATTGTCCTCGCGGAAGTTCGGCAAGATCGCACCGATGCCGATGGACAAGCTACTCAGTGCAAAGGACATCACCACAATCGTCACGATGGATAGCCACCTCATGAATGGCTTGATCTGCAGCACCCAGTTGCTCAGCAACATCAATGTCAGTGCAAACGCCAACGCTGTCGCGACGCACAGGACGTACTTCTGCCAAACGACTGTGCTGCGCCGCATCGGCGCGAGACCGACGGTCCAGAACTGTCGACCTTCGAGGCTGAGCATGGGATAAACGAATCGTGTCGTCAGAATTGACAGAATGAAGCACGTCGCGCCCAGGTTGAAGAACGCCAGGATCGTCTTCCATTCCGTCAGAAGGAACTGCACTGTGTCGGAGTACCGGCGAGCGGACTTCAGATTCGCGATGTAGAGTATCATCAGTCCAAACAGAATCACCAACTGAGTCCATTGCGATGGATCACGCCAGAACGTTTTCAAGTCTTTCGAGATGAGAGCGGCTTTCTGCCTCGGCAGAACATTCAGCCATTGGTCGATGACTCTGAACGGCGACCACGTCGATTGGCTTGCGACCGTCCGATTCGCCGAGTCCTTCGACAGGCACCACCCGCGGTAATACAGCGATGGCACAAGCCAGCGACTTAGTTCGAGGAGAAACATCGCCGTGGCGGCTAGCATCCCCAGCCAGTAGAGATACTCCGCGAGGTCCGGCTTGCCCATGTCGCCGGGCGCAATCGCGAGCAATCCGCGCGTCATCCATGCGCTCGGGAGCAGCGGATTCGTCCCAAGTTCCAGAATGCCCATGATCTGCAGGAAGTTCTGTTCGTCGGCCTTGGCCAGGATGCGACCCATCCCCATGACCTTCGCCATCATCAGCGCCAGTACAACGGCGATGACGCCGAGAGCTAGCGACAATGTTCTCGTCCGCCGCGCCGGAAGGAATGCCGTGACGACCATCGTAATGATGGCGCCGGAGGCGGCGGGGATAATCAAGAACGGAACGATCAGCAGGATAACAAGCGGGAAGAAGTACCATGCGACATCGCGCGAGACGCCCAGCGCCACGAAGAAAGGAAACGACAACACAGCGAAGGCCCAAGAGCTGTAGAGGATCGACTCGACAAGCTTCTGGCGGAAGATCGCCTGATACGACAATGGCATCCCCATCAGGAAGTCGACTTCGCGCGAGATGTACGACGTCGACAGCGTGATGATCAGGTTCGAGAAAATCAGCATCGAGAAGAATGCCAGGAACACAATGCCGACCAGCATATCCATCAGCGGCGGGCCGAAGACCTCCTGGCGCATCAAGAACTCGAACAGTGTGTGAAAGAATGCCGTGCCTCCACCAACCATCACAAACGCGAGGCCGAAACCGACAAACATGTGAATGTACATGTGGCGGCGGATGCCTCGCAGCGCATTTCCCGCCATCCGATACTTCGCATTCAGAATCAGGCCACTGTGCGTCGCCGCCATATCACCTCGCCCCGATTACTCGCCGACGGCGAGCGGACCGTTAGCACTCGCATCGCTTGCCAGAATGCCCGGATCTTCCGTACAGCCGTCCTCGGTCAATTCAAGGAAGAGGTCCTCGAGTGTGCCCTCGCGGGCCAACTGGCTGCGCAGGTCCTTGGTCGTCCCAAGGAAGCGCAACTTGCCGGTCGTAATGATGCCAATCCGATCCGCCAGCTCTTCTGCAATCGGCAGCAAGTGCGTGGAGAGAAAGATCGTTCCGCCGTCGGCACAGAAGCCCCTCAGCAGGTTCTTCAGCGTCCGCGCCGATCTCGGATCGAGTCCGACCATTGGTTCATCGACCACCAGAAGCTTCGGTTCGTGCATGAACGCCACGGAGAAGCACAGCTTCTGCCGCATGCCGTGGCTGTAATTCTCGATCAGTTTGTCCGCCGCCGGCATCATCCCGAACAGGCCGAGATACTTCTCCATCGCCGCGTCTTGCTTGTCTCGAGGGATCTCGTACAGATCGCCGACAAAGCGGAAGAACTCGCGGCCGGACAGTTTCTCGTACAGGTACGGTGTGTCCGGAATGTAGCCGATGCGGCGCTTGGCTTCGATTGCATCCGTTTGGATGTCGCGTCCATCGATGTTGACTGTCCCCTTCGATGGGCGAAGCAGCCCGGTGATCATCTTGATCGTCGTAGTCTTCCCCGCGCCGTTCGGCCCCAGGAAACAGAAGAACTGCCCGGAGGGAATCTCCAGGTTCAGATCTATCACGGCATTAAAGCCGTCGTAATCCTTGTGCAGGCCTTCCAATTTCAGCATCGCGGTCCTTCTCTTCGATCAGTTATTCGGCGCGCCACAGTTTCAAGTCTGACAGATTCCCACGCAGCAACAGCGACAACATCCCAAAGCCATCGAGCGGTTCGCCGTAATCCTCGCCGCGCATTTCATCGGGAGTCAGATCCGGCAGATCGGGCGTCGCGGCAAGTTCCGGAAACGAGTGCGCTGCTTCGATCGGATCGATCGTCGTCATGACCAGCTTCGGTCCAAGGCTGACCAGCTTCGATTCCTCGCCGTCTTCCGAGTCGCTTCGATTCTCGATGTTCAGTGGAGCGAGTTGGATTTCGCGCTGCAGGATCTCTTCGCGTCGTGTATCCACCCAAACCTTGCTTACAACGTTGCCCAGGCGCGACTCGATCCGTTTCGCCTCACGAGCGTGCCCGCGGATTCGTATGAAGTCCACTCCCGTAACTTTCATGTGCAGTTTGCCCGCCTGCATTCCCCACAACGGATCGTACACGTCGACCGTGTAAGTCTCGCCCGGGCGCATGCTGCTGCCTTCCATCAGCGGATCGCTCGCCGTCGCCAGCGTGATCGGATGCCGAAGATCGATCGAGTGAAAGCGCGCGCCGTTCGGGCTCTTCAGGCGAAGCAGCAGTTCCTTGCCTTCCACCATCCCGGCCAACTCAAGAGGCGGAATTCCATGATCCTCGAAATTGAGCCGCGCAACGAACTGGGTCAGTTCCAGATGGCTGTTCAGCAAAGCCGACATCTCCATCGTGCCCGAGAGGATGTCCGAGGCGCCGAGGAGCACTTCCGCCGTCGAGGCGTAACCCTCGCCCATGGTGCCGCCTGTCAGCCGCATTACGCCGACCGGGACGTCGTTCACCGTCAACTCCATCCAGTCATCCTGGCCGGTCCATTGCTCGGCCAGCATCGTCGTGTTAATCGGTGTCGAATCCCCTGAAGCCAGCGTCGGGAGGATGTGATCCACGAAGAGCAAGCTCATCATGAGCACGAAGAATCCGACGGTTGCGATCGATTGGAAGTTGCGCCACATGGCCTCTCGGCTTTCCCTCGTTGCAGTGCTGGCCCCGCTGAACGTACTCTAGAGGCGAATTCCGGGCCAACCGCCCCCTGTAAATCACCCGAGAGGCAGTTTCCGCACCACACTTTGCGAGTCAATCATGGAACAATCCTCCTTTGCCACGAAATTCCTGTCCAGAATCCAGCGTGTCGATCGGTCTCAGATAGAGGCATTCCTCGCTCAGCTCGTCAAAGAGAAGGACTTCCACCGAGCCATTCTCGACTCTCTGCCGGAGGGAATCCTCGTCACAGACTCAGAGCACCGCATCGTCTTCATCAACGAAACCGGGCGGGGGTTGCTCGGCCTCGGTCGAAAGAAGATCCTCGGCGAGCAGATTCTGAGGGCCCTCAAGGTGAAGGCGCTCCAGGATCTGGCTAGCTCATTCCTGGAGTCCGGTGAGATGCTGGATCAGGAAGAGGTCCGCCTTCGAACGCCCCAGTCCCGTATTTATGCGCTTTCCGTTTCGCCAATCCACGATTCAAATGGGGAACTGACCCACAGCGTCTGGATCCTGGATGATCGTACGTCCGTACACCGTCGTGCTGCGGAGCGGCACCAGATGGAAAGCATGCGTTCGCTGTCCACGCTCGTATCCGGCATCGCCCATGAGATCAAGAATCCGCTGAACAGTCTCAACATTCACGCGCAACTGATCGGCCAGGCCGCCGACGAGCTGGTGGGGGATTGTATCGACGAAAGTTACGCCCAACGGTTGAAGCGGAGCACAGGCGTTCTCCTGGAGGAGATCAATCGCCTGACCCGCATAGTCGACCAGTTCATACGCGCGGCGCGCCCGGCCAAGCTGGAGCTGATTCCGACCGATATCAACGACCTGGTCGAGTCCGTCGCCGAGCTCATCCGTCCCGAGTGCGAGGCGCGCAACATCGAGCTGGAACTCGATCTGGAGCGTGCGCTGACCCGGGTGAAGCTCGACCCCGAGCAGGTTCGCCAGGCCCTCCTGAACATCGCCAGAAATGCCATGGAAGCGATCGACAAGCCTGAGGGGCGGATCGAAATTCGGACGACACTCCAGGGCGACCACGCATTGATCGAAATCCAGGACAACGGCTGCGGCATCCCGGAGGATCAGCGACTGGCGATCTTCGAGCCCTACCACACGACGAAATCGATGGGGACCGGGCTGGGGCTGATGGTTGTCTTCCGGATTATCAGTGCCCACCGAGGGGCGCTTGGGCTCGACAGCGAGTTCGGTCAGGGCACCGTCTTCCGTATCGGTTTGCCGCTCGATGAGCGTCCTGTCCGGCTGATTGACTCGGAGAATATCGTACCTCCCGGGCAGCCTCCCGCGCCCGATTCAGGGAGCGAAAAGGCCTGAGAAATGGTCGTTTTCGGCATTTGAAGCCCCAAAACTGGGCAAAAACCCTAAAAAAACGACTTTTCCACAGCTTTTGATGCTTCTTTTCATTGACGCTAAGGCGCACCGGGAATCTTTTCGTTTGTTGAACACTTGAATGAACGTGTTCAAGATTAGGCCCATTTCCCAGGGCTAATCTCAATCTACCTGTTCGAGAGGAAGCTCCTGTCATGGCGAAGAGAGTTCACAAACCCCTTACCAAGGCCCAGTTGATTTCCCACCTCGCAGAGACCTGCGAAATCCCGAAGAAAAGCGTCGCGATGCTCATGGAAGAGCTGATCGGCGTCGCCTACAAGGAAGCCAAGAAGGAAAAGGGCTTCACCCTGCCCGGCGTTGGCAAGCTGGTCGTCGTGAAGCGCAAAGCTCGCATGGGCCGCAACCCGGCCACAGGCGAAGCCATCAAGATCCCGGCCCGCAAGGCTCTGAAGTTCCGGATTTCCAAGGCTGCCAAGGATGCCGTTCTCGGCTGAGATTGGTGCGGACTCCAAATCTTCGAGAGAGATCCCCCGACTCGTTCGGGGGATTTTCCTTTCCCTCGCGCTTGACCGGTTTCCCGAGCGACGTGACAATTCACTTGAAATAGGGGCGGCCCCCGCCCATTGATCCGCGCGGGTTTGCGACACCATTCGCACCCGCCACCAACGAGATTGAAGGCTCCGATGAACGAGCAACTCCAACGTCTGTACCGAAGTGCCGAAGCGGCCGCCAGCGAGGGCCTTGTCGAAGAGGTCATTAAGCGTTGCAAGTCCGCTATGGATATCCTCGATCTCAACCCGGATTCGGACAGCCAGTTCCAGTACTCCGACTTCCTGATGCTGGCGGGACACGCCTGTTTCGAAGAGGGCTACCTGGAGGACGCGCAGCGCTACTATCATCAGGCCTACAACACCGAACCAGGACGCCTGGAAGCTGTCGTCGCGATGGGAGTCACGCTCTACTTCCTCTGCCGGTTCGAGGCCGCGCGGCACTGGCTCGAAATGGCCAGCGTGGAAGATCCCGACGTAGGAGAGATCTGGTACTACCTCGCATTGCTCGCACTGCGCAGAGACGACAAGTCGTTGGCGAACCTGTATTTCGAACGCGCCAACGAGTTGGAGCCCGAGCGCTGGCTGAAACCACGCTTCCTGCCGATCGAAGACATCGAGAAGATGGTAAACGAGATTTTCGAGCAGCTTCCGTTGGAAATCCGAACTGCTATCACCAATGTTCCGATCATTCTCGAGGAGCGCCCCGACGAGTCCTTCCTGCATAGCTGCGAACCGCCCCTGGACCCGCTCTTGCTCGGGTTCTTTGAAGGTGTGCCGATCCCGGAGCAAAGCGTCTTCGACGCCCCGACCGACACGCCGCGAATCCTGCTGTTCGCCGAAAACATCGCGATGATCGCGGAGGATGTGGATCGGCTCTACGAGGAACTCGGCATTACGCTGAAGCACGAGATCGGGCACTATCTCGGCCTCGACGAGGACGATCTTGCGGCGCGTGGACTCGATTAGCCCCAGTCCTACCCGGAGCAACCAATGCGTATCGGATTAGTCACCCTCGGGTGCGATAAGAACACTGTTGATAACGAGTACCTTGCCGGTCTTCTGAAGACGAAGGGGCACACCGTGGAAGTGGCCGACCCGGCCAATCCACCGGATGTTGTTGTGGTGACAACCTGCGGGTTTCTTCAGGCGGCACGCGATCAATCGGTGGATTCGATTCGCGAGTGGGCAGACATTCGCGAGAAGGCAGATACGCGCCTGGGCGTGATTGGATGCCTCGCGCAGCGCAGCGGCGAGGAACTCCTGCGCGACTTCCCGCAAATCGACTTTCTAGCGGGAGTCGGTGATTTCGAACGCGTTGCAAGGCTCGTGGCAGGCGACGAGAAGAGCCGGTTTCTTTCGCCGGCGGGGGAGAATGCCCCGGCCTGGGAACTTGAACGCCAGAGCGCGTCTGCACGAGGCAAGGATATTGAGTTCGATGATCGAGAATTCGCCGCCGATGCACCGCGTGTTGTCGTGCCGCGCACACTTCCCCGCGTCAGAGTCGATCGCCGCCCGCACGGATTCCTGAAGATTGCAGATGGGTGCAATCACACCTGCACCTTCTGTAGCATTCCGCTGATGAAGGGCATCTACACGAGCGTGCCGCGCAATGTGTTGCTGGACGAAGCGCGCCGAATGCTGGACGACGGCGTGCGCGAGATCAATATCGTCGCGCAGGACATCACAAAGTACGGGCTCGATCTCGAAAAGCGCCTTGCGTTGCCCGATCTCCTGTCGGAGCTGGCGGAGTTGGAGGGCGAATTCTGGATCCGCCTGTTCTACCTCTACCCTTCGACCGTGACGCGCGACCTGGTGGCACTGATCAAGGAACAGCCAAAGATCGCTCGCTACCTGGACATTCCGCTGCAGCATTTGGATGAGAAGGTCCTGCAGCGCATGAAGCGTCCGCACGATCGCGAGCGCACGCTCGATCTGCTGCGAATGATCCGGCGCGATCTTCCCGAGGTCACTCTGCGAACAACATTCATCGTCGGATTTCCAGGCGAAACCTCGGCAGAGTTCCGCAAGCTGCTGGATGGAGTGCGCGAGATCAAGTTCGAGCGCATGGGTGTGTTCGAGTACAGCCGAGAAGAGGGAACGCCTTCTGCCGGCATGCCGAACCAGGTGACTGACAAGGTCCGTCGCCGTCGGCGAGATCGCTTGATGAAGCTGCAATCAAAGATCAGCGCCGACTGGGCATTCGAGCAGGTTGGGACCGTGCGCCGTGTTCTGATCGAAGGCCAGGTTCCTAATTCCGGCTGGTATGTCGGCCGTAGCCATAGCGAAGCCGCCGACATCGACGGTGTTGTCCGCGTTGCATCGCCGACACCGCTTGCCACTGGCGATTTTGTGGATGTGGAGATTGTTCAGGCAGACACTTACGATCTGACGGGTGAAGTGATCACGTCTTAGTCTTCGGTATCTTTTGCATTCGCCTTCGGGCGAATCTTTTTGGTGTACTTGTTTGCAAATCGGCGATAGACAGCCTGCTCGATTCGCCCGCGTTTGCGCACCGGTAGCGGCATGCGCAGCAACAAGTTGACCTTGCCGGCTTCCGGAAAATGCAACGAGACCCGCGGGTCGACAGACGGCGCGTCGAGGCCGTGCTTTTCCTCCAACTGTTTCATGTGCCCCCGTGCACTCTCCAGATAGATCGCGCACTCGGACTGCGCGGCATGAAGCAGCGCTTCTTCTGCAGCCTGCCAATCATCATCAAGTGCCAGCGGCACGATCAGCACATGCAGAACGTATTCCTGCATGAACGTCTCATTCAATACAGGTGCGCTCAGGAAGAGGCTGTTCGGGATGGTGATCGAGCGTCCCGTGAATTGGTGGATATTGTGGCCGGGACCGATTTCGAAGATCGTCGTTGTCAGAAGCGTATGATCGATCACATCGCCGCGCATTCCGTTGATTTCGATGCGATCTCCCACTTTGAAAACGCGTGAGCTCGCGCGCAGAAACGTCCCGCTCAGACAAAGGATGAGTTCTTTTGTTGCAATCACCAGCGCGGCGGCAATCACGACAATGGAGGCCGCCAGCGTGCGCAACTCGTTCGCCCAGATTAATACCAGCGCCAACAGCAGGACGAGCAGCGAGACGTTTCGGACCAGAACGATGTAGCGCCGGCGCAACTCGGGCGAATCTGTATACGCCTTCATGACGCGACGAATCAGCAGCGATCGGGCGATCACCGCGATCAGGATAACCAGTATTGTCGCGACCAACTGCGTGCCGTAATCGGCAAAGACATCTTGCAGCATTGTCGGTTACTTTTCCTGTGGAGCGTCTTTGAGAAGGCGAATATCCAGCGGTTTCAGTGTGTCGAGATGAACGTCGCGTTGCGGGAAGGAGATCGTGATTCCCGCCTCGCGGAAGAGATCGTCGATGCGGAACCGAACGTCGCTCTCAACCTTAAGGCGATCCATGAAGTTCTTCATGTGAACCCAGAAGTGGACCCTGAATCCCAGCGAATTGTCGCCGAAATCCGTGAAGAGCACGACGGGCTCGGGGCGCTTCTGAACGCTGTCATGTTCAGTGACAGCCTTCATGATCAAGTCGGCGACCTGCCGCGTTGGTGAGCCGTAAGCCACACCGACCGTGACGCTTGTGCGTACCATGAAATCCGACAGCGTCCAGTTCGTCAGTGCGTTCTCGATCAATTGGCTGTTCGGGACCAGAATGCTCAGGTTATCCGGAGTGCGCAGTGTCGTGCAACGCGCGCCGATCTCCGTGACCTTGCCGTACGTGCCTTGGAACTCGATCAAGTCCCCGATCTTGATGGGCTTCTCGATCATCAGGATAAAGCCGCTGATGAAGTTGCCCAGCAGTGCTTGGCCACCAAAGCCCAGCGCGATCGCAACGGCACCACCAAGGAAGGTGAAGATCGTGAGCGGGATGTTGACGATGTCGAGCGCCAGTAGAATGACAATCGCGACGAGCGCATAATAGACTGTGCGTTCGATCAACATCATCGCGTTCACGTCGAGTGCGAAGCGCGAGAGCAACCGCTTCTTCGCTTCTGCGGCCAATCGACGGACCAGGACGAGGCCAATCGACAGGATAAACATGGCGATGACGATCTGTCCCGGCGTGACAAAGCCATCGCCAATCGACATCAGCCGCGTATTCCAGATGCGTGTAAACGCAGCGATGACCGGTTCAACGATTTCAACAACCTCTTCCGGCAGTTGGATGCTGCCCAGTGCGACGAGAATCACAAAGACCAGCAGGATGATTACAGAGATTGTCCAGATGCGCTTGGTGCGCGAGATCTTGCTCATAGATGCTCCAGAATCTGTTCAGACGTTTCCAGTTTCGCTCCCGCCTTCTCCATCTCCTGCAAGGCCCGTTCCGAATCGCCGGGCTGCAAATCAACCCCACGTACTCCGTCGGTGACGACATGGACTTCGAATCCCAGCTTCAGCGCATCCAGCGTTGTCGCACGTACGCAGATATTCGTTGCAAGGCCGCAGACATACAGGACGCTGACATCGCGCTCCCGCAACAGATCGACGAGCGCCGTGCTCGGTTGGCCTGCCTCGTCGAAGAACTCGCTGTAGGCGTCGACCTTCGGGTCGGCAGCTTTATCGACGATCAAGTCCGTTGGCCGAATATCAAGATCCGGATGGAACTCTGCGCCGGGCGTGTCCTGGACACAATGTGCGGGCCAAAGCGCTTGCTTGACTCCATTCTCCAGTTCCACCGTATCGCCGATTTCTTTCCCGGCATGCGTTGATGCAAAGCTACAGTGATTCGCCGGGTGCCAGTCGCGCGTTGCGGCCACAATTTTGAATCGACTTCGCAACTTGTTCGCGACGGGAACGACTTGGTCGCCCTCCTCGACAGGGAGGTTTCCGCCAGGGCAGAAGTCATTTTGAATGTCTATCAAGAGCAAAGCTCGATTGGACATGACTGGCTCCTTTGTCAGGAATTTGGCGCCCCGGGCAATTGCAGGAAGTCCTCCTCATAGCCACCGGATAGAATCGGGAACCGGCACCACGTCTTCGGGTCCAGATTCGCGTCGTCCAAATGGAAGGACGGCGCATAACGTTCCCGCTTCCATTGATTCCTCACCCACAAACGATAGAACTTCCGAATGTAATCGCCCAGGTTCGCCTCGCCCCCCACCTTGTTCGCCCATTCATGAACGAGGTTCTCGAACACCTCGCGCGGCGACATATGATCGCGAATCGCGAGTCGCTCGATTGCGTCCAACAGATCATACGGCATCAGGTCCGCTTCGTCCGTCTGCTTGTGATGGGCTGGACGCAACTCGGCGGTCGGCGGAATCTCCAGTACGGACATGACCGCATCGACCGCACCGATCCCTTCGGGACCTTCGGTGCCCATCCAGCGCAGCCACTTGCGCAGGAAGTACTTGTCGATCCCGGCGATCGGGCTCAGACCACCTGCCGTATCGCCATCCATCGTCGCGTAGCCGACCGCCGCTTCGCTTCGATTGCTCGTGGCAAGCAGCAGAGAACCGCGCACATTCGCCAGCATCCAAATCCCCGGCGCACGGACGCGAGCCTGGATGTTCTGCATCGCAATATCATGCTTGTCCCAGGTCAGTTCCTCGCCGATGGCCATCTCGACCTGGCTGGTGTATTCCTCGACAAGCTTTCCGATGTTCCACTCGTGGTGGCCCGCGCCCAGCGCCTTCGCCACGTCCTCGGCTGCTTTGCGCGTTGTCTCAGAGCTGTTCGGCGAAGCCTGGTACGCCGTTTCCAGCAGACCGCCGCAGAACGATCGACGATCGAGCTTTAGACGTGGAAGACGCGCCTGGACTTCTTCTGCACTCAGTTCCATGCGCGCGAACTGATACGCCAATGCCACGAGCGTTGCGACTGCCGTCGAGTCCGCGCCGCCGCTGAGCGAAACGACGAATCCGCGGCTACCGGATTTTCTCAGATAATCGAAGAGCCCCAATGCCACTGCACGACAGAATTCTTCCTCCTTCACGTGTTCGCCGCCTGCCCAGCCATGCGGCTGTGTTGCAGGGGGCGTTGGTGGATCATGCGTGATCTTCCAGTTCCAATCGGCCTCAACGATATGAATGCCCGCATCGCTTGTGTAGAAACTCGTCTGGCGCGTACGCCGCATGCGGATCATGTCCACGTCGATGATCGCGCTGGTCGACTGATGATCGGAGAAACTGAATCGATTACCGCGCGCAACGATCTCGCCATTTGACGCGATCAGGAGCTCGCCATCATAAATCACACGGCCGGCTTCATTGCCCAGCAAATTGGAATACACGTACGCGGTCCCGAGAGCCCGCGATGCTTCCGTGACGATTCGTTCGCGCTGCTTCGTCTTTCCGAATGCAAAGTGACTCGCGCTCGGGTTGATGATCACATCGCATCCGGCGCGCGACATGCGCAGCCCGGGCCGAGTCGGCACCCAGGCATCCTCGCAAATCTCGGCTCCGATGCGAATCCCACCGACATCAAACACAAGATCGCCGAACGGCACTTCCTTGCCGCCGATCTCGACCTTGGTGCATTCGCCCGCCGGCCATGGCCGGAACCAACGCGGTTCGTAGTGGATTCCGTCGCCCGCCAGATTCTGCTTCGCCGAGATCCCGAGGATCTTTCCGCCCGCAATTAAACAGACGCAGTTATACAGCCCGTGGTGCATCCGAACTGGAACGCCCACGGCCACCACCATGCCCTTTGTCGCGGGCGCGAATTCCAGAAGCGATTCCATCGCGCGCGCGCTGTGCGCCAAACCATGGAACGCATCCTCGCACCCATAGCCGGAAAGCGCCAACTCCGGCAGGCAGAGGAATTGCACGCCCGCCAGGCGCGCTTCCTCCACAATGCGGATTAAACGGACTCGGTTGCCGCTCCAATCGAGCGGAGTCTGATTGACTGCGGCTGCTCCAATGCGAATCCAGCGCATAGCCTGCTCCATTCAGATCGAGGGTCTGCAAAGACTTCAGCACGAAACGCGCCGAGGGGCCAGCCGAAAGAGGCGGCATCGCCAGACTGTCGCGATTGGACATTTCAGGCGACTAGCGCCTGCGCATCAGGATCTTGACCAGTTCCGCGCCGCCAAAGAGAATCAGCAGGACCAGTGCAATCGGCAGTGCAAGTAGTAGCGCCAGCGGCGAGAGGACTTGCTGCAGGCGGTTCGGACCGGCAACCGGCGGCGGGGGAGAGTAGCTAACGCGCCCCTTCTTCGAAGCCGCATCCCTGGGCGCCTTGGTGGCCGCCGGCATGGCTACTGTGGTCTTCCCCTCGCGCTTCCGGGGCTCGCGGCACCAGTCGGCCAATGGGTGAATCGTCTTGTCCCAGGTGAAGTGCTTTCGCACCAGTTCCTGGGCGTTCTGGCCGCGGCGTTCGATGTCCTCGCCGTGTCCGACGAGGCGATCGATCACCTTTCTGAATCCTTGCCGATCGCCCGGATCGAGCGTCCAACCCGCCTTTGCGCGCTCAATCGGCTCGGCCAATTCGTCGTAATTGTTGTGAATCACAGGCAGTCCCGCCCACAGCGCAACCACCGTGCGCGTCGGGAAAGCGAGCTCGCGTTCAGAATTCCGAGGCATCAGATCGATCGCCGCCCCGCACCGGCCCAGCAGCGACAAGTACTCGCCAAACGGCATCGTGCCATGGCTTTCGGCGCGCGGATGTTCATCGATCAGGCGTCCGAGCTTCTCGAAGCGCCCACCGCTCACGTCGATGCTCGGGTGCGGTCCACCGACGACGACCAGCTTGCCCTTTTCCCGTTCATCGAGCGTTTCCAGCGTCCAGCGCAGCGAGTTCTCCGGATCCTGCCACGGCAGGAAGAACCCACCGTACAGGAACGCGCTCAGGTCGCGGTTCTCCGACGGCGCTGGAATGTCCGGCGCGACGCTGAACGGCACCACCGGGCACAAGCTCGCTTCGGGCTCGAACCCCGCCTGGAAAAGGAAAGGTAGGAAGTAGTGGCGCTGGAATCTGCCCGAGCAAATCACGAAGTCCGCCCGCGACAGTGTCTCCACCTTTTCGCGCAGATCCGCATCCAGGCGTTTGGACCCCCAAAGCCGGCGCTCCAGCAGATGCGGCCCTGCCAGATCGACGGCCAGCGGGCAATCGACCGGTGGCAGGCTCGCCCCGAGCCCCCAATGCTGCAGCACAATTGCGTCCGGCTTCTGCTCCTCCAGATACTCGCGCAAACGGTCGCGCTCGAACATCGAGACGCCTGGAACAACCGACGGATCGACCTCCGTACCGCGAACCGAATCCGCTGCAAACCCGATGCGCACATCATCAAATCCGGCAGAACGAAGCCCAAAGGCTAGCCCCCACGCGCGGAGCCCCGCTCCAGTAGTCGGCAGCCCCGGCAAGGGGAGGGGCTCAGTGGTAAGAACGAGAATCCGCATATTCATCCTGTGGCTGCAGTGAATTCGCCGGTCCGAATCGACCGTTGCCCCTTATCCAGAACAGACACAGCCGATGTGTCAATGGCAGGGCGACGCAGTCGCTCAAGCGGCGGTCACTTCGCCTAATAGAGGAACATCCAGTCCGATACATCGGCAGTGCTGTTCCCAGCGTACCAGTCGCTGAAACTCGACACCGGCCCGATAGTCAGAGTCTCACACGCGGGCGCAACTGCGTACTGATTGACTGGAATTCCCGCCTCGTACTGGAACACGGTGTCGATCGGCCCGCACAGGGAATCATCATTCAACGGGTCGTATGGCCAGATGATGGTGGCAGCGCCATTCAGAACTCCCTCGATGTGAAGCATCTCATCGATCAGGGCTCCTGGATCGAGCCCAATTGGAGAGACATCGCCGGTGATTCGGCTGACCGAAACTGGGCCGCCCGTCGCGCCGATGGAAAGTTCGATGACGACATCCAGATCACCCGTCATTGGGAACGTTGTTGGATCATCGGAGAGGTTGGTGACTTCGTATGGGCTGTTTTCAATATCATTATACAGCACCACAATCGCAGAGGCACCGGAAAGGGCTTCGGTGTTGCCGGCGCCATCCATTGCTGTAGTGGTGAATCGATATGCTCCGTCCCCGGCCGTGGGTGAATATGACCAAGTGCCTCCGGAAATCGACTGGCCGACCGGGGACACGGCTCCCGGTGGCATGATCCACAACGTCGCAGAAGTCACACCGCTCTCGCTGTCGACCGCGGAGTAAGTTCCCACGATGTCGCCTCCAACCTGTGTCGGATCCGAGACGGCGACTTGAGAAATCGGGGGTGTGATGTCAGGCGGGGTGATATCGAATTGTGCGTAGGAACGACATGACTCGCCGGAAATCGTGGTGAATGCTCCACCGACATGCAGGTCATTCTCGCGGAGTTCAAGCGCGCGCACCGATCCGCTGGGCGAAGGACTCCACGAAACGAGACTGCCGGTCACGGCATCGAACGCGGCGAGGCGAGATCGGCTCTGCCCGCCGATGGTGCTGAAATCGCCCCCTGCGTAAACCGTGGAATTGTCCGCTGCCAGACAATGGACAATCCCGTTTGAGTTTGGATTCCAGGAGGAGACGGCTCCCGTCGCCGCATCTAATGATGCCAGTCGATAGCGGACGTTCCCGCTAATCGCCACGAAGTCTCCGCCCACGTAGACAGTAGAGTCGTGGACTGCGAGGGAATGGACGAAGTAGTTCGCGCCAGGGCTCCAATTGTTCAGTGCACCGGACGCCAGATCGAATGCCGCCAGCCGCGATCGGCTTTGCCCTCCGGCGTGCATGAAACCGCCACCGACATAGAGATTTGTCTCCGATGCCGCCAGGCACAGAACGAAGCTGTCCACTTGCGGGTTCCAACTCGTGGCCAGGCCGGTTGAAGGATCCAGCCCCGCCAGCCCATTGCGGCTTTGTCCGCCGATGCCAATAAACGAACCACCCGCAAAGATCGAATCCTCCGTGGCAATCAGCGCGTAGACTCGTCCGTTCGCGTTCGGGTCCCACGACGCGAGTGCACCTGTGGTCGCATCGACCGCTGCGATTCGGTTTCGCGTCTCGCCACTGATGTTCGTGAAGTCGCCCCCGATGTATGCGGTGGAGCTCCAAACATCGATCGCATTCACCGTATCGCTTGCGCTTGGAGCCCAATCCGTGAGTTGAAGAGACGAATCCAACGCCGCCAGTCTGTCTCGCGTTTCCGTCTTGAGATTTGTGAAGTCGCCTCCGATGAAAATTCGTGAATCGGCCACTGCGACGCATAGGACGGGAGCGTTCGGGACTGGCCACCAATCCTTGGCCAGTCCCGTCGTTGCATTGATCGCCGCGACGTATGGATTCGAGCTGCCGTTGATGCTTAGGAAGTCCCCTCCCACATACACCATCCCGCCCAGTTCCGCGATCCCGTTGACCGAGCCCGACATCGATGGTCCCCAATCCGAGAGTTGTCCTGTGTCGAGTTCAATCGCCGCGAGTCGATTGCGCGATTGGCCCTCGATGGAGGTGAACTCACCGCCGACATAGGCAAGCGGGCCGGCGACCGCGATGCACAGAACTCTGCCGTTGGCTTCCGGGGCCCATGAGGCGATGGCTCCGGTATCGACTTCAATCGCTGCAATCCGCTCACGCGGTTCGGCGTCGAGGCTGGTGAAGTCGCCCCCCAGCAGTACTTGTGTGCCGGATGTTGCGAGAGAGTAAACTGCGGCGGAAGGCACGGGATAACTGCCCAGAACTCCGCCGGAAGCATCCAATCCTGCGAAGTAGGATCTGGGATTTCCCCCAATCTCCGTGAAGGACCCACCCACGAAGATTGTCGAACTTGAAATGGTCATGGCGCGGATCGCATCATTCGCCCCTGGATTCCATGGAAGAACTGCGCCCGTTGTTGCATCGATTGCGGCCAGATACTCACGGGTATTCGACTCCGCCGACGTGAATTGACCACCAAGGTAGAGAGTCTCTCCCGAAAGCGCGAGACAGAGGACGGAGTCGTCCAAAGTCACATGCCAATCCGGATCCAACGAGCCGTCCGAGAGAAGGTGGGCAACAAACTCGCGGGCGACGCCATCCACCTCGGTGAAATCCCCTCCAATAAACCAGCCCCCGTCGCCCTCCGATACACAGGCACGAACGATGTCGTTAGTTTCAGGCTGATGCCCGGTCGGTTCCCCCGAGAAGGCATCGAGAACCGCAGCCCGGTGGATGTTCGCCTGCATCTGCGTGAAACTGCCGCCAAGATACGTGATCCCATCGGATTCGTCGATGGCATAGACGGTACCGTTGGGCTCCCAATAGTGGTCCTTCGGCGTGGTGCTTTGTCCAAGGGCACTCGCCGAACAAAGCAATAGAAACAGACAGACCAGGAGCCGCCGTAGACATCGAACTCCGCGAAGGTTTCTTGTCATCACTGGACTCTCCTCCTTCAACGATACGTTCAGAATCCAATACGGAATCCCTCTCCACATACACCGAGACCTCGAAGTCTCTTGAAGCAGAAAAGCCACCCCATCCGCCCTGATGGTTGATCACAATAATGACATGCAATGGGGCCCAAGATGGCAAGGAGAAGCACTGCCAGGGCGAAAGCTCAGAGAGCAGAAAAACGCGGGCCCGGCGAATGGAATCGCCGGGCCCGCGTGAGCAGGGGCTGTTCGTCCTGTGGGCTTACTTCAAACCGGTGCGGGCAATGCCCTGGATGAAGAAGCGCTGCAGCAGGAAGAACATGATCACGATGGGAAGAATCGCCATGGTCGAGGCGGCCATCAGAAGCTGGAATTCGCTTCCGGACTCCTCGTTGAAGGCCTGCAATCCGACCATCAGCGTTCGCATTTCGGGGGTACTCGTCACAATCAACGGCCAGAGCAGCGAGTTCCAACTGCCCAGGAAGATGAAGATGCCGGCCGTGATGAACACAGGCTTCGAGAGCGGGGCCACAACCTGCCACAGGAAGCGGAAACGTCCCGCGCCGTCGATCTGCGCCGCATCCCACAAGTCGTCCGGAATCGTCATGAAGAACTGACGCATCAGGAAGATTGTGAACACCGATGCAAGGAAGGGCACAATCAGGGCGAGATAGGTATCCAGCCAGCCGAGCTTCGAGAGAATGAGGAAGTCCGGAATCAGCAGCACCTGTCCCGGCACCATCATCGTTGTCAGCACGATGTAGAAGAACGCGCCCTGGCCCCAGAACTTCATCTTGGCAAAGGCGAATGCCGCGAATGCCGCCGTGATCAGCGTTCCGGCCGTCGAAACGACACCGACAAAGATCGAGACCCAGAAATAGCGCCCGAAGTTCACGCCGCCGCGCGTGGCCGCTTCCGGTGCGTACCACGCAGCCAGGAAGTTTCGGCCATCGAGCTGCATCACCGTGGAGCTTTCGAGCAGGTTGGGATCGACGCGAATAACCGCTTCCGGATCCGCTTCCTCGCGCGTGATCTTGTACTCGCCCATGTCGATTTCTTTGAATGCAATCTTATCGACGGGGGCGGCGCGGACCTTTTGGCCTTTGTAGCGCTGAACGTCCAGCAAACGAATGCGGGACTCATCGCCGGTTTCGGGATTCGTGTAGATGTACTCGACGCGTTCCGGTAGCCACTGCGGCGGGAAGGCCACGGCCGTCTCGGCGTCCTTGAAGGATGTGATAACCATCCAGTAGAACGGCAGCAGCATCGATAGCGCGCCGATCAGCAGCATCTCATACAGGAAGAATGCCTTGATGTTCTTGTTTGTCTTCGAGACGAGCGCGCCACGATAGGGCAGGAAGTAAATCCAGATCAGCGTCCCGATCCCAAAGATGTTCAGTATCAGCAAAATGAGAAATGCGAGGGCGATCATTGGGAATACTCCACTTTCTTCCCGAACAGCTTATTCTGAGCGAACGTCAGGATCAGAATAATGATGGTCAGAATGTAGGCGATCGCCGAAGCGTAACTCAGTTCCCATTGGCCTTGGAAGCCAACCTCGAACATTCGGAACACAATCGGTGCGGTCTTGTACTCCGGACCGCCGTTTGGCGTCATGATCAGCATCGGAACGAAGATCTTGAAGGCGCCGATGCCGGAGATAATCATCAGGAAGAACGTCACCGGGCTCAGCAGCGGGAACGTGATCGTCCAGAACTTCTGCCAGGGCGTCGCGCCATCGATATCGGCCGCCTCATAGTACGACTTGTCGATGTTCTGCAGGCCGGCCAGGAAGATGATCATGAAGTAACCGATATCGCGCCAGATGCTCGTGATGACGATCGAAAAAAGGGCGAGACTCGGTCCGGCGATCAGAGCATCGACCCCTCCGGGCAACGCCGGCATATTGAAATGGAAAATCATTTCCCAGATGCCCGCCGGCTCGCTCAGCCAGCTCAACTTCATCGGCACGCCGCCGAACTGATGGAAGGACAGCGAATAGAGAATGTCCTCGCGCCAGACCGTCAGGAACCAGTTCATCAGGCCGAACTCGCGATGGAAGAGATACTTCCACACGATCGAGATGGCGACCCATGTCGTGATGTACGGAAGGAAAAAGGCCGTGCGGAAGAACGCGCGGCCCTTGATCTTCGAATTCAGCAACATCGCCGCGAGCAGCGACAGCGCCAGTGTCGGCGGCACGCTGTAGATCGCGTAGTTCACCGTATTCCACAACGACTTGACGAATTCCTCGTCCTTGAATGCTCGCATGTACTGGCTGAGTCCGACGAACTTGAACTCACTGATCGGCATCAGGGCCGTCGCGTCGAAGAAGCTGACAATCAGCGCCAGGATGACGGGCAGAAACCAGAAAACGAGCAGGATAATGCCTGCAGGGGCCAGGTACAGGTACGCTTCGAAATTCTCGCGCATCCTTCGGGCTTGGTAGGTTGTCATGGGACCAGTCAAATTTCCGGGAAATCGGCCCGCCCTTTCGGGCAAGCATCTGTGTTGGGTATGACCGCAGGAGTGCTGTCCGCAAGGAAAACTAGGGATAAAAATTGGTGAATTCGTGCCCGAAGGAGCATGAAACGGGACGCCAGCCAACCAGCCCGGCTTTTTCTCGGTTTCGTCAGAAGTTTGAGGCTCATCACGCGCTCATCCACAGCTTACGTCTGAGTGCTCCTCGATCTCCACCAAACGCCCCTGCCGGAGGAGGGTCTGGGAGGCGCCACTGCATACATGTGTCGAAATCTGTTCGCGGGCATAAACCCGATCGCCGTTCAGGTCAGCGGCACGATGCTCGAGATGTGGGAGCCTATTACTCCAGGAGATCGCTGAGGGAAAGGCCCATCCATTCAAAGAAGGGCTTTGAGCTCTCAATCGCGCTCTCAATCGAGTCAATATCTTCGCCAAGCAGTCGCCTGATTGCGGGGCCGTATTGCGGGTGCTTGGGGTTGTCCAGAATGGCAATCGCATCGGGCAGCGCTTCGGTTGCGGTGGGATCGAGACGCAGAAGACTGAGGGCCAGCGTTCCTCGTTCTTCCTGTGTCTCGGCGTTCTCATATCCCTCGCGGATCTCCGCAATGATCTCTGGATCGGTCACTCTCGTCCAGGTAAGGTAGGTGGCCGAGTTGCATCGGATCGAGGGCAGGGGATCGCTCAGTCCCTCTCTGAACACAGCAATCAGTTCCGGCGAAGAGGTGGCTCCCCATTCCGCATCGTCCAAGGCGATGTCTCCAAGAACACCGCCCGCATTCTGGCGCACGGCCGAGGCGGGGTTGTTCAGAGCCAGGTCTGCCAGGAACGGAATATGACCTCGGTCGACAACAGCGTCATTGGAGGCAATTCGCGCGAGGAAATGCGCTCGGGACTCCGCGTCCAATTGAGGAAACATCTCGAACGCACGAGTAAGCCGCGCGGGATGTGATTCGATCCCCTTTGCGATCGATGAACCTGCAGCGCACCAGACATCGACATTCGGGTCCACAAGTCGATCGAGAAGGGCTTTCTCCAGCGCACTGTCGTCCGGAATCGAGACTAGGTCTGCCAACTTTGCCGCCCACTTCCGACACACGGGATTGGAACTGGATAGGAAGCGAACCAGCACGGCTTCGCTCCCATCTGGCAGGTCCCTCAACTCGCCAAGCAAACAGTCATCGGCGGAGCCTGCCTCCACCTCTTCGAACAGTGCCTGAAGAGCCAGAGAAGATCTCCCAGCCCATCTCGAGAGGATCGTGTAGTAGCGATCCGTATCGTCAATTGCTTGTCGCAGCGCAGAGATGTCCTTCTCCGCAACCTCCGTGTGCGAGACGTTGTATGCCCAATTCAGTCGCCAGTTCCAAAACCTCTGGGTCTTCATCGGCCATCATCGGTTGAGAGAGGAGTCTCAACTCTTCTGGCGCAACGACTCCTGAAGCGGCAAGTACGAGGAGTGCCCGGCCCCGGACATATGGGTCTTGATCCTTAATGTAGAGCTTCATTGCTTCGAGGGCATTGGGTCTCAGTTTCACCGCTCTGATAGCCACAAATACCGTAGTCCAGAATCCATCTGAATCGCGGCGGGATAGACAATCTCGAAGGCAGTTCAAGCGATTTGTGGCGATCATGGCTGCCGACAGAAAGACTGATTGTCGGGATAAGCTATCTTCTTCTTCGATCCTCAGTAGCGATTCAAAGACATCGCATGGCAGGTCTTGGACATAGAAGACGGCGACAGTCGCGTAGAATTGCGATCGCTGATCGCCCTCTCGTAGCAATCGATATAGCTCATCCCTCCTGGCCGCCTCACCGGTCGCAAGATCACAGAATGCCTTGAATCCGATCGAAGTTGGGGTGTCCTCCGACGTTGACTTGACGAACTCCTGCCTGGCCAGAGCGTCTGCAATCCTGTTCCCTTCCAAATCCTTCCAAGCAAAGAAGCCTTCGGGATCGCCAAGCTGTTCGCGAATCCGCTCCATTCGGGGAGTAAAGAGCAAGTCATGGGCCTCCCTGCAATGTGGGTCCCCTGGATCTCCCGCAGCGTCCACGGCGCGCTCAAAGGCATCGAAGTACTCCCACATCAGGCGGTTCACGCCCAAAGCGAACTCTATCCGCTCCTCCTCCGACACTGCCTGATCGAATGCCGCCTTGATCTCCTCCAACCTCTGATCATCCACACGATCGAGTTCTGAAAGCGTGATCGCTGCGCGGAGGCGAACGGTGGAACTGGAGTCCCTCAATGCAGTGACAAGTGCTTCTTCGAGTGGACTGCCCACTGGAATTGAAGTCTGGCCAGCAAGATTCACGGCCAGCCTGCGACATTCCTCGTCTGTGCTCGAAAGGTAACGGAGAAGGACCTCGTCGCTGCCATCGGGCAACCGAGTCAGGCCCTCTAAGCACTGAATGGCTTGCTTCCGGGATGCTTCATCCCCGGTTTCGACGTCCTCAAACATCGCTTCGAGAACAAATAACGAGTCCTTGGCCCACAGGGAGAGAATGGGAGAGGCGCCTTCCCCGCCCCAAGGCTCTACCTCCACGGGCACGGCCTGTTCGATTTCAATGATATCGGATTCGCTGACACCTATCTGCTGCGTGCCATAGGCCCACAGCATTCTCGCAGTCTCCGCGACCCGTTCATTATCATTCTGCAGGAGCGACCGCGCGATGTACCTCGACCGAGCGGGTGAGATTCTGTCAGACATTACCAGGGCAAAGAGTGCACTGGCGCGAACGGCTGGGCTGGGATCGTCCAGCCAGGTCTCGATCGCCCTTTGCGTATCAGGGGAAGATTTGGAAAACAGTGCCGCCAGCAGGGCAATTTCGAAGTTCTCCAGAGCAGGTTCTTGAGCCAGGACTTCGTGGACGCACTGCATGTGGCTTGGAGTGAGGGCCGCCAGTGTCGAGACGATGACCTCCGGCAATCGGCCTTCCCCATTTCCCTTCCCCATCAGGACAAGCCTCTCAAAGACATCGCAAGGAATCTCATCGAGAAAGCGAATCGCAAACGCTGCGCTTTCCCGGGCTTCTACGTCCTCACTCTCGAGCAATGCGAACAGCTTAGCGTGATCTTCCTGGCCGCCTTGCGAAAGGAGATAGGCGTCCTTGAACGTGACGGTCGTCCTCGGTTCCTTCGCAGATTCGATCGACGCGCAGCCGGTCAGGAACACCAGGGCAAGCGTGATCGCTGTGAGCATCTTCATCCCCATTCTCCTCTGCCTTCTCAAGTTGACTGACCGCACAGCCAGTGAACCTTGCATTGGGCCAATGGTCAACGCGTATTGACTCCTGTTCCAAAGACACTGTCCAGATTTTCCCTTTACGCCCTCCCTTGGATTTTTGTCCATGACACGGTCGACACGATCTGACACTGTTTCGGATATAGGAGTCAGTTACGCATGCGCACCCCCGGGGGCACAACGACGCGGGTTTCGCCCGGTTCCCTGCGATTGAAGCTGGGATACTTCGACGATTTTACGACCAGAGCGCTGGTCCGCGGCATCGAAGCCGTGCGGACGCCGGTGATATCGCAGCAGTACTCGCGCGACGATTTGCTCGAGGGGCTGAAGCATGAAGTGCTCGACGTGGCGCTGTTGCCGACGAGCGATTTCCTGACCACGCCGAATCTGAACATGCTGAAGGGCGCGGGCATTTCGACGGTTTCTTCGGCGAATATGTTCCTGGTCCTCTCGAAGGGGCTCCCGACCGAAATCCGCCGAGTCCTCGTCGACCAGAACGACCTCGGTGCGGGGTTGCTTGCAGAGCTCCTGCTGCCGCGCCAGATCGGCCAGCATCCGCAGTTCACCCAGTCGAAGGTTCCCCTGGATGCGCGTAGGTTCAATTTCGATAGCGATCCACACGATGCGTACATTCTGGCGGGGGAGAACGCATTGCTGGCTCGGCGGTCGGCCTTTTCCTGGGCCTGGGACCTGAGCCAGGGCTGGTTCAGCCAGACGAACGCGCCTTACGTGATGCACGTCTGGGCCTGCCGCCGCGGAATTAATCTGTACAACCTGGATCAGGAACTCACCGACCTGGCCCATCTGAACACGAACGAGGCGGCGATGATTGCCCAGAAAGAGGCCGAACGCCTGACCTTGCCGCCGAATATCATGACCAAGATTTATCAACATGCCTTGCGCACACCGCTGGGCGAGCCGGAGATTGCGGGGCTGCGAACCTATGTGAAGGAACTGGGCCAGGCCCGGTTGCTTCCGGGAACGCCTCACTTCTCTGTCTATCGCCCTGTGAACCGTGCCCTCTGAGATTCTCCATCTGGACACCCAACCTCTCGATTTGATACGCGCCGCGCTCTGGGGTGCGGGACTTCTCGCATGGGGGCTGGCGATCTGGCGGATCATGGAGCGTCGCCCGCATGCCCGCATTCCTTGGAGTGTCTGCTTCGCCCTCGGTGCGGCTGTGGCCGTTCCCGTCCTCTTCGCGGGGGCGCTCTTCGGGCTGGTTGTTCCGTTCGCGTGGGGATTGTCGGTTGTTGGCATCGCTGGATTTGCTTTGGGATCTCTGAAGCGCGGGTTCCCGCAATTCCTGCCTGGCCGAGAGCTTTTGCGCGATCGCCTCGCGGTTGTTCTTCTCGGCGTGGCGATCCTTGGCTGGCTGGCGGGCGTGCCCCTTCTGCCGAAGCCACATGTTTCCTACGACATCCTCAGTTATCATCTGCCGCTGGCACATGCCGTCGCCGGAGACACTGGCCTGCGGTACGTTCCGGGCGATTTCTACAGCCGCCTGCCACAGGCGGCATCGCTGCTGTACGCGCCGGCGCTTTCCGATCGGAGTTCAACTCTGGACGATCCGGGTATCCGCGTACTGATCTGGTTGGCAGTCGTGGCTGGGTCGCTTCTGTGTGGCCGATTGGCTGGTCAATTGGGCGCACGTCGACGGGGCCGGTGGGCCGCGGTGGCGCTTTATGCGTGGCACCCGATCGTCTGGGCCGGTCAGTTGAATGCCCATTCGGATCTGCTGACGGCGATGTTCGCATTGGCGGCTTTCGAACGCCTCTTGTCCGCCCTGGCTCCAACTCGGCCAAGGCTCAGCGCCCTTCTTCTCGCCGGTTTCTTCGCGGGCACGGCGGCGGCGGTGAAGTTCTCCGCCCTCGGGATCGTTGCTGTGCCTTTGGGTATGGTTGCGGTGATCGGGGGGCTGCGCCAGAGACATAGTCCGGACGCACGAAGGGCCGTCATGGTCGGAGCAATTGTCTCGATTGGAATTCTGACAGGACTGGGCTTATGGTTTGTTCGCTCAACCGCCCTGGCCGGCAATCCGCTACATCCGTTCAAGGGCGAAGCGCCCGGCTGGTCTGCCGAGCAGGCCGCGTTCGTCGTGGAGCAGCATCACCCGCGTTCGCCTATCTCGGCCGAGTATTGGGAGGCGGCATTCACGCGAACCACCGTGTTCGGCTACGCCATTCCATTCCTCCCGATCAGCGTTCTGCTCCTTGCCGCGCTGGGCGGAGTCGCTCTGCGTCGGCCCGCGCCGCGGCTGCTGCTATTCGCTGCCGCTGCGGGCTATGGGGCCTGGCTGCTGGTGGGTTTGAACCCGGACCGGTTTGTGCTCCCGGCCATCGGGCTGGCGACTGCTGTGGCGGCGCGAGCGACGTTTGTCCGAGGGGCGCGGCCACTGCAGTTCGCAGGTGCTGGCGCATTGGGATTGCTGCTGCTCAGCACGATGTTGGAGGAACGCCCTCTGGCGGTCGCCAGGGCCGATGAAATCTGGGATCGGAACAAGATCATCCCCGTGGAGTTGCTGATGGCGACTCGGGAGTCCTCAGGCGACGGTGCGCCGCTTCTCGTCTTCGAAGCCCGCAGCCGACTGTTTCCTGAAGCATCAAACGTCTGCACGGTTTGGGATGTTCCAACCTGGTCGGAGGATCTGAAGGCGAGCGATTCGGCCGACGACTTTGCCAATCGCCTGCGAGAGCAAGGTCTGACAATGCTCTTCGTCAACGAGTTCGAGTTCGGTCGTCTTGTGGATTTCTACGGCGGACTGGAGGGTTCTCGATTGATGGGCGAGATCGGGATGCGATCCATGCCGAACGAAGTCGACCGTGCAATGGCTGCCTATCCATCGATCCGTTTCGCGGGTCTGGATACTCGGAATCGGCGCGTGTTGTACGAGTTCCTTGTGTTGTGTCGCCGAAACGCGATTCGCACAATTCCGGTCGGCCCGGTTTCAGAGATTTGGGTCGCCCCCATTCCCGCTTCTGCGAACACAGCTACTGATCAAAACTGATAAGGTGAATTCATGAAGTTGCTCTACTCTCTCCTCAGCGTTCTCTTCCTGCTCCTCCCTCTTGGCGGCCATGCGTCGGTCAACGCAATAGACTACGAGGACTTCCAATTCCCGCTGACGGGTCGACTTTCTGGTGAATTGCCTGAGGCGGCCGGTTCAGCGAGCAGTTGGAGCGTCGAGGCAAGCGCGCCGGGCATCGGCTTGATGCCCTCGCCGCAGATCGTTCTCGATACCCCGGGACCAGTTCTTCATGATGAAGCCAATATCCTCGAGGTCACCGTCTCGACGTCCGCCACCGTGGCGCTCGTGCTGACGGGTTCGATGGCGGGGGATCGCTTCGAGGTTTTCCCGGCGCGACGGATTTCTAATGCTGAAGGAAAGGTCCGTTGGATGCTGAAGCAGCGCGTCGGCCGGGCGACTGACCTGACCAGCTTCACATTGGCCACTCAGTTCATTCCCGACACGCCGTTCAAGTCAGAACCAGTGATTATCTCCAATCCGCGAATTATCGACGCGAGACTGCTCTCAGATTCGGAAGTGATCCAAGCCAGCCCCTTCCGCGCCTTGGTTCCAAACTACACCATGCCGGCGGGAGCCAATACCGTCACGCAGCAAGTCAGTGTCGTTCTGCCGGGAGTGCTTGCTGTTCGAGGCGGTGGTAGGGACATGAAGCTCCTTCTGGATGGGCGGCCCATTGCGGACATGAAGCTCGATGTCGAAAAGGCAGAGGACGCCTCGCTGTATACGCGCACCTTCACGCTGCCCAATTACGGCGAGGCCGGTGATACGCGCGATGTCCGACTGCTTCTTCATCTCGAAGGTCAAAAGTACGCTGTCCTGGATCGGCGCATCCTGCAGATCCTTCCACCCGGTCGTGTCCACGGCCAATTCGAACAGCCATTCCGATCGATCCGCGACTATGAGATCGCGGAATCCGGCGGCGACATGCTGGTCGTTGCCATTCTCGATGATCTCTATAGTCACGAAGAGCCGCAACTTGCAGCGACTGCAAGTCACGACGTCGTCGCGAACATCTTGAGTCCTTACACAGGCAAATTCGAGTCGCGCGACGTTTGGCGCGTTCCAGCCTATGGCCATTCCTGGGAAGGCGGATTCCAGTCCATTGGAATCGGGAGAAGGGAAGGCCTGATGGCGGTCTTTCTTTCGGGCCTTTCGGCGCAAGGCATTGAATCGATCAGCATGGCCGGCAGTGCAGGATCGGGAGTGTTCCGGCCGGTTCCCGCAAACCCGATTCTGGAGCCCGGTGCAGCATTATCAGGGAAAGTCGATGGGGAGCCTTTCGCCATGCGCGGGAACAGCGTCGTCGATTATGGAGACAGTTACGCGCTGCTTTCCTGGACGCAGGTCGGTGGGAAGAAGCCGCGATTGCTTTCGTTTGTCTCGCCCGATATTCGCTACTGGGTCGAGGCGGGCGCAGTTCCGAATCAACTGCCGACGAACACGAGGCACATTGCTCTCTCCCATCGCGGAGAGCTCTACTATATGACCACGGATGACCCGCACCGCGTCTGGGTCTCCGCCGATCCGTTGCGCCACTGGCAGCCCTTTGACGTTGATTTCCCGGAGGATTGGCGCGCATTTCGCCTAAGAAGAATCGGGAACACCGAATACATCTTCGGTTTATTTGAATATGAGGGGCGCTCCATCCTGCGTTGGCGGGAATGTAAGTGGAGCGCCGACAAGGGGATCCCTTTGCCCGTCATGACCGATGAGCCGTCCCCGACTAGAGGTTTTTGAGAATGCCCATAAATGAGAAAGAACTCCTGCACCTGCTCAGCAAGGCGCATGGAACGATGTCGCTGCGAGAGATGATGCGCGACTTGAATTTGCACTCTGCGGAGCGACGCGATCTGCAAATCACGCTCCGCAAGCTGGATCGCACTGGCAGAATCGAACGCGTTGGCGGCAAGAACTGGCGCGTTGTCTCACGCAAAACACAGAGCAAGGTCCTGATCGGTCTGGTCCAGGTCGTTTCGAGCGGAAATGGTTTTGTTCGCCTCGATCCGCACAGCGCGGAAGCCGCCGAAGGCGAACGCGACGTGATGGTCTTCGAGGAAGACCTGGCCGACGCGCTCGATGGCGACACGGTGGCCGTCGAACTGACACGGCGAACTTCGCGCGGATTGCGCGGCCGCATCGTCGACGTTCTGGAACGCGCGCGCACGGAACTTGCCGGCATGTTCCAGCAGTCCGACCGGACGCGCGGCGAAGTCATCCCGCGCGACAAGTCCATCCAGCGTCGCATCGAAGTCGCGATGCCGCCGAAGGAACTTGGCATTTCCAACTTCGATTGGGTCATGGTGGAAATCACCGACTTCACGTCGACCGATCAGCCGTTGCGCGGGAAGATCAAAGAACGCCTCGGTGCGTCGCACGAACGCGGCATCGACGTTCTGTTGCTGCTGCGCGATCGCGGGATCGTTCCGGAATTTCCTCCTTCGGTCGAGAAGGCTGCTTCCGAACTCGAGATGAATCTGGATGAGGAACTGAAGATCCGCCACGACCTGCGCGAGCTGAAGACAATCACCATCGATCCCGCCACGGCAAAGGATTTCGACGACGCGCTGAGCATTGAAAAAGAGGGCGATTGCTGGCGACTGTGGGTTCACATCGCCGATGTTTCTTACTTTGTCAGGCCGAATGATACGATTGACGAGGAGGCCCGCGCCCGCGCGACTTCCGTGTATCCAGTCGACCGAGTCGTTCCAATGTTGCCGGAGCGTCTCTCGAATGATCTCTGCAGCCTGAATCCGCACGTCGATCGCTTCACCATGACGGCAGAGATGATCATCAAGCCGGATGGGACCTTTGGAAAAACGAAGTTCTATTCCTCCGTCATCCACAGCGATCATCGGCTGACGTACGAGGAAGCGCAGGCGATTCTGGAGGACACGCCGGAGGCCAAGAAGGAGGAGTTCGGCGATTGCATCGAGGATCTGTTTATGCTTCGCGATTGCTCGCGCACGTTGCGGAGCATGCGCGAGCGCAACGGCTCCCTCGACCTGGATATTCCGGAAACGGAGATCATGTTCCACGAGACCGGAGAAGTCGAAGACATGCGCTACTCCGAGCGTTTCGAGGCACATCGCCTTGTCGAGCACTGCATGCTTGCCGCCAATGAGGCGGTTGCGGAATTCCTGGCGAAGAAGCAGGCACCGGCTCTCTACCGAATTCACGAACCGGCCGATCCGGATCGCATTGCGAAGCTGGAAGACGTTTTGAAGGCACTTGGGGTTCGCGTCCGGCTAACCAATCGAGATGGCGATTTGCAGCATCATCAGTTGCAGAAGGCCATCGAATCGATTGGCGATCGACGCGGCGGTCACATTATTCGGCGAATGGTGCTACGTGCCCTGAAGCGAGCCGAGTACTCGCCGGACAATCGTGGGCACTTCGGATTGGCATCGAAGTGCTACTGCCATTTTACATCGCCGATTCGCCGCTATCCGGACCTTGTTGTGCATCGCCAGTTGCGTGCTTTGGAGCGTAATGAACCTCTTCCCTATCCGGACGATGCGGATGGTCGCGAGGAAATAGCCGAACTGGCCGATCATACAAGCACACAGGAGCGGGTCGCTGAATCCGCCGAGTGGGATTCGACTCAGATCAAGGCGACCGAGTATATCAAGCAGTTCGAAGGCGACGAGATGAACGGCCTGATTTCCGGCGTTCAGGGCTTCGGCCTCTTCATCGAGCTCGAGCACTACTCGGTTGAAGGTCTTGTTCACATCCGCACGATGACGGACGATCGCTACGATCTGGATGATCTGGGTATCAGTTTGGTCGGTCGCAAGTCTGGGCGGAAGTACAAGCTGACCGATGAGGTGCGTGTAAAGATCGTGCGCGCGAATCCGTTCGAAGGAGAACTGGATCTGGAACTCGTGGGCGAGACCCCGGCAGCCTCGAAGGGCAAGTCGCGCCGATACGCTCCACCCCGAACTGGGAAGAAGAAGTCTCCCAAGAAGGGCCGCGGCAAGAAGCGCTAAGGACGCTGACCCAGGCACGTCCATTCGGAGAGGAGCTTCACCAGCGCGCCGCTCAGTTCCGAGACATCATCCTCGATACTTGCCCGCCGGCGGAGATCTCGGAACGGCCCATCGACATACGCTGCATGCACCTGCTCAGTCTCCCACGCAGAGATAACGATACAGGTGGGGGAGGGGTCGCTCTTGTGCTTTCCAAAGAGTCCACATGACATCCCTGCGCCGCGCATTCCAGGAATCCAGATGGATTCTTGCACTTCTGTGAAGCGCTCTTCGCGCCCAGGTCTCAACTTGCATCGTGCGATTCGGAGAACTTCGGCGTTGCTGATTCCCTCTGATAGGTTGTGGGAAGTGCCATCCATTCGGAGTTGCACATCGAACCTCTCCGTCCGGCAGGAATCGTACGTCTTTTCCTGATGCGAGATCGTAGTGATGCTGTCGTGAATGTCGCGCATGAAGGCGGAGTAGCTTGCTTCATCCCGCCAGAGCCCGATCACACACGCTTCATTCTTCGCCCTCAGGTTCCATCCGCCGACCTGCAGGATGAAGCCATCGCAATCGGCCAAGGAAGACCATTGCTGCTGCGCGCGATCAAAGGCATCGCGCTGCTCGGAGGAGACTTCGCAATGGATCCACTTGATGAGCATCGGCTAAGTCCGAACGAGCTTCTGTGGCTTGACTCCTTCGAGACGCTTGATCTCGCCCTTCACTTCAAGATCGAGCTTCACCGTGATCGTGTACCACCCCACATGACCCAGGCGGTCCTTCTCATCTTCGCTCAGGTTCGCTTCGACAAGGACTGGAAGTTCTTTCCAGGCAACGCCTTCGCTGTGCCTCGGGATGGATTTCAGTATGGCTTTCCGGATGGCATCGTATTTCCAGCGGTCGATGCGCACGGGCTTCTTTCCTGGTGTGGGTGTCTCGCAGACCACTCGGTCCGCCGATGCTTTTGGCATTTCTTTGACTCCGTCAACGTCGCGGGATGTACGCCTCCCATGGTCTCCTTCTCCCGATCGCAGTGTGCATTCGTCAATTGGAATGCGGACATCAGCACCTTCGGCCTTGCCCGTGGGGTCGCGCTGTTAGAAAGAAGGGGAACGGAGGAATCCCATGAACCGTACGATTCTGATTTCAATGACTGCACTGATCTTCTTTGTGGCTTGCGCGCGAGCTCAGCAGCCGGAGGCCGCCACCGCGGAAGCCTCGGAGGGAGTGCCGATCACCTTTGTTCTTGAAGCGCCTGCGAATTCGGCGCCCGTCTACTTGACGGGCAACCTGGAGGAACTCGGCCCGTGGGACCCCGCGAAGAAAGAGATGACGTTCCGCGATGGGAAGTTCACGACAACCCTGGCCGTTCCTGCAGGGACGGAAATCGAGTACAAGTTCACGAGAGGTTCCTGGGACAAAGAAGCGCTCAACCCGGATGGAAGTGTGCCCGGAAATCGGACCCACACTGTGGAAGGAGCTGCTACGCTGCATGACTCCGTCCCTCTTTTCCGTGGGCTGGATGCAGATATTCCCTATCCGGATCCAACGCGGTGGGAAGATGAGATTCGTGCTTTTGAACAACTCGACATGCGAGCGCGCTATGCAGCGAACTCGGTCGTGGCCGTCGGTTCATCCAGCATGAGGATGTGGCACGACTCCATCGAGTCTGATCTCGATCCGTTACGGATCATTCCTCGTGGATTCGGCGGCAGCATGATGAACGATGCGCTGTATTACGCCGATCGTATCGTCCTGAAGTACAACCCTCAGACGGTCTTGCTCTACGAGGGTGACAATGATATTGCCCATGGCGTTCAGCCGGAGACGATTCTGGACACGTTCCAGGCTTTCTGCAAGAAGATCTGGGATTCGCGCGAGGACACGCACATCTACGTCCTGAGCACAAAACCCAGCCCTAACCGTGAGCAGTTCTGGCCGAAGATGCAGGAGTTGAACGATATGCTGGCTGCCGAATGCGCGAAGGATGACCGTCTGATTTACATCGACGTAGCGACGCCGATGTTGACGGAAGACGGAAAGATGCGGCCGGAGTTGTATCGTTCGGATATGCTGCACATGAACGAGAACGGCTACGCGATCTGGACTCGCGTGGTGCGCGATGCGATGCTGGAGGCGGAGGCGAGTCGCTGAGCGAGTTCGCCAAGAGAATCGACCCCAGTGTGAACAACGACACTGATGTTCCTCCCGTTCTCGATTGGAAGCCATGCGACGCGTGGGCGCTGGCGGTATTCGCTCTTCTCTCCACCCTGACGATCCTGCCGCTCTTTCTTGGCGGCGAATGGTTTGCAAGTCACGAGATGGCGCATGCGCTCGTGCGCCTTTCGGAGTTCAGCGAAGCACTGTGGGAAGGGCAGATTCCGCCGCGCTGGGCGGGCAATCTGCACGCCGGATTCGGTTATCCGTTATTCAATTTCTTTCCCCCTCTTTCGTTCTTCCCTGCCGAGTTCTTTCACACGCTCGGATTCCCGATCACGGCCTCGTGGAAGCTTGAACTTGTGCTGGCGCGGTTTCTGGGAATCGCCGGCATGTACTTCTTCCTGCGCACACGACTAAGTCGTGCCGGCGCGATGGTCGGAGCGATCCTCTTTGCCGCCGCACACTATCATGCGATTACGTTGTATGTTCGCGGCAACCTGCAGGAGTTCACAGCGCTCAATTTGTGGCCGTGGGCTTTCTTCGGAGTCGAGATCGCCGCACGCCGTTCGTGGCGATCGGTCGGCATTGTCGTGGGAGCAATCGCTCTGGCGGCTGTCGCGCTCTGCCACGTCCTGACCGCGTATATGTTGGCGTTTGCCATCGGCACATGGAGTATCTTTCTAATCGTCGAAGGAAGGAGCACTCCCGAGGCCATCCACCGTCTCTTGCGCTTGGCGTGTGTCGCAGCTCTTGCGCTGGGGCTCTCCGCGTTCTTCATTTTGCCGGCCCTCCTTGAGCTCAAGTATGTGCAGTCACAATCTCTCCTCGGCATCCAACTGACCGAGCATCTACTCTATTTGCGCCAGCTCTTCACCCCGCTGTGGGGACAGGGAATCAGCATCCCCGGCCCGGACGACACGATGACCTTTGCTCTCGGATGGGCGCTCTGGGCTGCAGTCGGCGGGGGAGCGCTGCTCCTGATTCTGAAGCGCCAGCGAAGTGCTTTCCCCTGGAGCATCCTGGCGCTATTCATCTTCTGTGTGGGAGCAATGCTTCAGTTTGCCGCGCCGCTGTGGCGGATCATTCCTGCTTCGAACTTCCTGCAGTTTCCTTGGCGACTGCTGATTCCAGCCAGCTTCTTTGCGGCAGCGCTCGGCGGATGGCTGGGCGATCGACTTGTAGCGAAATTCCCCCTCACACAACAACGGAATCGCATCGCGTTCCTTTTCCTCCTCGGGGTGCCTCCCGCGCTTACTGCCCCCTTCCTGACGCCAGTCCACTACTGGCTTACGGCCCCCGAATATGGGGTCGAAATCGAGCGTCGCAGCATGAGCACCACCGACGAAGGCGATTACTTGCCAGTTGCTGTGCTCGAGCGCCCACACTTCACGTCGATCCGCGGACTCACATGGAAGGAGAAGAGCGGTTCAGGAACGCTGATCGAACACAGCGGCGTCCGGCGCCTCTACCTGATCGATTCCGACGAGCCGGGCATCGTCTTCACCGACACCTTCTGGTTTCCCGGCTGGCACGTCCGATTGGATGGGAAGGAGATTCCGACAGAGCCCACCACAGAATTCGGTGTCATCGGCTGGCAACAACCGGCGGGGTTGTATGAACTGGAACTGCGATTCGAGTCGACGCCCGTGCGGCGTGTTGCGGGGATTTTGAGTCTCTTATCTCTCGTGGTTGTTCTTGCGTGGATTGGGTATGTGCGCCGGATGAGCAGAGGAATGCGAGACGTTCAAGAGCCATAGGGCACCTTCATTTCGTACTCTCCATTTTCATCACGCGCTGACGGGTCTGCTTTGGATTGTACCTGCGATCCTAGCTTGTGTGTTCCTTTTCCTTGAAGTCCTCTGCTTTATGAATTAGCGTGCATATTAGAATTAGAGGTGGAGGGTTCTCGCACGACCAGGGAGGAGAGGAGTGCTTCTATTGGGCTGTCAATCGGCCCAAGAAAACACGTCATTTCCTACCGCATCCCGATCAGAGCCTTCTTCTCGTCTCTCGCAGTGCGAAAGGGGGATATGCATGGCTGGACAGGAATGCTCCATTCTTCGGATGGGCGTGTTGCTGGGACTTCTCCTGCTGCTGGGCAGTGCGCTCCCGTCGTCTGTCTCAGGTGATCCACCGGGCGCTTCCGGGGATCAGTCGACCGGCAGTGGGACAAGCCAGCAGTCGGATGCCAAAGGATCGCAGAATACGAAGAAGCCCAACGGCAACGTGGAGAAGAAGGAACTCATCAGCCCCGTTCGCATCGCGATCGGCCCGGACGGTCATCTCCTTGTTTCGGACTACCAGGCCAGGAAGGTCCGTGTGCTGCACCGGGATTCGCTGAAGGTCTTACGCTCGTTAGATGTGAACGGCAAGCCCCTCGGCGTGGCCTACGCCAACGATCGGATATTCGTCGGAAACGAAACCCTGGGGGCAGTTCAGATTTATACTCCCGGCGGAAAACTGAAGGGCACGATTGGCAAAGGTGATGAACGTGCCCGTAAACCGACGGACATGGCAATCGATCCCGTGGGGGAGAGGCTCTACGTCGTTGATGGGATCGATAAGTGTGTGAAGGTCTACGATCTCGACGGGACGTTTGCCTTCTCCATTCCCGCCAATCCTCCGAATGAATCCACACTGGCCGAACCGACCGGAATTGCGATCGATTCGGAGCGAGGCGAAGTTCTTGTCAGTGACTTCGGCGATGGCAGTTGGTGGGGCCCACCACGCATCCAGATCTTCCAGTGGGACGGCACTCGGATGGGACAGATTTCGGGAAAGGCAGGCATGATGGGCTCCCGATTTTCGCGACCACAGGGTTTGGCGGTGGACGGAGAGGGGCACATTCTGATGACCGACAGTCTGTCAGGCGAGGTCTTCGTCTTCGACCGGGCGAACGGTCAAACATTGACTACAATTGGTGAATTCGGTTTGGACCCAGGGCAGTTGCGACTCCCTCTCGATCTTGTAGTCTATCCCGATGACGGCCGGATTCTGGTCACGAACAATGGATCGGCGCGGATAGAAGTCTTTGAGCAGGGAGGTGCCGCGCAATGATTCGGATGAGTTTCTCGACTTCGTTCTTCGCAGCAGCCCTCCTCATGATCCTGCTCTCCGCACGGTCGGCCGAAGCGCTCAACGCAAATCACACGAGTTGCAGCAATTGCCACAGTATCCACGGGGCAGTTGGCCCTGCGCTCCTAAAGGACATTACCGCCGAGACGGTCTGCCTGAGTTGCCACGGGCCCGCAGGCATTGCCACCACAGTTGATCTTCACCGGACGGACACGGGAGGTGACTTCACGTGCCTCGAGTGCCACGATCCCCACAACAACCTGACCAATTGGCTGGCTGGAACCAACCTTATGATGGTTCTGCCAACGATCATAACGCCGAACAGCGGCTCGATGGATACGGTGTTCGAGAGCCGCGGGACGGATCTTGGTGGTCCGACGCTGCATTCCTTCGCGGACAACGATGAAGATGGAAACGGGACCTACGATGGCGCGTGCGAGGTTTGCCACACATCGACCACTTATCATCGCAACAACTCCTCTGGCGATCACTCTCATGAGACAGGGCGTACCTGCACAACATGCCATCCCCACGGAGACGGCTTCGCGCCGGCCGGGGGGACCTGCACCGGCTGCCACGCAGTGGCGCAGGACAATGGAGACAACGTCCCGCCAGGCGGCCGTCGGGCAATTGTGGATGAATTCGGCTATGCCAGTCATCACGTCTCGACCGGAGTGACGGATGCGGGTTGTGTCGTCTGCCATGACATGACGTTCCACCAGCAGGGCACCGTTCGATTGATGAACGCAGATAACGCGGCAATCGTCTACACTCTGACTGACCCGAACCTGTCAACCTTCTGCACATCCTGTCATGATGACGATGGATCGACGGAGCAAGGCGGTGCTCCATTCTCGAGCGCCCTGATGCCTCCAGTCATCTCTGAATCCCTCTGGCTTACGGCCTCTCACAGCGTTGCCTTGCTGGAGTGCATGGATTGCCACGATGGTGGGCACGGTTCGATGAAGCGCAAACTGCTTGCGCCGTTCAACGTGCCGCCCACTGCCCCGGCGAATGCTGAAGAAGAAGAAGGATTCTGCTTTACTTGCCACGATCCAGACGGGCCGGCTTCGACCGATATCGCCAGTCAGTTTGGCCTTCCGATTCGTTGGGTCGCGGATGTCGCGGGACCGAACTCCAATCTCAATCTCAATGACCGGCACGATGTGGAGTGGGATGCTCAGTCACAGAGCGGGGCGAAGATCGAATGTGTGGATTGTCACAACCCGCACGCCGACGATTCGACTCAGCCATTCCGAAGTGATCCCGATCCCAACGATGGGCAGATCCCTGGGGACGTCTACGTGACGGGATCCGACTTGATGACTGACTGGTGCCTCGATTGCCACGATGGCAGCTACGGACCGGGAATCACTCCGCCCACGACGGCTCTTGTCGACATCCTGGCATCCCACCAGGTGGACAGTCACGGAACGGCAGGCGGCAACGCCAGTCTGAAGTCAGGCTACGGATGGGCGGCAGACCAGACTCTGCCTTGTCTTGCCTGCCACACCGCTCACCCCGGAACATCGAATCAGAACCTCTTCCAGGCAAAGGACACCATCATGTCGCAGGACGGAACGACGGCCATCCCGAGCGACAGTGGCAGTGCCTACGAAATGACCGACAATAGCGTGAAGAATCCAGACATTAATGGCTACGAGTGGTGTAATACGTGCCACACAGGCAGCATGGGCGACAAGAAGGACAATTGCTTCGACTGCCACTTCCACGGCACACGCAACTGAGGAACGCTGTTGGACGACCTCCCGAATCTCTGGCCCCTCCTGCACGGAGGGGCCAGTGCTTTGGAAGCAACTCACGCTGAGCAGAGGACCAAAGCCTGGAACCAGGACAGGACGTGCGGACGATGGAGCCTCAGCAAGAGAAAGCGGCCGCGAGTGCTTGAAAAGGCTTGGCTCAACATGTCAGTTCGGTTTGTCTGAGGCCGTGCCCGGGTGGCGGAATCGGCAGACGCAGCGGACTTAAAATCCGCAGTCCGTAAGGGCGTGGGGGTTCAAGTCCCCCCCCGGGCACCAGACCACACTTCTTCAGAGCAGCAGTTGGTGAATTCGCTTCTCATACTCCTGACACCTCATCGATTCCCGAAGATCAATCGAAACATTTGTACATGATTCAGTCTTCCAAACGGACTCTTCAATCACCTATTATATTCGCCATTTCCATTGCGGGCATTCACGCATTTCAGGGACAATGACAACCAATTGATCCGAGCTCGCAGGTAACTCTCGCGACAGCGCGATTTGAAGGATCTCGACATGGCGATTGAAGATTCCGAACTCTACCAAGAGACAGGCAAGACTTGGCGCTATTTTGGGTCTTGGCGAGACAAATCCTTTGCGGGCTATCTAACGGCCCTTGCAGGCGTGGCCCTAGCCTACTCAAGGTATGACGCAGCGCCCATCAGAACAGGTCTCTTTGCAGCCGTAATCGTCATCTCGATCGTCTTCTGGGCTTTTGAACACCGTAGTCGCATGTTGATGAACGCATGCCAGTTGGCTGCGGATAAGATCGAGAACGGAAGAGGATGTTACAACAGACTTAATAAGACAAGATACAGCGGAGGATTTCTTCTGACCTACGGAATGGGAGTCAATCTTCTCGTTGCTCTTATCATATCGATGGCGGTTCTTGGACTCGTGGCCTATTGGCCAGTCTGGTGCGGTGCCGATCCATGGAAGTGCTTACTCGCCACTGCCGTATTGCCACTGATGGTGTTCTCTCTTGTGACCTTGATGCATAGAGGGCTTCACAAGCCTCACGAGGAACAGAGGAAGGATTTTGCCCAACTGGCGTCCGAGAGGCCACCTTCTGCTCCCAAATGAGAGTTTGATTTGCGGTGGCCTGTGCATACCACTCTGGTAAGGGGATGAGAACGATTCCGCCGATCTGTCTAGTCGCGCAAAGAATCAGCGACCTTCTTCCTTAGCTATCCCTTGCCCGTGAAGGCCAGTCGATGGAAGATGCCCTTTGGCTTCTGAACGAATTCCCAGGTGGTCTGGAGAATGATGGAAGAATATCCTAAATGGCTGGACATCGCCATGAAGTTGCAGGCGATCGCGCGAACGGGACTTCACTATGCCGATAATCACTATGAGATCGATCGATATGAACAGGTGGAACAACTCGCCATGGAGATGATGGCTGAAGGATCTGGAATTCCGCGCGGCGAAATTCCTGATCTCTTCGTCAATGAGACAGGATACGTTACTCCAAAAGTCGAAGTTCGGGGTGTAGTATTGCGCGAAGGAAGAGTGCTTCTGGTGCGCGAGATAGCGGACTACGGCCGATGGACTTTGCCGGGAGGGTGGGCTGACGTTTGTCTTACTCCTGCTGAAAACATAGTGCGGGAAATCCGCGAGGAATCCGGCTTTGAAACGCGGGTAGAACGGCTGCTGGCTGTCTTCGATCGGCGTCGTCATGATCATCGTCCACCCGAGCCGAGGCACTGTTACAAGATGTTCTTCCTCTGCGAGATTACCGGCGGCGAGGCCGCGGCATCCACAGAGACTTCTGAGGTCCGATTCTTCGATCCGGAAGATCTGCCAGAGCTTTCCGTATCCCGGGTTACCGCGGAACAGATCAAGCGGATGGCTCAAATGGTCAAGGAGGGACAGCTTAAGGCGGATGTGGACTGAAGACCCGAAGCTGTCCCCTGCAAGATTCTGTGCATGGCGCAACTATCAGATCCAGTCCGCGGAACAGATCGATCGCGGTTTTAGACTCAATGATGAAATCGAAGTCCGCAATCATCCCGAGTTAGCGAGCAGCAGTTGAACTCGAGACTCTCAGCATCAGACCCATACCCGAACATAGGACGTGAAACCCCTTTTCCTCGCTCTCTCCGTTCTGACGCCCCAGCGGAGCCGTTCTGCTCACATCATCCTGATTGAATTGCTCGCTTCCCCGACGACCCGGCGGCCTCTGGCTTGTACTGCCCGAGCTCTTGAATTGGGAATCAGCGTGACGCCGATCGAACAAGCGCTGGGCCACGCGATCAGTTCGCTCTCGTGGGTCACAGTCAACAACCACATCCCATCCGTCCGAGCCGCGACGATCGCACCAGTGTTCGCCGCAGTGTGGAAGAGTACGCGCTTGATGGCGTGTCCCAAAACTCGGAACACTAGTGCTCACACGGCATCCTAGATCCCTGTGTTTTCATGATCCTGTCATTTCAGCAGGGCCGTACGATGAGGAAATCTGCGAGCTTCTCTGCGACCTTCTCCAGTGTATCTTCTTCCGCTGTACTTACCCCGTTTCGCGAGGCGAGCAGAGGACTGACATCGCGGAGAGCATCGTAAGTTGTCCCATGAACGATTGGAACTAGTTGCTGACGCTGGAGTAATACCGAAAGCTCCTTGTCAGCAACGCTCTCTTCCGCAAGTCGCTGCAGCAGCGCCGGGGTTACGAGCACTAGTCCCACGCGCGACTTCGCCAAGCCCTTGTCTATGCTGCGGAGAAACGGAACGCCGAGAGGAATGTCATTCTCACTAAACCAGACTCGAACCCCACGCGCATTGAGTAAATCGTGCAGATCCTTGGCCACTCCTTGCCTGTCGGCCCAGGCGTGGCAGAGAAACGCATCACAGAGCTCAGGCTTCTCCTTCGCGACGACCTCGATACGTTCGCGGATCGGAGTGAGATCCTGCAACTGGGTGGGCGTATAGAGAACGGGAGAACCCGGTCTGGACCACGTCGCTCTCGTTGTGCGCTTGCCGCTGCCCTGCACTCTTCCGCTACCGGACGAGTTGCTTCCAGCCAATGGAGAAGCATAGGAAGGGGAGTAAGTCGGTCTGTAACCGTAACCGCGGCCTTGGCGACCACAAACAGGGCAGTTCGCCCTCCCGCTTTCTGTTCTGTGGCCGTAAACTGGTGCTGTGCATCGAGCCATTCGAAATCCTCCTCTTATTTTTCCTGAGCCGCATTGTGTCTCTTCGGCAGGCCGAAAGAAAGAGAAAAACGCAACCTGTGGGACTGAATGGGTTAGACCCAGCCCCCTCCACGGAAGACTGACTCCGTTCAGCTTGTTCGTCCCAGGCGCAGCGGGCTTAACATCCGCAGTCCGTAAGGGCGTGAGGGTTCAAGTCCCCCCCTGGCACCAGGTTTCCCTAATTCGCAGATTCGAACGCACCAACATCGGGCTCGCCGATATAGGCTTGGCCTCGGGCATCTTTGGTCAGGCCTTCGATGGGTATTCCAGCCTCGATGGCCGGGGAGCCGGCGCCGGGCGTGTAGTTGTGGTCTGTGGGATTGGTGAAGCGTGGCTCGCCGATGATGGGATGACTGCCCAGCGCGCTTTCAGCCTCTGTGAAGAGGTTGTGCGTCATCCGAGTATCTCCACGCATGGTGCTGACGGATTTCGCCCCGTCTGCCAGATCGAAGATGTTGTTGGAGATGTTCATGGTCGTCTGATCGCCGCGAATGGCGACGTTTGAGATTCCGTGAAATGTGTTGTGGTGAATTTCGGAGGTCGCCGCCGGAGTCACGAGCAAGATCCCGGCATCCGGGTTCTCGAAGATATTTGTGGAGAACACGGTCCGCGCAGCATGCGCATAGACAGCGGCACCGCCTCCGCTCGATTCAAAGAGATTGCTCCGAATCAGAATGCGAAAGTCCATTGGTTCCGCAGAAAACTGCGCGGCATAGATGCCAGCCACACCATCATGAAACAAGATGTGATTGTTCTCGATCACACCAGTGACACCCGGAGTGCGAGCGTTGGCGATGATACAGAACTTGTTTTGCGTGTCGGTCCGATCGATAGTGTTGTGGTGTATGTGGAAGCCATCGATGGCGCCATCCAGTTGAATCCCATCGCCCGGCGAGTTGATTTCCTCGGTCCAAGGCTTCCCATTCCTGGGGCTCACTCCTTCCTGTAGCCACGCTTGATTGACCGCAGAAATGTGACAGTTGGCGATCTCCACATTGGCGGCGTTCTGGACGAATATCCCATCGTCCTTTGTATATTGGATCCTCGTGCTCAGAATCCGCGCGCCATTCGCGAAGACTCGTACGGCCCAGGTGGGGCTTTCATCGGTGCCCTGGCCAAGCAACTCACAATTGTAGACCGTTCCGTCTTCTGCGTGGTTCCAGGAAGCGAATCTGATCAGGCTGGTGGCCTCGGACGAGGTAATTCGCAAATCGCGGATAGTGGATCCAGCGCCTCGGAAATCAAAGGCATGCGCACCGGGGACATTCGCGTGAATCTCGGGACGAGGAGCGGTTTCATCGCCGTACGCACCGAGGAGGATGTTCGTTCCATTGACGGTGATTGATGCTTCGAGTCGATCCCGTGTGCCGCGCTTTTGCAGATAAGCTGTTGCGGGTTGGAATCGCACATCTATCCAGGAATGCAACGGTTTCTCCGGCGAACTTCCATTGCCTGGATCTGGCGCAGATGGATCGACATAAACGATTGCATCGTAATCGTGGACATCCGCGATGCTTTCGGCTTGGGCGTACGCGCTGGCAACAAAGATCACAAACGCGGGAAGCGCGAGGAGACTGCGCACTATCGTTGGCGAGGCTGCAGACATCCTGTTTCTCTCCTTCGCGCGCCGGCGGCGCATCTTCCCGAATGCGTCAATATCGTCGCAACCTCGTCCCATGCGCGCAATGGATACTCCTCATGAAGCTGGCGGCCCCTGTTGAGGCCGCCAGCGAACGTCTTTGGTTTTCGGGTAGTGCTACTTCATCATCCATCCGCTCACGGGAGGCTCTCTGAGAGTAGAGGTTGAAATCAGAATGTCGTAGTCTGTTCCGTTGCCGAAAGATCCTGCCGTCCCGAGGATCCCATCGCGGTAGTCAAGCCAACGAATGAGATTGGGAACCGTCAGGTCCATGACCTGTTCGCCAAGCAGAATGCCTTCGACGGTATCAAAGCGGTAAAGCGCCGACTGCGCCACGTCGTTCTCATCTGTGATGTACCCTCCGACCAGCAGAGTCTCTTCGCTTACCAGCGCGAGAGTGAGGGACTGGTCGGTCTTAGCGGCTGGATGGGCAATCGTCTTGGTCCAGAGTGGAGAGGCTTCGCGGCCAGGGGATTTTCCATCTCCGGACGCGTATTTCATGACCAGTATGTCCAGATCGTTCCCGTTATGGGTATAGCCGGAAACATAGGCGTCGCCCGCCTCGTCAAGAACCACCGCCCACGCGATATCGTCTCCCGTGTTTGGATTCGGAGCATACGTGCTTTCCCACATCAGGGTCCCGGCGGCGCTGTACTTCCGGACGTGCCAGTCAAGATTTTCGGCCGGCACATTGCCGCGATAGCCGACGACTGTCATGTTGCCTGCCGTATCGACTGCGATGTCGAGCGCGATGTCCTTGTAATCGAATTCCGTCGAGTAGTTGTAGTGCATCGGGAATCCCGTAGCGAGATTTCCATCCGGATCGTATTTCAGAATGACCCATTGTCCCCTCCGATCATCCCAACCGCCGAACTCGTATCCGCAGACATAGATGTTGTCGCTTCCATCAACAGCCACGCCTCGCCCATAATTCCAGGCCCCGACTGCGTAGTCGTGCTCCCAAAGCAAGGTCTGGCCATCGGCTGAAAACTTCCTAATCAGGAGGGCTGCTTCAGAAGCCGCTTTCTGGCCGACCAGGATCATGTTGTCATGACTGTCCACGCAAACTCCGCGGTACAATTCCTGGTCAGAATTGACGCCGGTCGTGTAGGTATTCGACCAAAGGACATTCTCACCCGTCGGGTCGTATTTGGCGGCATAAGCATCAATGCCAGATGCAGAGAACTCCTGTTTCAATTGCCCACCGACGATGAGGTTGCCCTGGCTGTCGATGGCTAGACTTCGTCCGTGATCGTCGCCGCCTCCTCCATCGAACACTTTGCTCCAGATGGAAGTCACGACATCTCCTGGGACCGGAGTCGGCGGAACTCGTGGAGAAGCGCTGGCCTGAACGCCACCCGCATAGTTCGGCACGCCGTCGTAACTGAATGCCGTGTAGTAGAAGGTCGTGCCATTCACAAGGCCCGAATCGACGTACTGCGTCCCCGTGCCGTCGTAGATATTGTCACCATCATTCTCGTCTGCTGGGAAATCATCCGTGCGGCGCTGAATTCTTGTGCCGGCAAAATCGTCTACGGGATTGGTCCAGAGAAGAGTCACTTGGCCATCGCCGGGTTGCGCGTTGAAGCCGGAGACGTTCTCCGGAGGCGTGGTGTCCGATCCTCCGGTCGACCAGGTGACCTGATCGAGAAATGCGGCATCGAGACCTGCGGAGCCGCCGATGTCTTTGGCGTAGCTCCAGTTCAGCGTGTGCGTCCCTTCAGGGATCTCGATGACCTTCTGTTCCCAGTCCACATCGCCGAAGATCATTGTCATGCCGACGGAATTGTCGTACCAGAAGTACAGAATATCGTACCGGCCGGCTCCCGAATCGTTCTGGGAAGAAACCTTCCACCAGAAACTCAAGGTTCCGGGACCTTGTACCACAGTCGTGAGATCGGATTGCTGGACGTTGCCGACTGCGCCACTGCGAGCGGCATCCACGCCATCGTGCGTGTAGGCGGTTTGGGAAAACCAGGGCGAGATCGAGGCGACGCTGTCTCCCCAAACGAGATCGGTGTTGTCGACGGCATCGCCGACATCGGCGTAGCTCGGCGAGACCAGCAGACACAGCAGAACACTTCCAAGAATAGCGCACAGAATGTGCTTCATGGTTCCCTTCCTCCGTTGGTAATGCTCACTCATACAGAGTAGACTGAGATCCTCCCCGTGAGAAAACAGTGGATACTGGTGAGCGCATATACAGCTAAAATCAAAGAGATGGGCGGGTCAACTCGAACGTCGGTTGCCAGCAGTTCACCTCTCCGTCCCGAATATTCCCGCACTGCAATGTCGCTGAGTGAGATCAAAATCAAGGTCCCGCCCATTTGCGCGATGAATGCCGTTGATTCCACGGGCACGGGCGTGGGGAATTGACCTGGATAGTCTGCGGCGATTCTGGGCCTTGGAGGATCAGCGAGATGAATCGATTTGTGGGAATTGTGCTATTGGTTGGCGCAGTTGCGCTTCTGGGCGGATGTCGCACAGAGAGGTCAGCGACAGAGGAGCCTGCCACTCAGATGGTGGGTGCGTGGTCGAAGGCTGATGTCATTAACGCTGAAGTGGAAGAGGTTGCCACGAAGGCGGTTTCTCTTCGCGCAGAGGAATCGGGAGAGGCGTTGGAATTCCAGGAAGTTCTGGCGGCCCAGATGCAAGTTGTGGCCGGGGTCAACTATCGGCTGACTCTGCGAGTGGAGGATTCCGGCAAGGAGAGGACTGCGTCTGCGATCGTCTGGAAGAAGCTGGACGGCACGTGCGAGTTGACTTCGTGGTCTTGGGAGTGACGCGCCTCCGCTTCAGTCCGCCAATGCGACCTCAAGGTGCGCGTTGAACTCCTCCGGTTCTTCCAGCCAGGGGAAATGCCCCGCAGTCTTCATAGCGATGAAATGTGCGGTGGGGAACAGGTTCGCGTAGTCGCGTGGCACGGATGGCGGGACCACATCCTGTTCGCCGTGGATGATTGTGATCGGGCAGTCGAGTCCATCCAATCCGAGTTCCCAATCGGTGTTGTTGTACCAATCTTCGACCGACGCCATCACCGATTCATAGACTTCCCATGTCAGATTCGCGAGCCCGGGTTTCCCTTCGCGGTGAAGTGGCGCGTAGTAGGTGTGCACCATGATATTGGAACGCTCGGCCATCAGGCGTCCGCGTTCTTCGGGTGTCGGGGCCGCATCCGCCTGCTCCTTCAACTGGCGCACGCGAGCGCTTTCCGCGGCGGAGAGGCGTTGTTCGACGCGTTTGCGGAATCCTACGAGCCAGCCTTTTCGCGGACCGATCGGGCAGATGAGTGTGAGGCGTTCCACGCGTTCCGGGTGGCGCGAGGAATAGAAGGTGGAGAGCACACCACCCCAGGAATGTCCGAGCACGCCGATTCGCTCTGCTCCGAGATACTGGCGCACGGCCTCCATGTCTTCGATATTGGCATCGGCCGTGAAGGGGCCATCGCTCGGCGAGCCCGGAGTGCCGCGCTGGCAGATACCGATGGCGCGGTATCCCGCTTCGGCAGCCCGCACGGCGAAGTATGGGAACAGATAGTCCGTCCCTCCCGGGCCGCCATGCATCAGAAACAGCGGCGTTCCTTCGGCGACCGCGGCACGAACCAGCACGGAGCCTTCACCGGAAATGGGGACGGAGAATTTCTCACTGCGCATTTGTGAATCCTTGTGTGGTGTTGAGCGAGACTTCAGCGTTCCGAAAGCAATTCTTCGAGCAATACGCCTGCCACTTCGCGTGCGCCTTCGCCTGCTTCGAGAATTGGACCGACGCACGATGGGCAGCCGCCCTGGCAGGTGCAGCCGTTCAGCATCTCGCGGGCGGCCTTCAGCACTTTCGTTTCCATTGTGAAGAGTCTGCGCGCCAGGCCGATCCCGCCTGCGAATCGATCCCAGATGTAGATCGTCGGCAATTGATCGTACGGGGCTCGCACCATTGCGGTCACACCGATGTCGCGCGGATCGCACATCACGTAGATGGGGACGGTGTTGCGCAGCAGATGTGCCAGGCCCTTGAGCCCGGCGGCGATATCGTGGCCGCGCTTCTTCAGTTCTGCACGCAGCGTCGGACGGAATGTGAACCACATTGCTTCGGTTTGGATCTCGAGTTGTGGAACGCTGACTGGGCCATAACCGATCGATTCGTGTGTCTCGAACTTCACCTTCTTGAAACGCGCGATCACGGTCGCGACGCTGATGTCGCCAAAGCGCTTTGCCTCGAGCACCTTATTTGATTCAGAGACCATGAGTTCTTCATCAACGGAAAGCACTTGGATGTTCGAACTCGCCTCGGCGTCGGTGTAATAATCGACGCGGCGCTGGCGCACATAGCAGGTGCGGCGATCCCATTCCAACTTCTCGACGTAGTACGTCACGGCATTGTGAATGTAGATCGCGTGATCGTGAATCAGAAATGGCGCGGCGTTGTAGTCGACCTCGCCGAGAACCTCGTTGTTGTTGCCCGTATCAAGAATAATGAAGTTCTGGTTCGCGCCTGTCCGCAGGCTGACGTTTTCGGCCGGGTACGCGTCCTCCGAGTAGTGCCAGCGGTTTCCGCTGTGGCGCAGCACGTGCTGATCTTCCAAGTACTGCAGGATCGGCTTTGGATCCGTACCGCCGAAGGCTTCGGTGCGCTCGAACGGGAGCTCGAACGAACCGCATTTCAAGTGCGACGCGAGGATCGTCAGGTTGTCCGGATTGATGATGCCCTGCTCCGGCGAGCGCCCGAAGAAGAACTCCGGATGCGTCATCAGGAACTGGTCGATCGGGGAATTGCCGCCGACGTAGATGGAGAGGGCTGTGCTGGCCTTTCGACCGGCGCGGCCGGCTTGTTGCCAGGCGCTGGCGATCGTTCCCGGATAGCCGGCCATGATTGAGACGTCAAGCCCACCGATGTCGATCCCCAATTCAAGAGCGTTCGTCGACACAACACCGAGCAAGTGACCGTTCTTCAAGCCCTGCTCGATGCGGCGTCGTTCGAGGGGCAAGTAGCCCGAACGATAGCCGGCGATTCTGTCGGGATCGCGGTGCATGCGAGACATCGTGCGCTTCAGGTAGGTCGTGATGACCTCCACCATGTTGCGCGACGATCCGAAGACAATCGTCTGGTGCCCGCGCGCAATGAAGCGCGAAGCGAGGCGACTGGCCTCTGTCCGAACGGACTTGCGGATGTTGAGTTCCTTGTTCACGACCGGCGGGTTGTAGAAAACAAAGACGCGTTCGCCAGTCGGCGCGCCGGAATCGTCGACCAGCGCGAAGTCCTTCTGCGTGAGTTGCGTCGCCAGTTCCGCTGGGTTGGCAATCGTTGCTGAGGAGCAGATGAAGGTCGGCTTCGAGCCGTAGAAATCACAGATGCGATTCAGGCGGCGCATCACGTTGGCCAGGTGGCTGCCGAAGACGCCCCGGTACTGGTGCAACTCGTCGATGACGACGTAGCGCAGGTTTTCGAATAGCTGAATCCAATTCGTGTGGTGGGGGAGAATGCCGCTGTGCAGCATGTCCGGATTCGTCATCACGATGTGCCCGGCGTTGCGCAGCGATCGTCGAGTGGCCGGCGGCGTGTCGCCGTCATACGTGTAGACGCGAATATCTTTCCCGCAGGCCTGCGAGAGTTCGTAGAGCTCTCGGTACTGGTCGTGACTGAGAGCCTTGGTGGGGTAGAAGTAGAGGGCGCGGGCGTTCGTGTCGTCGAGGATGCTCTGCAGGACGGGCACGTTGTAGCAGACCGTCTTGCCGGACGCGGTCGGCGTGACAACGACAGAGTTCTTTCCTGCCATGGCGTTCTCAATCACCTGCGCCTGGTGCGTGTAGGGCTGGGCGATCCCGCGGGCGAGCAAGGCATCGCGCAGTGGCTGCGAGACGGCCTCGGGCCACGGCGCCGTGCGCGCCGGGCGAGCGGGCACGCGCTCCACGTGGGCAATATTCCGCCGGACGGAGGGGTGGTGGAGAAACTCCTCGATCAGTGCCTCGATAGGGCGCTTGTCATTGGATCGGCTGGCAGAGGCGTCGACGCTCACGGGGACATCCTTTCGGCACGCAACTGGAGCCGGATGTAGCACCGGGGGCGCAGACGCTCAAGGGCGAAGTTTCGGCGAAGGCGAGGTGGATTGCCTCACCACTTCGGCTCCTCCGTCGCGATCGTGATCAGCCAATCGCCGGTGTGCAGCCGGAAGTCCGCTGGGGGATTGGTCACCGTGCGGTGCCGCAGGGTCGTCTCGCCCGGCAGATTGGCCTCCAGGCCCGAACCGCCCGCGCGCTCCACCGCCACGGCCAGGGCGTCGTATTGCTCTTTGACGAGCTTCTGGACCTCCAGGAACGACTTGTCGATCCAGGCCGAGGGGATTTCGCGCTTGTAGAACTGATTCCCGTACTGGCTGCTGAAGATCTCGTCGGCGATCTCTGTCACGCCGCGAATGCGGGAACTGGCGGCCAGCAGTGTGCCGCTGTAGTCGTCGGCGATGACGACTTCTTCAATTCCGGCCAGGAGAAGGTGCTGAATGTTGTCGCGCGAGAGCAGCTCAGCGCATGTGAAGATCCCGGGCGAAACCTTCTCGATCATCATCGCAGCCAGAATCGTCCGGGCATCGCGGTCCTGGTCGGAGCGCGTGGCGATGGATTTGTCCGCCAGGAGGATCGCGCGGGAGGCCCGCTCGACGCCGGCCTTTTCGAGGACGTCCGTGCGCGTGTAATCGCCTTCGATGAAGAAGATGCTGGGGTCGTTCTCGTGAGCCTCGCTGAGAGTGGGCTTCTGCTCTGCGAGGATAATAATGCTTCGCGCCTTGCCGCCGCGGGGGCTTCGGAGTTCTTCCAGCAGAGTGCGCGCGGAACGATTCCATCCGCAGATGATCACATGATCCTTCAGATCGTCCAGGTTCATCAGATTGCTCCTTAGGCCTGTTCGGAATCGATCCGCCATCACGGCGGAGACCGTACCAGTGAAGAGTGCAAAAACAGTCAGCCCTGCCGCCATGATGATCACGGTCAGCAGTTTGCCTGCGAACGTGGACGGGATTTCTCCCCCCGGTTCGCCGGCAATGATCGAGAAGATCGACCACCAAAGCGTTTCGCCAAAGCTGTCGAAGGCGGGATTGGCGGATTCGACGCCACGCAAACCCAATGCGACACCGACGACAGTAACGAGAATGAGCATGACGATCTGAAGCTGCTCGCCGACAACCTGGCGAAGAACGCTGGCCATGCGTCGATTGCTGCGCATCAAGAGCGGGCCGACGCGGAAGAGCCTCAGTAATCGGAACAGTCGAAGAAGTCGCCACGGCCGCAGAAGTGGAAGCACCGAGATGATGTCGAGCCAGTACAGGCGGAAGAAGGAACGCTTCGACGAGGCGGAATAGAACCGCATGGAGAGTTCGATCACGAAGAGCGCGGTGATGATATCGCCCGCAAGGTGGACCATTTGGTAGCCGGCGATGAAGAGCTCGGCAAAGAGCAGCGCGACCGACGCGACAATCAGGAAGGCAACCACGTTATCCGTGATCGGATGCGTGATGAAGGCGCGAACCTTCGATCGCAAGACGCGCGATTTGGCGGCGGCTCTCGTCAAGAATAGGCTCCTACAGCTTCCTGAGTCGTTCGTTCATCTTGCGCGGGTCGCCGGCCAGCAGAAGCGCATCGCCGGCCTGGAAGACCGTGTCCGGGCGCGGAACGAGTCGCTGCTTGTGGCGCTTGATCAGAACGCATTGAGCCTCCGCCTTCTTGCGAAGGTCGATTTCCACCAGCGTCTTGCCAACTAGGTGGACGGGTACCTCGTACTCGATCAGGGCATAGCCGTCACCGATGTCGACATGGCCGAGCCGGTCCGCCACATTGATCGCATCGACCGTAGTGGCCATCGAGTCGCGCATCGCAAGCTCGCGATTGTAGGCATCGATGACATCGCTGCGCAGTAGATCGCCGAGCAAATGTCCATCCGCCTTGTCGACGACTGGAAGGACCTCGAACGGCACGTCGGCGAAGAGCTTCATTGCGAAACTTAGATCATCCTTTGGATGAATGGGCGCCTCGACGGGCACGGCAATATCCTGAGCGACGATAAGTTCCAACAATGATTCCCTTTCGAGGATCGCGATCTCCAGGTTCTTCGATTCCAAAACGCCGAGGAGTTTGCCGTTGCCATCGACCATCCACATGATCGGGAAACGCGTTTCCATGAATCGTTCGAGCACTTCCGTCAGCGGCGCGCCGGCATTGATCGATTCGACTCGAGGTTGTACCACGTCGCCGACCTGGAGGCCCTTCAGCAGATTGACATCGCCGCGGGCTTTCAGGCTCACGCCCTTGTGCGTCAGCTTTGCGATGTAGATCGAATCCCGATGCAGCCAGGCAGAGATGAGAACGCTGGGAATGCAGGCGGCCATCAGCGGGAGAATGACGCTGTATTCGTAGGACATTTCGAAGATGACGAGCACGGCCGAGATCGGTGCGCGCGTTGTGCCGGCAACGAGAGCGCCCATCCCAACGAGCGCCAATGCGTGTGGCGATTGTACCCACCCGGGCGCGATCCGCATCGTGATGACGCCGACAATCCCACCCAGCAGCGCACCGATCACAAGGGACGGAGCAAACACACCGCCCGATCCGCCGGATGTCAGAGTTGCGGATGTCGCGAAGACCTTCAGCAAGAGAATGAGGATCAGCATCCCGAGACCGATCTGGTTTTCGAGTACGGCGTTGATCGTATCGTAACCGACACCAAACACGTCCGGCACGAAGATGCCGATTGTTCCGACGAGAAGACCGCCGATTGCGGGCAGCAGGAACGGGCTGAACTTCCACCGATCGGCCAACTTCCAGCCCCAACCGAGTGACTTGATGAAGCCGGCCGAGACGAAAGCGCTGCCGATACCAACGATGAAATAGGGGATGATCGTGATCAGATTGATGTCTTCGTGAAAGGGAGGTACCGTGATCTGTGGGAAGTCGCCAATGTAATGACGGCTGATCACGGTGGCGACGACGGAGGCAATAACGATCGGGCTGATCTTTGCCGTGCCGAAGTCGCCGAGGACGACCTCGACGGCGAACAGAGCGCCGGCGAATGGCGTGTTAAACGTGGCAGCAATACCGCCCGCCACGCCGCAGCCAACGAGCGTGCGCATCTGCTTCACGGAGACCCGCAGCGATTGGGCGATCCAGGAACCCACAGCAGCACCAATGTGCACGACGGGGCCTTCACGGCCGGCCGAGCCACCACTGCCGATGCAGATTGCCGCGGCGACGGCCTTCAGAGGTGCAACGCGTTTGCGTACGGCGCCGCCGCGAAGGGCAACGGACTCGATGACCTCGGGAATTCCGCTGCCTTTTGATTCGGGGGACCACTTGACGACCACGGCCGCCACGAGCAGGCCACCTAAGGCTGGGGCGAGCAACTTCCAATACCACGGCAGGGTTTCGAGGTAGGCGAGGTCGACGTTGCTGGACTGGAAGAAGGCGAACTGGCTCCAGTGAATCAGCCAGCGAAAGAGAATTGCACCGTATGCAGAGAGGACACCAACGACCGCTGCCATCACGAGAATCAGCACCTGGTCGGAGCGAATGAACCGACCAACGCGAATCCAATATGCTTGCAGTCGTTCTCGCATCGTCTACCTGTCAGCGGACGATTTGCGTTCCGATTCCTTCGTTCGTAAAGAGCTCCAATAACAATCCGTGCGGGCGGCGTCCATCGAGGATGTGGACTTTCCGACAGATGTCGAGCGCACCGGAAGCCGCGCGAATCTTCGGAATCATCCCACCGGACAGCGTTCCGTCGCTGATCATGGACTCCACCTCGCCGCGGCGGATCGTCCCGATGACTGACTTGGGATCGCTCGGATCGCGCATCACGCCGGGAATGTCGCTGACGAAAATCAGCTTTCGCGCCTTGATCGCCTTCGCGATTTCCAAGGCCGCCGTGTCTGCGTTGATGTTGTAAGTCTGGCCTTCGGCGTCCGCACCGATCGGCGACACAACCGGAATGAAATTGCTGGAGGAGAGGACTTCGATGACTTCGGGGTGGACTTCTTCGACCTCGCCGACGAAGCCCAGATCCGTGCCGCCCGGCTGGTGCTTGCGAGCCCGCAGTAACCCGCCGTCCTTGCCCGAAACGCCGACGGCACGCGCCCCCGCGGCGTTCAGGCCGGCCACGATCTCGCCCGAGATGCGCCCGGCCAGGACCATTTCGGCGGCGTCCAGCGCCTGGGCGTCTGTCACGCGCTGGCCGTCGATGAACTGCGTCTGCGCGCCCATCTGGGAGAGCAGCGCGGTGATTTCCTTCCCGCCCCCGTGGACGACGACCGGGTGAATCCCGACGGTCTGCATCAGGGCAATGTCCTGGATCACGGCTTTCTTCAGTTCTTCCTCCACCATGGCCGCACCGCCGTACTTGATCACGGCAATCGAGCCGCGGAACTGGCTGATGTACGGCATGGCTTCGATCAGGATTTCCGCCCGGGCGGTCAGTTCTTCGATGGACAGATTGCGCATTGCAGGGCCTTTCTGCGGGAGTCCGAGAATCGCGAATATGGTGCGGGAGGGGGCGGGGCGGAGCAAGTGGCGAGTGACGAGCCGCATTCCCCTTGCGTGCAGGGCCGCCATTCCGCCAACTCGGGCCTCGCGGCGGGGATTGCCCGTTGCATCCCACGGGAGACGACCGAAAATGGCAAAATCGACGATCGAAGGACGCAATGTGCTGGTGCTGGGGGTGGAATCAGCCCCGGGGCGGACGTGCGCACAGCAGTTGTCTCGCGCGCGGTGCCGCGTGTGGCTGGCCGCGCAGAACGAAGCCCGGCTGGATACCCTGGCGGATCAGTTGACCCAGAAGGGCGGCGATGTCACGGAAGTCGTTTTGCCGGCGGATTCGGAGAAGTGGCAGGATGTGTTGCGCACGACGCGCGACATGGCCGGCCATGTGCATCTGGTCGTGAACGCCCTGGCTTTGGTTCATGATGGCGATGCCGAAGCAGCCGCGGCTCTAGCACGCAAGGCGGATCAGGTCTGCTTTGAACTACTGGGTGGCCGTGGGCCGCTCCGCATGTTGACGCTGTGGCCTGTGGCGAACGGCACGTGCGATCCGGTTCATCCCGAGGCATGGCACGGCATCATCGAGCTGGACAATTTCCAGCGTACCGATCCGACGGAAGCCCAACCGGCGCCGATGGATCCGAAGGTGCTGAAGGCCGGAGCCATCGGCGATGCGGTCGTCTTTCTGCTGCAGCTTCCGCCCTCCGCACGCCCTGCGCGACTTCGCCTGGACGCGGTGCCGTCGTCCGAAAAGAAAAAGTAACCGTCAGCCGTCGTAGGCCATGCGCGGAGTCATCCCGAGCAATCGCTGATAAACCGTCAGCGCGCCGCGGTGGTGCGCGACGTGGTCGGCGTTGGCCGAGAAGATGACGATGCGCGGTGCCTCGCCCAGGATCGGGTTCGGGGGCAACGGCGCGAAGATCTCCGCCTCGGTTGCCTTCTCCGCGACTTCCATGAAGCGATCGAAAGCTTCGTTCAACTCCGCCATCGCCTGCGCCAGTGTGACCGGCTTCACCATCTCGGCCATCTCCGCCTCGAAATCCATGTTGAACCCCGCCCCGAATCCCGCCTCGCGGAACCAATCCGTGACGCGCGCGATATGACGAATCTGCTGCGCGACCGTCATCATGTCGTCCGTCGGTTTGAAGTTCTCGTGCTCTTCTTTGAAGTCCTTGAGAACATTCATCAGAAACTGGCGCTGTGGCTGCACAGTCGCGACTGCCTGGGGTGCCATACGAAGGCCTCCTGAAGGGGATGGAGTAAGAATTCTGGGTATTCCCCAACAGGCCGAGGCGCCAAGGTGAATTCTCAGCGTGCGCCGTGCAAGAGGGCTTCGTGCTGTTTCTCTTACATAAGAAACACCCCCGAGAAATCCCGGGGGTGTTGAGGTGTATCGTGGCTTTTGGCCGGATCGATTAGAACTTCTCGATCACCTTGGTGGCGAATTCGGAGGTGCTGACCTTGGTGGCGCCTTCCATCTGGCGCTCGAGGTCGTAGGTCACCGTCTTGGCTTCGATGGCCTGCTCGATGCCATGGATGATCAGGTTGGCAGCTTCGTCCCAGCCGAGGTGCTCGAGCATCATGACAGCGCTGAGGGCAAGCGAGCCGGGGTTGACCATGTCCTTGCCGGCGTACTTCGGTGCGGTGCCGTGGGTCGCTTCGAATACGGCGTACGGATTGCCGATGTTCGCGCCGGGGGCCATGCCGAGGCCGCCGACTTGCGCGGCGCAGGCGTCGCTCAGGTAATCGCCGTTCAGGTTCATCGTAGCGATCACGCTGTACTCGTCCGGGCGCAGAAGAAGCTGCTGGAACATCGCGTCGCAGATGCGGTCCTTCACGAGAATCTTGCCCTCGGGCATCTTGCCGTCGTGCTCGCCCCAGAGTTCGTCTTCGGTCACGATGTGCTCGCGGTATTCCTGCGTAGCAACTTCGTAGCCCCATTCCTTGAAAGCGCCTTCGGTGAACTTCATGATGTTGCCCTTGTGAACCAGGGTCACGCTGGGCTTCTTCTTCGCGATGGCGTATTCGATCGCCATGCGAACGAGACGCTTCGAGCCGCTGATCGAGATCGGCTTGATGCCGATGCCGCTGTCTGCGTTGACTTCCTTGCCGAATTCATCTTTCAGCAGGCCGATCATCTTCTTGGCCTCGGGTGTGCCTTCTTTGAACTCGATGCCCTTGTAGATGTCTTCGGTGTTCTCACGGAAGATCACCACGTCCAGAAGGTCCGGACGGTTGACGGGCGACGGAACGCCGCGGAACCAACGCACCGGGCGCACGCAAGAGTAGAGGTCGAGAATCTGGCGCAGCGCCACGTTCAGGCTGCGGATGCCGCCGCCGACCGGAGTCGTCAGTGGGCCCTTGATTGCGACCAGGTATTCCTTGATGGCCTTGATCGTGTCGTCCGGCAGCCACTCGCCATACTTCTCCTGCGAGGCGTCGCCGGCGTAGATGTCGAACCAGACGATCTTCTTCTTTCCGCCGTATGCCTTCTCGACGGCCGCATCGACGATGCGCGTCATGGCCTTGGAAATGTCGGGGCCGATCCCATCGCCTTCGATGCGGGGGATGATCGGATTGTCGGGGACAGTCAGGTGTCCCTTCGCGTCGGCAGTGATTTTCTCGCCCGTTGTCGGGGGCGTCAGCTTGTCGAATGTCGCCATGATCCTCTTTCCTGTTTTGTTCGGTTTGTGCGCGGAATATCCTCCCCGCTCGGCTCCCTCTCGTCCTCGAAGACGCAAGAGCCTGATGGCCCGGAGGGCCGTCGGTCAAGGAGTCACTTCGGAAGCGGAGCGAGAAAAGTGCCGCCCTGGCGAAGTTGCCGAGTCCATTCCGATCGCTGCATTTTCTACAGCAGATTTACCCAGCGCCAGAGGAGTTCCGCGGCCTTCTTGTGCCCGTCGGTCGGGACACGAAGGGCCTGAGCCTGTTCCCAATAACGCGGGTAGTCGTCGAGGATGCGCTTCACGGTGGCGCCGGTCTTCGCCCCCTCGCGGCACATCAGGCCGAGGCCGAGCTCCTCGATGTGACGAGCGTTTGACCACTGCTCGGCGTGCCGACTGATCGGCACCACAACGGTCGGGATGCGCAGCGCGACGGCTTCGCTGACGGAGCTGAATCCTCCCTGCACGACCAGGACCTTCGCCCGGCGGAGGTGCTCGGTGACATCCAGTGTAAACCCCGGCTGGTTGGTCCCATCGGGGACCTTCTCGAGCTGAGCGCCCAAGACGGTGATCTTCTGCCCCTTCAACGCGCGCAGATCGATGTCCGCGGTCCCGATGCCGGAGCCGCCCGTGAGAACGACGACTTCATCGCCGGGCGACGTGGACGCTTGGATTTCCGGTCGGACGAATGGCGGCACCTGGTGGTACTTGCCGGGCAGGCCCTTCAGCGCGCGCAGAACGGGGCAGAGGACCCGCTGCGGGTAACGGCGCTGCAGCCAGTAGTCGGTCTTCTCAATGAACTGGTAGGAGAATCGACAGTCCCTTGGCACGCCGCCCATGCGGCGGATGCCTTCGACAACCCACGGCGAGTTATTGATCGAGACCAGGCCGAACCCCAACTTCCGAGCCGGACGCAAGCAGTAGAAGTCCGAGTCGGCGACAACCAGATCGGGCTGGTATTCGCGCAGAATGCGCGCGATCTCGCGCATGTTTCCCACAAATCGGGCGGGGAAGTTCAAGTTACTGCGCAGGATGTCGGCGGCGTTGAAATCTCCGCCGGAAGTGTACTCGACAGTTTCCAGCGGGTAGGTACGGAATCGATCTCGGAGGAGCTTCAGGGCGTTTCCCTGCGCCGCCAGGCGAACCTCGCAGTCCCCCATCGCGCGCAACTCCTCGATGATCGCGAGGTTGCGCGTCGTGTTGCCGGCGCCGACGCCGACGATGCAGAAGAGGAATTTCTTCATTGCCTCTCGTTTCGAGTTCCGACTAGTCCGATCGGGCGGAACCGAACGACGTAGTTGAACCCGATCGTGCCTGCTTCGTCAACGCGAAGCCCAGCCTGCCACGCCATTTGTCGAATGCGATCCGGGGGGAAGAGCTGCAACTGCAGGCCGTGGCGCCTGTGGTATCTGCTGTAGAGCCAGCCGGACAGTCCCGCCGCGGGCAACATCGCGACAAGTCGCGACCCGGGAGTGGGGGAGAGGGCACCGGCCATGTGGCGCATGGCGGCCTCCGGATCGCTGCAGAATTCGAGAGCTCCCGCGCAAAGCACAGCGTCGAAGACAGGGCGGGTGAAGGGGCGCTGCAGATCGACGGCAAGCGCGGGGATGGAGAGCCCTTCGGAAACTGCTCGCGCCATGGCCGGTGCGAAGTCCACGGCGAAGACTTTTGCCCCTGCATCGCGCAGCGCTCGCGCGTAGTACCCCGTTCCGCAACCTGCATCAAGCACTCGTTCGCCCGCGCGCGGCCGGAGCAAACGCCAGATCGCTGCGCGCTCGCGCCGACGCCACCAACGCCAGAAGCCCGTGTCGCTGCGGAGCGTGTACTGCTCTGCCTCGGCGTCAAAAAAAGCGCGCGCCTGATCGGTGGAGGATTTCATGTGTTGGCCTAGAGAGAGCTTTGCATCAATTCCACGCGCTTAGTCACCCAAGATTGTGCGCCAGAGTTCCGAAGCGCATTTCCCGGTTCTTCACGAATGAGACCTTGTCGGCGCCGGCCTGCTGGTGCGCTGCATTCTCGATAAAGGTGCGCTTGTGATGGTACGCCCGCACACCACCGCCGAACCAGCGCAGGCGTTCGCAAAGCCACAGTCGATGCACGATCTCGGCGAGTGAATTGTCCTGCTCTGAATACGACAAGACAAAGTGGCGGCCGCGGACGCGTTCGAACAGGCGCAGGACCTCATCGTGGTGAAGCCAGTCCAGCAAACCCAGGCCCGTCACGATGGTGACGTCGTCATCGATTGGGAAATCCAGCACCGAGGCGACTTCGAATCGAACTGCTTCTGAAAGATCGAGATCCTCGGCCATTTTGCGAGCGGCCTCGATGCCGGGACGGGCGAAGTCCACACCGATGGACTGGTCGACGAGGCCGCGACGAGCGGCCTCGATTGCAAACTGTCCGGCGCCACATCCGAGATCCAGGAGCTTGCCGCCGCGGTTGGCGTGCTTCTCGATCACTTGAAGCGCTGTTTCTTTGCGAGCGTCGATGGACGTGCGCAACTTGTCCAACACGCCGCGCCGTTCGGCCTCGTAGGACGATTCGGCCCAGCGCTGGATTTTCTTTTCCCAGTACGATTCGCGAGGATTCGCCGTCATCTGCGAGTTCTCTTGCTCTTCAAAGGTTCTTCGAGCGGAGACATCCACTCGGGCGGCGGAACATCGCGCTTCACTGCCAGCCAGCGATCAATGGACCAGAACCGCACGCCGCGCGCAAGGGCGTCGTCAAGGAACCAGCGGAATGCCGCGGCCAACTCATCGCTCTTGCCGGCGTAATGGGGATGGACCGGCAGAACGCTGAGCGTGCGAACCCGCGTGAACAGCCGGAACAGCCGAAACGCTGTCTTGGGCCGCAGGTGGATCATCTCATAGAGCGGCATCCACTCTCGAAACCAAGTCGGGTGGAGTTCTTCCAACTCGCCCATATTGAGACGGAAGTACAAGCGGCTGGCGTCGAAGGCGAAGCCTTCCTCGTGCAGGATTTCCACCGTGTTGCGATTGAAGCAATGCATCGGCGCGCGGAATCCGCGTGTTGGACGGCCGATGACATCCTCGACGGCGCGTCGAGCGGCCATGATCTCGATTCTCTGGCGCTCTTTTCGCAGTTTGCGCAGATTTGGGTGCGTGTCCGTGTGAGATTCGACCTGGTGCGATTCGGAGATTGAGCGGATCAGATCTGGGAAGGCCCGGGTCGTCTCGCCGACGAAGAACCAGTTGGCCGGCACGCCCGCGCCATCGATCGCTCCGCGGATGCGCTCGATTTGCTCGCGGGTGCCCTCGCAATCGCAGCACAAGATGACATGGTGGCTCGACATCACAGACTGGCCGCTCCCAGGCCGGGCCTTGCCCTGCGGGCAAGATCAGGGCCGTCAGGGTTCCAGCCTCTCCGACCGGACGCAACGATAACCGCCCCCAGTTGAGCGTGCCCTTATCCGTGAGCTCCGTGAAATCCGTACTTTCGGCGAATTTGTCATTGACCCAGCCCGGCCCGATGGCCCACTTCCATAGCCCCGCTTACGGAGAGATGGCCGAGCGGTTTAAGGCGCACGCTTGGAAAGCGTGTATAGGGGCAACTCTATCGGGGGTTCGAATCCCCCTCTCTCCGCCACTAAACCTTTGAAAACAGTACCCTTTGAGTACCCCCGGCCCGTCCGGGGGCTTTGCTTTTATTTCCCCTTTGGACCGGAATTGGACATTGGTGCCCACAGTTTGGGCACCAATTGGGCACCAACTTCCTTGTGCCCTTTCGCCAAGACAGAGTTCTTGCCACGCCAGGACACTCGGAGGGAAGGGGGCGGCCACGGGGGAATGGCAAGGTCACAAGGCGAGCGGTGCTGTGGTCCCTTCCTCAGGTCGACTGGTGGCTTTGAGTCATCAGGATGGCGATTCCCTCCAGGAGTTGGGAAGGACAGGAATCCTCGCCTCGGGCTCCCCATCTGGAGCAGAAGCGTCGAGGGGGGAGGGCAATGCGGAGGCACCCGAACGACTTTCGTCCCCCCGCGGGTGCTTTCCCTCGATATATCCCATGCGAATCGTGAATTAGAGGGGGGTATCGAGAGGACGTTCTTCTTGCCCTTCGATGCGCGGGGATGTGATGACTGGTCCCGTATTCAGAAGGGGAAGAGGAATCCTTTTGGCTGACCTCCCCCCCGACCCCGGTTCCGCCGCCCAGCCACCCTCGACAGGCCCCGAAAACCTAACATACGACCTGGTAGCGTTCTCGGGGGCAGGTCATACGGCTGGGCGCACACACCCGCCTCCGGGTCCCTTTTCAACCGTTGTATGCAGCCGGATGCTGCCCGCGCAATTTGCGGGCATTCTCCCGTGAAGGGTGCCGCCCCATGTCACGCTGCCGGGCTCTTGAGTCTTCCATCCAGGAACTCCCGGGACTCGCGCTGCCCGGCTTTGACGTCTCTACAACCCCATGGTGATCGCCAGGATGATATCGGCGACGTCGATGACGCCATCTCCGTTGAGATCCATCAGGAGGACTTCCTCTGTGGTCACCTCTCGCTCGCCTTCCAGGACTTCGTTGATCGTCGCGGCGGTCACGCCGGTCCCGGCGGTGAACGACCAGGAGAACGGAGTTGCCAGAGCCTGATCTTCGCGGTCGCGCGCCTGTGTGTCAATCGTGCAGGTGTAAGCCTGCAGAGGACGGAACCTGCCGTCGGCCGGGCGAACAACGAGAACATTCGCCGCGGGCCATTCAAACTGCGGAGTGAAGGCCGGTTGGGCCGCAAAGGCGGCTTCGACGGACGGGGCGTCCATTCTCCGGTTGAAGCGGATGCTGACGGGCATGCCGACCGGGACTTCTTCAGATCCTTCTCGGGGGCTTACTTCCACGACCTCAGGTTGCCTTTCGGAGAAGGCGTCGAAGAAGACCTGGCCGGTCGCGATTGCCCCGTCGGTATCGTCGGCGTAGGCAGCGTAGGTGAGAACATGCAGACCGGAGGAGTGGAAGGCGACCTGGCGGCGTGTGGAGATTGTGCTTTCGGCTCCCTCGGTCATGCCGGAAAATGGCTCCGCCCAGCGGGACAGAATGTCTCCGAGATCATCCCGGATTTCGAAGTTGACCGTTCCCTCCTGAACGAGATGAGGGACGGCAGTCACAGACACCGCAAGGTCACAAGTGCCCACGGGAATGGAGGGAGTCGCTGCGACACGGATGACACGCAGTTCGGGGCCGTCGACATCGAAGTAGACTTCTCCGGGGGTTTCCCCCGCTCCGATCAGGTAGTCAACGGTATACCGCCCGGCGGGAACATCGGGGACGGTGAAGGCCCACTCCTGCGTCCCTGCGCTGTCGAACACCATGTCGACATTCGCCTCAAAGGCCGAAAGGCTGGCTGTCGTGGGGGCGTCGGTAACAACCGTCACGGCAACTACTTCTCCGCGCAGGTACGACTCCTCATCCACGGTCACGCGCAACCCGCCGCATGTGCTGAGATTCAGCATATCGATCCAGGCGGAGCGCCCTTGCTGTGGCATCGAGACATCAACGACCACGAGGCCCGATGCGAGAACAGGGATTGCGAACTCTTCATCCACCGCCACGCCGTTCGGCAGGTCCACCAGCCGCGTTTCCTGGAATTCCGGGGCGGTTACCATGATCTCGATCCCGCTCAAATCGGCGGAACTGCTGTCCAGGTGAACGGCCAGCGCCGCTGAGTCGCCACTGGAATAACAGCCCGCATCCAATGCCGCGGAGACTCCGAAAGCCGGACCGGCCACCTCGTACTCGAAAGGCGAGACCAGGCTGTCGACGGAGACAAGCAGGGGATACGTTCCGGCCGGCAGGTCATCGGGAATCTTGAAGGAGAAGTGTGCCGTCCCCGTCTCGCCGCCTTCGAGGAAGAGCTGGCTCTCGCCCCGGAACACACCTTTTGCGTCATGGCACAGGTCCGCCGAATCGGGGAAGTCGGAGAGGTTTTCGATCTGGAGGGTGACCGTCACGGCGTCCCCGCCTGAGATGTCGGAATCCCCCGGCTCGAGTGTCCACTCGGGTGCTCCCACAAGTTGCATGCTGGCACCGCCGGCCCGGAGGAGGGCGCTGCCGCTGGCGTAAGGAGATTGCCAGAACAGCTCGGTCACCGGCTCCCGCAGTGTCACAGCGACTTTGCCGGCTACCTGCTCAGCGGCATCCACGAAATGCTCCAAAACAGTGGATTCGTCCAGTGTAGAGAACGTGATGGGGACGGAGGCACCCAACGCGCCAGCGTTCGTTATCATGTAGGGAACGGTGACGTTGCCTAGCGGATAGACCTCGTCGGCCGTCACATCGATGGTAACCGCGGGCCCCAGGGTGACAGGATAGCTGGCCGAGCCCCGCAAGCCGCTCGAGAGAACAATTCTGACGGAATCGTCGGCCGTAACCCAGGCTGAGATATTGTGCGTCTGGCTTTCCTTCGGAGCCAGCGCGACATCGGCCCAACGTGAGCCGGCCGCCGTGGAGACAGTCAGCCGCCCAGAAGCGGGGGAATTCCTCAGGTTGGTCAATGTCACAGGGACGTCGAAGGGCTCGCACGTGACCCGTTCTGGGACAACTGCCTGGATCTGCACGGCGGCACTTACCACATTGATGGGCGATTCGGCGTGATACGGACCAAAGTCCAGGGTCGCCGTGAACGACGAGGAGGAGGTTTCAAAGGGATACTCGAAGGACAAGGTCTCCGAGGGTCCCAGTTCGAGGGACTGCTCGAAGAAGACGTCTCCATCCTCTTTCGCAAGGACCAGTTGATCGTTGAGAGGCTGGTCTGTCTGATTGGCGACAAGGCACCGGAGCTGGCCGAGTTCTCCACTGGAGTAGTTCGCCCGATCCGCCAGGACGGCGACGGCGACAGCGTCGTCCGTCACGCTGAAGGAACTGGATCCGCTAGCCAGCACTTGACCGAAACGGTTGCTCAACGAGGCCACCAGGGTTCCTTCGTACGGGTAGCTGACCGGCGGGGCAATGGTCTGTCCGGCAGTCCCCGAGAGGCCGCGCGCGATGTCGGGCACGACACTGTCGCGATGGATGGAGCCGCCGGTCCAACCAATCCCCCAGGCGGAGTTGAGGCCGAAATAAACGTGCGAATCCATCGCACGGATGCAGGTAACCAGTGACGGAGGAGAAGGCGCGAAACTGCTGATCACATCGCCGGAGTCATCAATGACAAAACCTCGCTGAAGCAGATCCCACAGGTACAGCAAGCCATCGGACCCGACATCGAGGCCGTACACGTAGGTGAAACTCCCAGCTTCAGCGACGACCGAGCCATCCATGTTGCGGAGCGTCACGTCATCGTCCCAGGCGAGCCAGACACGTCCCTGGGGATCGACCGCCATACCGTCCACGTTGGTCAGCCTCTGCTCGGATCCGGCGACGTAGAAAGAGCTGAGCTCGTTCCCCTCCGGATCCATCTTCACAACACGGCCATCAGTATTGAAGTAGACATACAGGTTCCCGGAACCGTCCATGTCAAGGAACTCGGGCGTCTCGGGGAAGGGGGTACCTTCGCCGGGAAGAGTCTGGACGAGCGCCCCATTGGCATCGAAGACGCGCAGGTACTGGTTATAGACACCACCATCGATGGCATAGATGATGTCTCCTTCGCCAACGATGAGGTCTTGAGGGGAGAAGTTCCCGAGCGCGGGCTCGGCCTGCGGGACGACAAAGGGTGAAAGTCCGGATGCCGGGTCGTACATCCACACGGAGTAGGATCCTGGATCGGCAATCACAAGGCGGCCGTCAGAGAGGCGATCGATCCCCGCCGGTCGAGAGTAGGAACGGATCGTCCACTCGGTGTAACCTTCGAAAGCGAGAACGTTAATCCGCGCACCATAGATATTCAGGGCTTCCAAAGCCACAAAGCGCGCGGGGTTTGTGCGATCCTGGGCGAGGTCGCGCCCCTTCGTCACATAGACTCCATAGGTTCCGTCCGGCACGCCATCCGTTGTGAAGAAGTAGATCTCCTCGGAGTTGGGACCGCTGTAGTCGTCCTCCGTCAACACGGCAACACGTCCATTCGGGACGAAATTCGGATCAAACGCGACGCCAACGGGCGCGAGTTCTCCGACGTCATAGGAAGCCAGAAGGACGCCATCAGTCCCGAGGCGGACGACCCGGTGGTTCCCCGGATCGACGACGAAGAAGGACCCCTCGGAATCCGCGACAACATGTGTGGGGCTGAGGAACTGGCCATCGCTCGACCCGTAGCTGCCGGCCTGGGACAGGAATGTGCCCGCGGAATCGTACAACTCCACATAGGAAGTTCCGGCCCGAGATCCCGAGTCATCCTCGTGGCGCAGCACATACACGTTGTCATTGGGGCCGACATCCATCGAGACACGAGGGAGTCCCTCTGAATCACGCACCATCCAATCCGAAACCAGAACCGGTGAAGGATCCAGGTCCCACGTTTCGATGCGTCCAGCCGGTCCGTCGAGGAAAAGGAGTTGGCCGGTGCTGTCGAACGCCACATCGCCATACTCAACCGGATCTGCCCCGGTGCGTATATCCCCCCAAGTGGCCTGGGTGGCGCCGGTGAAGTGGTGAATCATCTTGAGGCCCATTTCGGGGCCATACACCGCGATGATACCCCCGGTCGATGTCGCGATCCGGGTGGCGTCGCTCCGGAAACTTCCGGTCTCTCCCTTGATGGTCAGCGCGTTGTTGCCTTCGAGAATCTGGAATTCGACCATCGCGTCCGGGAGTAGATCGGATGTGAGGCCAAATTCGGAGGAGAGGCTGAGATTGTCGGTTGTCGCGTAGACTTTCCGGTCGGTGTCGGCGGTGATCCAGGCCGTGGTTCCCTGGATCTCCAGGGGGAGCCTCTGCAGGCGGGGGGATTCTCCCGGCTCCGAGACGGCGGCGGCCATCGCGTAGGCTCCTCCGCGCAGGTCGACAAACGTGTCGACAGCGACAGTGGCGGATTCGCCCGGTGCCAGGGAAACCGTCCCGGAGGTTTCCGAGATGTCTTTGAAGCCATCCTTGAGCGTGAGGGCATACTCCCAACCGGTAGAATAGGCGCCTCCGTAGTTGGTTAGAAGTACCTGCACTGGATCGCCAGCCAGAACGGAACCGGTGTTAAGCTCGGCAACGATAGCCGCCGCGGGGACGAAGAGTGTGAGATCGACAGCCTGGGGATCCTGTCCCGAGGCGTCCGCGGTGAGTGTCACGGTATGCTCGCCGGAAGCCGTAGCCGGGGGGAAGGGAACGTCGAAGCTGACTTCGGCCACTCCGGGCGAGCCCAGCATGAAGGGTTCTGTTTGATCGAAGGCGACACTGGGAACTTCCAGCCGCAAGGTCCCGGTCTGGCCACCGGGGGCGAAGGTCTCGAAGCTTGCAGTGAACTCCTTGGTACTGCCGGCGGCGGTCGTCCAGATGTTGTCGGCCGGGCGCAGACCGGCGACGCCGGGGCGCAGCAGCAGCAGGACCGAGGCACCGCCAGCGGCTCCTTCGAACTGGCCCTGACACGTGGCGCGATACGGTCCGAAGGGGGCATCGTTCGGGAAAGAATACTCTACGAGGTGGGCAAAGGAACTCGGCTGGGGAGAGGTACCAAAACTCTCCTGGTGGAGTACTTCCCCGCCCGGGCCTGTGAGAGTGAAGTCAAACGCCCAGACATCCTGGTCGGACTCGAAGTAGTCCTTCTGAATGAGGCACTCGAAGGCGACCGTCGCCCCCGCAGCGGGCGTGTCCCCGCCGGGAACGACTTCCACCGACGCGCGCGGTTCCGGTTCATTGACCCAGATGCCTCGCCAGACTCTGGCGATGGCGGAATGCTCCGGGGAGCTGTACACGGTCCCATAGGCTCGGAACGCGTCGCTCGGCCGCCCGCTCATCTCCAGCTGGAAGACCTCAGCGGCTGACCCCCCAGCAGGGACGGTGACCCCGGGACGCACTTCGGATTGCTGGCCGAAATAGCCGGGAAATGTCAGTTCGACGACCTGATCCTGAGCCGACTGGTTATAGACCGTCATGGTGACGTCAGCCACTTCGTCAGGCGCGTATGTCTGGCGATCGGAGGTCAGCAGCGCGGTGATCTCGGGGATTTGCGTGGCGCCGCTGTTCATCGGGAACTGCCGGACCGCCGCAAAGACGGCGGCGCTGATCTGCGGGACCGTCAAGTCTCCGGCAAGCAAGTCCGCGTCGATTTCATAGATGCCGGGAGTATCCGGAGCCACGACGTCGATGTTCACCTGCGTCGTCTCCCCCGGCAGAACGAGGACCTCCCTGATGATCGGCTCGCCCGTCTGCATCCCGGAGGAATCGACAACCCGGAAGGTAGCCTGAGTTCCCACTTCGAGCGTGTAGTTGGTGACAGTGACCGGCAAGTTGATGGGGAGGCCGGCTCCTACAAGTGGCATCTCCGTCCCCGCCCAAAGACCCCAATGACTGATGTGGCGCAGCAGGTTCGCGTCGTCGCGCCCGATGGCGGATCGGACGCCGCCCCAGTCCGCGTAGCTCGTCGTGAGCAGAACGTGCCCCTCCCCGTGATCGTAGACCAGAACCATCGGCACGGGATTACGCGTCCGATAGAGGACGGGAGTCATGTGGTCCGGCCAGGACGAGAAGTAGCCATCCACCTTGAAATCGGGAGTCACAGTGTGTTGCCCGGCCAGGATCGGGTGGCTCTGGGTAATGACGGCGGAATTGTGGACACAGGTCTGGTCTTCCTGCCAGCCGGCGGCCTGCAATCCCGCAGTGCCCGGGGCAGCGAGGTACTGGTCGCCGGTCGCCTGGCAGAAGACGGCCAGGGTCCCGCCGGCACTCACATAGTCGTCCAGGGCCTGGCGGAAGAACTCGGCGTTGTCCAGTCCCGAGAAGCCGCCCGAAGGCACGATCAGAACGGAGTAGTTCTCCGCCTCCGCCGCAATATCCTGGGGGCGGACCAAAGTAACAGGGACTCTCTGGGCGGCAAGGATTCCTGCCATATCGCGGAAGTACCCGTTGGCGAGAACCGCGATGCGGGGTGTCCGCCGCATCATGTCCACCGTGTCCTGAATGGATCCCGCCAGACCGCCCGGGGCGACGAGTCCGGCATGATCCAGGCAGAAGAGTCGCCAGGGGTCGAAGAAGAGCCGGGCGTCATTTACATTCCCGATGAGGAAGGGGAACTCGTCACTCGCCCATTGGTCCGCCAGGAGTGTGTCCTGCCGCCAGCGAGCCGTTCGCACCCAGGAGGCGATCACTCGGGCCTCGGGTACGCCGGCGCGGTGGCCGGAGGCAAGAGAGCCACGAGCGGCATCCACGTTGTCATCGGGAGTGTCGCGGTTCGTGGGAGGGCGATCATGCTCCTGGGGGAGCCAGTTGATGTCTCCCCCGCTTCCACCGGGAGGAGCGGGTGTTGTGTCGTCCGACGGAGGATCGTCGCCGCCGGTTTTTCCGTCGGTTCCATCATCCCCCGGGGGGCAATCCTCACAGGGAGGAGGGGGCATTTCCCAGGGCGACAGGGGCCGCGTCATGGGTTCGCCGCTATACACGTAAGCTCGGTTGTGGGCGACCTCGGGGGCCAGGACTTCCGGGTAGCCCGTGGCCCACGGATCGAACACGTAGCCCTCATCAGTGCCATCGGCGCCTTTAGGATAGACTTTCACGCTCTGATGCGTTGCCCAGGCGGGTTCCAGTCCCGTGAAGCTGACGCTTTCTGGTTTGTTGGTGAAGTCCCACTGCAGATTGCGGACTGGTTGCGAAACCAGGTCCGCGTAGTCGTCCGGAACGTAGGAGGCGCCGGGCGGCGGTTCGGGCGGGTAGTAGGTCTCCAGAAACGTCTCGCGGGCCAGCTTGAGATCACTCTCGACACGCTCGGCCGTCTCCGCGCAGCTGCCCCAGATTTTGGACTCTCCGACTTCCTCCCCGTAAAGAACCGCATCCACAGAAGCGGAAGAAGACCATGCCGCGTCGCGCAACCACCCCGGCACATCGGACAGGCCATCATCGGCATAGCCGGTCGAGGTGAAGTGGTAGTTGCTTTCCCACTTCGGATCACTCTCATAAACGTTCATCAGCCAGTAGAGTTCGACCTGCTCTTTGTCATGGTCGGACATGCGGTGGAACTCATCAAAGGAGGGCCACTGTTCGTTGGCGTCCTGGGCAGGGTTCGTCCAGTCATCCGGCTGAGCGACTCCCCCCGCGGCAACCATCAGAATGGAGACGCAGATGAATAGGAATGAAGAACAGCGACGTGATAGAAACATGATGGCCCCTCCTCAAGGATGCCTCAACAGATCGGCGCACCCGCCGAGTCGTGGGCGGCACCTCGCGTCTCATCCCTCACATTCTGAACAAGACGCCTGGAAACTTGAAACGAACACGCGATTAGGTCAAAACAGCGATGAGTGCTCAAGGAAAAACAGGGGAGAGCAGGCACATTTGCGCTGTCCGCCTCGAAAGCGGGTGTGCCGGCAACGGTACCGGGGGTTCGAATCCCTCCTCCACCGCCATTATCACCCTGAGAATAAAGCCCTTCGAGTGCCCCCGGCCAGTCCGGGGGTGATGCTCTCCCCTTTTCTGTACCAGCGGGGATGTTAGCCCTTCGCGGTTTTGATGCTCTCCCCTTTTCTGTACCAGCGGGGATGTTAGCTTTTCGCGGTTTTGGGCCGACCAGGGATGTGCCCGAGCCGGCCGACTTCCGCCGGGGCATGGTTCCCGAGGGAACCATGCGGCCGC